>NZ_JBFTPY010000012.1:0-150525 GCF_056398725.1 Arthrobacter sp. 01T425 | reverse complement strand
AGTTCACGTTGGACGAACCGGGCCGCTGTGTCCCGGAGGCGTAGGCGGTGATAAACCCGATCAACCGTGGCTCGGTGACGGTGAGGTTGAAGGTCACGGCGGAAACCTTCGCCGGAATCCCGTGGGCCCCGCCGGCCTGGAAGGACACGGTCCCGTCCGGGCGCACTGCAGCAGAAGTCCGCGTGTCCAGTGCCCGGAAGGGCGTGACCGGGACCAAAGCACCCGGCACGGTCGGCTTCGCGTACGTCTCGGCCACCGCGACAGGGGACGTCAGCACGTCGTTTGCCTTCGCCGCTGGCGCGGCCACCGCTGATGCTGCAAGCAAGACACCCAACGCGGCAGCCAGACAGGCGGTCCGCCGCCGAAATTGCGCACTCAAAGCAGCCATGATTCCCCCAAAACATGGCCCCGGGACAGCAGACCGCGGATACTTCTCGCGAAGCTACCACATAAGCGCGCCCCGTCAAGGTCTACTCCCCGGCCCGGCCGCCGCCACTTCGGCGTCGACCGGTCCGCGGGACGATCAGCGCGCCGGCGACGTGCCTGGTGTCGTCGGCGGCATTCCGCCCGAGGCTGCTACCCGATCAGCGCGAGCACCGCGCCGACCGTGACAACCCCGCCCGCTTTGGTGCGGACGTCGGTGACGGTGCCGTCCCGGTGCGCGGAGACCTGGGTTTCCATCTTCATGGCCTCAAGGACCACCACCGGGTCCCCGGCCGATACTTCGGCTCCCGGCTCGACGAGCCATTTCACGACTGTCCCTGCCATGTCCGCACGCAGCTCCCCCGGGTCGCCAGCGGCGGCGGCACCGCCGTCGGACGCTACCGACACTCCGGCGGGCGCTGAGCTGCCCGAGCGGGCCCAGGCGTCGAGCAGATCGGCCGGAAGGCCGACGGCGAGGCGCCTGCCGTCCACGTCGACGGTGATGGTGCGGCGTTCGCCGTCGGGCGCGGTAGTGCTGTAGTCGGGATCGGCAGGGATGCTGTCCGCGAAGTCGGTTTCGATCCAGCGGGTGTGGATGCCGAGGCCGTCCTCGGAGGTGAAGTCCGGGGATTCCAGCACGGCCCGGTGGAACGGTAGCACGGTGGCGACGCCGGTGATCCGCATTTCGGCGAGGGCCCGGCGGGCACGGCGCAGGGCCTGCTGGCGGTCCGCGCCGGTGACGATCAGCTTCGCGAGCAGGGAATCGAACTGCGGCGCGACGAAGGACCCGGAGCGGACGCCGGTGTCGAGGCGGATGCCCGGGCCGGTGGGACCGGCGAATTCGCCGATGGTGCCGGGCGAGGGCAGGAAGCCGCGGCCCACGTCCTCGGCGTTAAGCCGGAATTCGAAGGCGTGTCCGTGCGGTGCCGGGTCTTCGGCCAGGCGCAGCGGCTCCCCCGCGGCGATCCGGAACTGTTCCTGGACGAGGTCGATCCCCGTGGTTTCCTCGGTGATCGGGTGCTCCACCTGGAGCCGGGTGTTGACCTCCAGGAAGGCCACGGTGCCGTCCGCCGCGACGAGGAATTCCACCGTGCCGGCGCCGGAGTAGCCCGCTTCCCGGCAGACGGCCTTGGCGGCGTCGTAGATCAGCGTGGTCTGCTCGTCGGTCAGGAACGGCGCGGGGGCCTCTTCGAGGAGCTTCTGGTGCCGGCGCTGCAGGGAGCAGTCACGGGTTCCGACGACCACGACGTTGCCGTGCGCGTCCGCCAGGACCTGCGCCTCGACGTGGCGCGGACGGTCCAGGTAGCGCTCCACGAAGCACTCGCCCCGGCCGAAGGCGGCAACGGCTTCGCGGACGGCGGAGTCGAAGGCTTCCTCGACCTCGTCGATGATCCGGACCACTTTCATGCCGCGGCCACCGCCGCCGAAGGCGGCCTTGATGGCGATCGGCAGGCCATGCTCTTCGGCGAAGGCGCGGGCCTCGGCCGCCGTGTCGACGGGACCGTCGCTGCCGGCCACCAGGGGTGCGCCGGCCCGGACGGCCGCGTCGCGGGCCGTGATCTTGTTCCCGAGCAGCCGGATCGCGTCCGGGGTCGGACCGATCCAGGTCAGCCCGGCGTCGAGGACGGCCTGGGCAAAGTCGGCGTTTTCGGAGAGGAAGCCGTAGCCGGGGTGGACGGCGTCCGCACCGGACTGGGCCGCCACGGCGAGGAGCTTGGGGATGTTCAGGTACGTGTCCGCGGGCGAGTTGCCGTCCAGGCTGAAGGCCTCATCCGCGGCCGAGACGTGCAGGGCGTCGGCGTCGATGTCGGCGTAGACAGCGACGGACGCCAGCTGCGCGTCGTCGCAGGCCCGGGCTATGCGGACCGCGATTTCTCCACGGTTGGCGATCAGGACCTTGCGCATCAGTTACTCGCTTCTTCTGTGGTGGTGGCGTGTTCAGTAGTGCCGTGTTCGGTGGTGTGTTCGGTGGTGGCGGATTCGGCCCAGCGGAAGCGGATCCTGCCGCCGATCGGGACCTGGGCGGCGAGGTCCAGCTGGGAGTCGACCACCACGGCGATCACCGGGTAGCCGCCGGTGATCGGATGGTCGGCCAGGAAGAGCACGGGCAGGCCCTCCGGCGGGACCTGCAGGGCTCCGGCGACGGTGCCTTCGCTGGGCAGTTCGCCCTGGCGGCTGCGCTGCAGCGGCGTACCGTCCAGCCGCATGCCGACGCGGTTGGACTGTGGCAGCACGGCCCAGTCCTGGGCGGTGAAGGAATCCAGTGCCGCCTGATCGAACCAGTCGGCGCGGGGGCCGGGGACGACGTCGAGGACGGTCACCCCGGTGCCCGGGTAGTCCGGCTGCAGTTCGGGATTTCCGACGACGCCGGTCTCGGCTTCTCCGCCGGCGCCCAGTTGCTGCCCGGCGGCCAGGGGCGCAGGACCGATCCCGGACATGGTGTCCGTGGAGCGGCTGCCCAGTACCGGGGCGGCATCCAGCCCGCCGCGGACCGCGAGGTAGCTGCGGAAGCCGCTGTGCGGCGCACCGATGCTGAGCGTTTCGCCGTCGAGCAGCGCGAAGGGAGTGGCCACCGGCACGGTGCGCTGCCACGTATCGCCGGCGTCGTCCGGTGCGGACGCGATGCTCAGTTCCGACGGCGCCCCGGCGACGGCGAGGACCTGGTCCCCCACGGCCTGGACCTTGAGTCCGCCCGCGACGGTCTCGATGCCGGCTGCGCCGGTGGCGTTGCCGACGAGGCGGTTGGCCCGGCGCAACGAGGCCCGGTCCAGCGCGCCGGCGGCGGAGACGCCCAGGCCGGAGTGGCCGTCCCGGCCGAGGTCCTGGATCAGGCTCTGAAGGCCCGGTGAAACGATCCGGATCCCGGCCATGACGTCCTGCCCGGCAACCGGTTCCGGCGCGGTGCCCTCGGCCGCAGGCACCGCGGCCGGCTCGACAGCTGGCTCGGTGGCTGGCTCGGGGGCCGGCTCGGCCGCTAGGGCGAGTGCATCCCGGACCGGACGGAACTGCACCCGGTGGCCGGGGGCGGCCAGGGCGGGCGGCTCCCGGTCCAAGTCCCACATCTTGGCGTTGGTGCGCCCGATCAGCTGCCAGCCGCCCGGGGAACGGCGCGGGTACACGGCCGAGTAGTTGCCGGCCAGCGCCACGGAGCCCGCGGGAACTGCGGTGCGGGGCGAGCTGCGGCGCGGCACTTCCAGCTGCTGGTTCTCCCCGACCATGTACCCGAATCCTGGGGCGAAGCCGGCGAAGGCCACGGTCCAGATCTGCCCGGAGTGGGCGGCGATCACGCCGTCGGTTCCCAGGCCGGTGAGCCGTCCGACTTCGGCGAGGTCCTCGCCGTCGTACACGGTGTCAATGACCACCAGCTCGCCGTCGCGTTGGACGGGTGCGGTGAGGTCGAGCTGCATCAGGCGGGCGGCGATGCGCCGGGCCGAGGCCGGGGATTCGGCCTTGACCAGGACGGTCTCGGCCGCGGCCAGGATGTCCTGCTGGCCCGGCAGCGGTTTCTCGAGGAGCAGCGCCTGCAGGGCGAGCACGTCCTGGGTGCCGGAGAGCTCAGCGAGGACCGCGCGCGTCCCCACGGCCCGCACGGAGCGGACCTTGTGAACTGCGGTTTCGCCTGCTGCGGCGGCTTGTACCTTCAGGGGTTCCCCTGCTGTCTCAATCACGAGTTGCCTCAATCATTGTGCCGGTGAAATCATGCCGGCGGACAGGATCCGCCGAAGAAGATCCGCGCCGCTCAGGCGCGGGCTTCCTGCAGGAGCCGCTCCTCCTCGTCGGTATGCGGGTTGCGCCCGATGGCCAGCCCGATCACGGTCACGATGGAGGCGACCGCGAGGTAGCCGGCGATCAGGAACCAGTTGCCGCTGACAGCGAAGAGGGCAGTGAAGACCAGCGGTGCGATGGCGCCGCCGACCACGCCGGCCAGGGTGTAAGCCAGCGAACTGCCGGCGTAGCGCAGCCGCGCCGGGAACTGTTCGGTGATGTAAGCCGCCTGCGGGCCATACATGAAGGCGTGGAAGGCCAGCCCGATCACGATTCCGATGGTCAGCGTGAGGACCGACTTGTCCTGAATCATGACGAAGAACAGCGGAATGTAGACAGCGGTTCCGACGGCGGCGATGCCGTATACGAGGCGGCGGTTGACGCGGTCCGTGAGGGCGCCCGCCGCCGGGATCAGGAACAGTTGGAAGGCTGAGCCGATCAGGATGGCGGTCAGTACGTTGCTGGTGCTCATGCCCAGTTCCTTGGTGGCGTACACGGCCATAAAGACGGTGAGCAGGGAGTACAGCACGTCCGGGCTGATGCGGGACAGGGCGGCCGAGACGAGGGCGCGCGGCTCCTTGGTGAAGACCTCCTTGATGGGGGCCTTGGGCTGTTCGCCGTGGGCCTGGATGGCCTTGAAGACGGGAGTTTCCTCGAGCTTCAGCCGGATCAGCAGGCCGAAGCCCACCAACACCGCCGAGGCGAGGAAGGCCACGCGCCAGCCCCAGGAGAGGAACTCTTCGTTGCTGAGCGTCGCGGCGAGCACGGCCAGAACGCCGTTGGCCATCAGGTTGCCGGCGGGCGGGCCAATCTGCGCGGCGGAAGACCAGAAGCCGCGCCGCTTCGCGTCGCCGAATTCGCTCGAGAGCAGCACGGCCCCGCCCCACTCGCCGCCGACGCCGATGCCCTGCGCCAGGCGCAGCAACACGAGGATGATGGGTGCGGCTATACCGATGGTGGCGTAGCCCGGGAGCGCGCCGATCACCACCGTAGCGATGCCGATCAGCAGCAGGGTGGTCACGAGGACCTGCTTGCGGCCGATCTTGTCACCGAGCCGGCCGAAGATCACGCCGCCGATGGGACGGGCGAGGTAGCCAACCGCAAAGGTCGAGAAGGACAGCAGCAGCCCGACGTATTCGTCGTTACCCGGGAAGAAGACCTTGGGGAACACGAGGGCCGAGGCCACGGAGTAGATCGCGAAGTCGTAGTACTCCAGCGAAGTGCCGGTGAGGCTCGCGACATAGGCCTTGAGGGCACCAGGCGGGATCCTCCTCTTGCCGGCGGCCGGGGTGGCCTGATGCGGTGCTGCAGTCATGGTTTTCCTCCAGGTGTGCGGGGTGCTGCCTGTTGCTTGGGTTTAGGTGCGGGTGGTCCCGGCAGAACCGGGGTGTGAAGCGTGAAGCTGCGGCCTAGACGAAGGCGGCGGTGGTGATGTCTGCGGCGTTGAGCGCTTCGCGGACGGCAGCGGCCATGGCGACGGCCCCCGGGGAGTCACCGTGCACGCAGATGCTTTCGGCGCGGATTTTCAGGATGGAGCCGTCGATGGTGCGGATGGCGGAATCGGTGGCCATCCGGAGGACATGCTCAGTGACGAGAGCGGGGTCCTCCAGCACGGCTCCGGGAAGCGTACGGGACACGAGGGTGCCGTCCGGGTTGTAGGCCCGGTCCGCGAAGGCTTCGGTCACCGCGCGGAGGCCGGCGGCCTCGGCCAGGCGCAGCACTTCCGAGCCCGGCAGGCCCAGGATGGGCAGGTTCGGGTCAACGGATTTCACGGCGTCGACGACGGCCTTCGCCTGGCCGGTGTGCGAGACGATCGCATTGTAGAGGCCGCCGTGCGGCTTGACGTACTTGACCGTGCCGCCCTCGACGGCAGCCAGCGCCTGCAGCGCACCGATCTGGTAGACGACGTCGTCGGCCAGTTCGATCGGGTCGATGTCCAGGAAGCGGCGGCCGAAGCCAGCGAGATCGCGGTAGCCGACGTGGGCGCCGATCACGACGCCGGCGGCAACCGCCTCGCGGCAGGTCCGGCGGATGACGCTGGGGTCGCCCGCATGGAATCCGCACGCCACGTTGGCGCTGGAGACCGAGCGGAACATCGCCGAGTCGTCGCCCAGGGTCCAGCGGCCGAAGGACTCGCCAACGTCGCTGTTCAGGTCAATGGTTGCCATTTGTGATCCTCGTCTCATGATAGCCCCCTACTAGGATGCATCAATTTCTCGGATTGTTCAACAATCCGACGATTCAACATTGGGACAATCGTGTAGATTCGGCACTATGACCACTCCCGATGCAGCTGCCGGCTCTGCCCTGGGCGCAGCCGCGGCGCGACTGCGCGTGGCCGTCCCATCCGTGGCGGACCGGGTGGCGGCCGAGCTGCGCCTGCAACTGGCGGAGGGCCTGCTCCTGCCGGGAGCCCGGCTCACGGAGTCGACCATCGCCGAAGACCTGGGCGTCTCCCGCAACACGGTCCGCGAGGCCTTCGCCGAGCTGGCGGCCGAGCGCCTGGTGGTCCGGCACCCCAACCGCGGCGTCTTCGTGGCCAGACTCGAGGCCGGCGACATCCACGACGTCTACACCGTGCGCCGCGCCATTGAAGTCAGTGCGATCCGCGGCGGCGGGAGCCCGGAGCGCGTGGCCGCGGTCCGCGCTGCCGTTGAAGAGAGCAAAGCCGCCGCCGCCGCCAATGACGAGGAGGGCCTGGGCAGCGCCAACCAGCATTTCCATGGCGCGATCGTGGCCCTGGCGGGCAGCCGGCGGCTGGACACGATCATGTCCCAAGTGCTGGCCGAGATGCGGCTGTTCTTCCACAAGGCCACCGTGGACGCGCACTTCTACCGGGGCTACCTGCCGGACAACGAGGAAATCTGCACAGCCCTGGAAGCCGGAGACCTGGACCAAGCCGGCGCGCTGCTGCTGGCCTATTTGAACCGGTCCGAGGAGCGCCAGGCCGCCGTCCACGGCGAGTGAACGATTCCATGGAATCGATTCCATGAATTGGTTTGAGCGCGAAAGGCGGCAGCAGTGATAGGAACATCCATCACATCAAGGACGTGGCGGCACTGGCCGGCGCCTCCCCCGCCACGGCGTCCAGGGTGCTCTCCGGAAACCCGGCAACCTCCGCCGAGTCCCGCCAGAGGGTGGCCGCCACCGTCACCCAGCTGGACTTCCGCCCCAACGCCCAGGCGCGCGCGCTCCGTTCCACCAGGACCAACGTCATCGTGACGGCAGCGCCCCTCAATTCCGCCCCTATGTACTGCGGCTTCGGGCACCGTCCCGCACCACCGAAGGAGCAGGTCCAATGAGCACGGTTTTTGTGGTCGGAAGCCTCAATATCGACCAGAACATCCGCGTCAGCGCCCTGCCCCGGGCGGGCGAAACCGTCCGGGGCTCGGACGCAACGTACAGCCCCGGGGGCAAGGGCGGCAACCAGGCCGTCGCGGCCGCCCGGGCCGGCGCCGCGGTGAGGTTCACCGGCGCCGTCGGCGACGACGCCCATGGCCGGCGGATTCTTGAGGTCCTCGCCGAGGCCGGCATCGATGCCGGCCACGTTCGGGTCAGCGGCACCGCCGCCACCGGAACGGCGGTCATCGCGGTCGATGACCAGGACGAAAACCAGATCATCGTGAGTCCGGGCGCGAACGCCGGGCTTACCGCCGCCGACGTCGAAGCGGGACTCGCCGGCGTCCAGCCCGGCGACGTCCTGGTCCTGCAGCTGGAAATCCCGACGGCGCTGGTCCGGCAGGCCGCGCGGACCGCGAAGAATCGCGGGGCATTCGTCATCCTCAACGCCGCGCCGGCCCCCCGGCAGATCGAGGCGCTGCTCGACGACGTCGACCTCCTGGTGGTGAACGAACAGGAAATCCAGGTTCTCGCGGCCCTCACCGGCCTGGCCGGAATCCAAGGAAACCACCGGGACCTGGTCATGTCGCTCCCGCCCGTCCTGGGGCCCGCCATCGTGTGCACCGCCGGCGCGGAAGGATCCTTCACCGTCGTCGACGGCAGTCCCGTGCACGTGCCGGCAACGAAAGTGGACGCCAGGGACACCACCGGAGCCGGCGACACGTTCGTGGGCTACCTCGCCGCATCCCTCGCCGGCAGCGACCGCGAGATGCCTGCGGCAATGCTCCACGCCACCCATGCCTCCGCTATCGCCGTGACGCGCCCCGGCGCTATGGAATCGATTCCATGGCGCGATGAAGTACCGGCATAGCCGCCAAACCCCGCAGCACCCCGCCTGAACGTCCCGCACTAAGTCCCATACGAAGGAGACCCATGAAAACGCACTCGGGCAACCCGTTCCTGATCGTGCTGGCGTTCGTGATCGGCATCGGCATCATCCACGCGACCTTTACCGGCACGCAGGGCGCCTGGTTCGCGGAGCTGTTCCGGACCAACACCAGGACGTCCGGCGCCTCCATCGGATACCAGGTCGCCGCCTCCATTTCCGGATTCGCGCCCTTCCTCGCCGTGCTCCTGGCCTCCATCTTCGGGTGGGCCAGCGGCGCCTCGCTGTACGTCCTGGTGGGTGTCATTGGCCTGATCGGCGTGCTGAACACCCGCGAAACCTGGGGCGCCAAGGAAAAGGCTGAAGTGGACGCCATCATCGCCGGCGAGCCGGCCGCCGCCGCGGAGGACCAGACGGCGCCATCGGCTGCCCGGTAGCCGCACAGCAAAGACCCGCAATAAACGTCCGACCGGGGCCGGCCTCTTGGAGGCCGGCCCCGGTCGCAGCAGTCTGAAGTATCCCGTGCTACTTTCCGGCCGCAACCGGCGCGGCGGGCCCGGGCGCGGCAGGCACCGGCGCGCAGCCGCAGGACGCGCGCAGGACCAGGTCCACGGGGAAGATCCTGTTCCGGGTGGGAGACACGCCGTCAAAGCCAATGAGCGCTTCGACGGCGGCCTCGGCCATGGCCTGGACGGGCTGCGCGACCGTGCTCAACGGCGGCCAGCTGAACTCCGCCTCAGCCGAGCCGTCGAAGGAGAAGACCGCCAGGTCCTCGGGGACCCGCAGCCCGGCCTCGGACACGGCGCGCAGCAGGCCGACGGCCTGCAGGTCGGAACTGACGAACACGGCGGTGGGTCGGTCCGCGGCCGCGAGCAGCCGCTGCCCGGCCCGGTAGCCGCCCTGCCGGTCGAAGTCACAGCGCAGAATGGGTCCTTCCGGGAGGCCGGCCTCCGCGAGCCCCTGCTGCCACCCGACCTCGCGGGCATCGAGATCATTGCCGGCGTTCATGCCCATGACCAGTGCGATGTTGCGGTGGCCGTGGCCCACCAGGTGCTCGACGGCACGCCGGGAGCCTTCCAGCAGCTCCACGCCGACCGAGTTGAAGCCCGGCACCTCGGTGCTGTGGTTGAGCAGCACGGCGGGGATCTCCGAATGCTCCAGCTCGGTCAGGTCGGGTTCGAACAGCACGCTGGAGAGGAAGACCCCGTCAACGCGGCGGCTCGCGAGGTTCCTGACCTGGCGCCGCTCATTGGCCGCCGATCCGCCCGAGTTCGCCAGCAGCAGGGCATAGCCGCGCGCCGCCGCGGCTTCCTCCACGGCGCGGGCCAAAGTGGCGAAGAAGGGGTTGGTGGTGTCCGGGACCACCATGCCGAGCATCTCGCTGGAGCCAAGTTTCAGTGCCCTCGCCGCGGCGTTCGGACGGTACCCCAGGGCGCTGATGGCCTCGCGGACTTTCGCAGCGGTCACCGGGGAGACCCGCTTGGGGCCGCCGTTCACCACATAGCTGACGACGGCGGTGCTGACGCCCGCCAGCCTGGCCACGTCTTTTCGGGTGATCGTGGGCCTGGCGGAGGCGGGCGAGTGTGGCACAGTGACCATGCTACCGCCGGAGTTCCCCGGCTAAGCCTTCCTCGTTGGTTCCCAGCGCAGGCAGCAGGACGGGGGCGTCGCCGTGGTCCGGCACGGGCAACCGCTCCCCGCCGCGGAGGGCGGACTCGTGCGCCACGATCCCCGGCAGCGTGTAGCGGGCGGCTTCCCAGGCGTTGACGGGCGGGAGCGTTCCCGTGTCGACGGCCGTGGCAAAGTCGTCCACCAGGAAGTGGTGGCTGCCCTCGTGCCCGTTGTGAAGTCCGCGGAACTCGGCCGGAAGCCGGCCGGCGTCATGCACGGGTGCCATTCCGGAGCTGAAGGCGTCCCGCAGTGCCGGTGCGACACTGGCCAGCGAAGGATCGTCGGCAGCCAGCGTGGCCCCGGTGGCCAGTTCCGCGCTGACGTCGGTCACGGACTCCTTGTCCTGCCACACACTGACCGTGGCCAGCTGCTCGAAGCTGGCGTCCGTGCCGAAGTACCGGAAGCGGCTTTCGCGCAGGTGGGAGGGGTAGCCGACGCGGCGCATCTCGTTGATGCGCATGGACCCGCCGGTTGAGAGTTCGAACAGCGCGGTGGCATTGGAGAAGTCGTTGCCGAACATGCTGACATCCTTATCGAACACGCCGTCGCCGCGCTCGTCGGAGACGCCAATGCAGCTGACGCTGACGGCATGGCCGCCGATTGCGCCCAGTACCCCGCCGGTGGAGTGAGTCGGATACAGCATGGGCGGGTAGCTGGCGGTGCGTTTCCAGTCCTCCCCGCCGCTGTACTGGTAGGCCTCGTAGAAGCCGAGATCCATGTCGTGGACGTAGTCGCCCTCGGCGTAGAAGATGCGGCCAAAGGCGCCTTCAGCCTTGCGCTTGCGGGCATAGACGGTGGCGGGGTTGTAGTAGCTTGTCTCGCCCATCATGTAGGTCAGGCCCGTCTCCCGGACAGCCTCGATGATCCGGGCGATCTCGTCCTCGCTGATGGCCATCGGCACTGCCGAATACACATGCTTGCCCGCCCGGAGCGCCTGCAGCACCAGCGGCCCGTGCGTCCAGCGCTGGGTGAAGATCGCCACGGCGTCGAGGCCGCCGTCGAGCATGGCCTCAAAGCTGGGATAGGTCCCCGCCAGGCCGAGCCGCTCCCGGAGGGCCTCGGCCCGTTCCGGCAGGACGTCCGTGACATGGACTTCTGAAATCGCGGGATGGGCGTCGAAGAGTTTGGCGAAGGCGCCTGCGAACTGTCCGGCGCCGACAATGCCTAGTGAGAAAGTCATGCACGCAAGTTTTACACCAGTTTCTACTCGAGTCAATAGCAGAAGATGAGCAGAAAGATTCCTCCCGGAAACATAAAAGAAACGCTTGCGCATAAGAAAGTTACTCGTGTAGATTCAGGCCTCAGTTGTAATCCACGTCACAGCATCCACGTAACTGCGGAGGACCCATCAATGACCACCACAACTGCCCGCGGAGCCGTTCCGGCCCGCAAGGCGCCCGGCACGGGAACGGGCAATGCTGCCCCCCGCGGCCGGCGCCGAACCCGCAGCGACCTGAGGGTCGCCCTTCTCTTCATCGCCCCGGCCTTGCTCGGCTTCGTTGCCTTCTACCTGGTGCCGAGCATCCGCGGCGTCTACCTCAGCTTCACCGAGTACAGCGTTTTGGGCGATCCCACCTGGATCGGCACCAAAAACTACACCGCGATCTTCGCGGACGATCTCTTCTGGAACGCCATGGCCGTGACGGTCCAGTACGTGGCACTGAACATCGGCTTCCAGACCGTCATCGCGCTCGGACTTGCCCTGCTGATGCACAACGTCGCCAAGTCCACGCTAATCCGCGGCGCCCTGCTGCTGCCCTTCCTGGTGGCGAACGTGATCGTCGCGCTGCTCTGGTTCTGGATGCTCGACTACCAGCTGGGAATCGTCAACGAGGTCATCAACTGGCTGGGCCTGCCGCGCATCGCCTTCTTCGGCAGCGAGCAATGGGCCATCCCCACCATCGCCGGCGTCAATGTCTGGCGGCACATGGGCTACACCGCCCTGCTGATCTTCGCCGGCCTGCAGTCCATCCCCAACCACGTGTACGAGGTCGCCTCGCTCGACGGCGCCTCCCCGACCCGGACCTTCTGGAGCATCACGATGCCGCTCCTGCGCCCGGTGCTGGTGTTGGTCCTGGTGGTCACCGTCATCGGCTCCTTCCAGGTCTTCGACACCGTGGCAGTGACCACGGGCGGCGGCCCGATCAATGCCTCCCGCGTCATCCAGATGTACATCTACCAGAAGGCCTTCGGTGAATCCGACTTCGGCTACGCCTCGGCCCTGTCCGTCATTCTCTTCGTCATTCTCGCTCTCGTGGCCTTCGTCCAGATGAAGTTCCTCAAGGGCAACGAATCGGATCTGGACTAAGGAACCCCAGCCATGACTACCCTCGCCCCTTCCCGCAAGAAGCCCGCCACCTCCGCTCCCGCTCCCAGGAAGCCGGTCAACTGGCGCCGCGTCGGCGCCTGGACCCTCGTCGCCATTGCCGTCGCCGTGACGATCGCGCCGTTCCTCTGGATGCTCCGCACCGCACTGTCCAGCAACGCCTCCCTGGCCTCGAATGCCAGCAACCTCCTGCCGGCCGATTTCAGCCTCGGCGCCTTCAAGCGGGTCCTGGGGCTGCAGAGCCCCGAGGAAGCAATCGCCGAGGGAGGCTCCGGCGCCGCCATCAACTTCTGGCTGTACCTGCGGAACTCCGTCATCTTCGCCACCGTCACCACCGCCGGGCAGGTCTTCTTCAGCGCGATGGCCGCCTACGCCTTCTCCCGGCTCCGCTGGCCGGGCCGGAACGTGGTGTTCGGCCTGTTCCTGGCCACCATGATGGTCCCGCCGATCTTCACAGCCCTGCCCAACTTCCTGATGATCAAGAACCTCGGCCTGCTCAATACCTTCGCCGGTCTGGCCCTGCCGTTCCTGTTCATGACCCCCTTCGCCATCTTCTTCCTGCGCCAGTTCTTCCTCTCCATGTCCCGCGAGGTGGAAGAGGCCGCCATGCTCGACGGCGCCAAGCACGTGCGGATCTTCTTCCAGATCGTGCTCCCGAACGCCGCGGCCCCCCTGGCCACCCTTGCGCTGCTGACCTTCATCGGCCAATGGAACGAGTACTTCTGGCCGCTGCTGGTGGGCCAGGACGAAAGCGTCCGCGTCCTCACCGTGGGCCTGGGCGTCTTCAAGTCCCAGTCCCCGCAGGGCGCCCCCGACTGGTCCGGCCTGATGGCCGCCACCCTGATCGCGGCCCTGCCCGTCCTCCTGCTCTTCATCGCCTTCGGCAAGCGGGTGGTCAACTCCATCGGCTTCTCCGGCATCAAGTAACCCCGGCCCAACACGCAGTGCCCCGTTAACAAACATTCCCCTCAAAGAAGCACTTCCATGAAAGGTCCACCATGAAGAAGACCCTCGGCGCCGTCGCTGCCGCTGCAGCCATCGCCATCTCCCTCTCCGCCTGCGGCGGGTCCGCCCCGGCATCCTCCGAAGCCAAGGGGGAGATCAACTACTGGCTCTGGGACGCCAACCAGCTCCCGGCCTACCAGCAGTGCGCCGACGATTTCACCAAGGCCAACCCGGATATCAAGGTCAAGATCACCCAGCGCGGCTGGGACGACTACTGGACCACCCTGACCAACGGCTTCATTGCCGGCACGGCGCCGGATGTCTTCACCGACCACCTCTCCAAGTACCCCGAGTACGCGGCGAAGAAGCAGCTCCTGGCCCTCGATGACGCCGTGGCCAAGGACGGCATCAAGCTGGACAGCTACACCAAGGGCCTGGCCGAGCTCTGGGTCGGCCAGGACGGGAAGCGCTACGGGCTGCCCAAGGACTGGGACACTGTAGGCCTCTTCTACAACAAGGCCATGACCGACTCCGCCGGTCTCACCGCCGAGCAGATGGCTACCCTGGACTGGAACCCGCAGGACGGCGGCAGCTACGAAAAAGCCATCGCCCACCTGACCGTGGACAAGCGCGGCAAGCGCGGCGACGAGGCCGGCTTCGACAAGAACAACGTGGCCGTCTACGGCCTCGGCCTGGAGTCCTCCGGCTCGGGCCAGGGCCAGACGCAGTGGAGCTTCCTCAGCGCCACCACCGGCTGGACCCACACCGACAAGAACCCCTGGGGCACCAAGTTCAACTACGACGACCCCAAGTTCCAGGAGACCATTGCCTGGTGGGCCGGCCTGGCGGACAAGGGCTACATGCCCAAGCTTGAAACCACGGTAGGCGCCAGCATGTCGGACAACTTCGGCGCCGGCAAGGCCGCCATCAACACCTCGGGCGACTGGCTGATCGGCCAGTACACCGGATACAAGGGTATCCAGACCGGCTTCGCACCCACCCCGACAGGGCCGGACGGCAAGCGTGCAAGCATGTTCAACGGCCTGGCCGACTCCATCTGGGCCGGCACCAAGAAGCCCGCAGCAGCCACCAAGTGGGTTGAATACCTCGCTTCCACCGCCTGCCAGGACGTCGTAGCTTCCAAGGCCGTCGTGTTCCCGGCTCTCACCAGCTCCTCCGAGAAGGCAGCCGAAGCGTTCAAGGCCAAGGGCACCGACGTCTCCGCCTTCACCACCCACGTCAAGGAAGGAACCACGTTCCTGTTCCCGATCGCGGACAAGGCGGCCAAGGTAGACGGCATCATGAAGCCGGCTATGGACGCCGTCCTCTCCGGCAAGCAGCCGGCCAGCTCCCTCTCGCAGGCCAACGAGCAGGTCAACTCACTTTTCAACAAGTAAGCCTGTTCAACAAGTAAGCCCCTGAAGCCACAGCCGCCCGCAACGGCGGCGCCCGGTGCGCGGGGTCCCCAACCCGGGATCCCGCGCACCAGCACCTGACTTCCGCACTACTGAAAGCGAATCCCCATGCACCCCGTGCACCTGCGTTCTGCCGGCACCAGCGTCCTGCTGGCCTTCGACTCCGGCGAGGCCGAGATCGTCCATTGGGGCGCCGACCTCGGGGAGAACCTCCCCGATCTGGCGATCCTCCACGGGGCCGTCCAGCACTCCGCCCTCGACATCCCCGTCACCGCCGGACTGCTCCCTCAGGCCTCCTCCGGCTGGGCCGGGCGGCCGGGCCTGCGCGGGCACCGGAACGCCGCCGGCGGCCCCGGCCTGGACTTCTCGCCGGCCCTGCGGGTGGTTGCCGCCCAAGTGCAGGACGGCGGGCGCACGGTGGTGATCATCCACCTGGACTCCGAGGCCGGGCTGGAGGTCAGTTCCGAACTCACCCTGCACCCCGGCGGCCTCCTGGAGCTGGCTCACACGCTGACCAACAGCGGCACTGCCGAATACCAGCTCGACGAACTCGCCACGGTGCTGCCGGTGCCGCGGGACGCCACGGAACTGCTCGACCTCACCGGACGCTGGTGCCGCGAAAACCACCCGCAGCGGCACGCCGTCCAGCAGGGCACCTGGGTCCGCACCGGCCGGCACGGCCGGACCGGCCACGACTCGTCCCTGCTGGTGGCAGCCGGGACCGCCGGCTTCGCCAACCGCACAGGCCAGGTCTGGGCCACGCACCTGGGCTGGAGCGGCAACCACGAGCAGTACCTCGACAGCCTCGCGGACGGCCGGCGCATGCTTGGTGCCGCCGAGCTGCTCGGCTCCGCCGAAGTGGTGCTGCGCCCCGGCGGCAGCTACCGGACGCCGTCGCTCTATGCCGCCTACTCCGGCCGCGGCCTGGACGGCATCACCGAGGCCTTCTACCACTGGTTCCGTGCCCGGCCGCAGCATGTGGACACCACCTCCGGCCGGGTCCGCCCGGTGGTGCTGAACACCTGGGAGGCCGTCTACTTCGACCACCGCCTCGAGCCCCTGCTCGAACTCGCCGAAGCGGCCGCCGGCCTCGGCGTGGAACGCTTCGTCCTCGACGACGGCTGGTTCCGCGGCCGCCGCGATGATCACGCGGGCCTTGGCGACTGGTACGTCGACGAGGGCATGTGGCCCGAGGGCCTCACGCCGCTGATCGACGCGGTCACCGGCCACGGCATGGAGTTTGGGCTGTGGGTGGAGCCGGAGATGGTCAACCTGGACTCCGACGTCGCGCGCGAGCACCCGGACTGGATCGTGGGCCCGTCGCTGCTTTCCCACAAGGACGGCGGCCGGCTTCCGCACGCCTGGCGCCATCAGCACGTCCTGGACCTCGCCAACCCGGAGGCCTGGCAGTACATCTACGGCCGCCTCGATGCCCTGTTGCGCGAGAACAACATCGCCTACCTCAAATGGGACCAGAACCGCGACCTCACCGAGCACGGCCGCGGCGGCCGGCCGTCCGTCCACGAGCAGACGCTGGCCGCGTACCGTCTCTTCGACGCGCTCAAGGCAGCCCACCCTGACGTGGAGATTGAAAGCTGCTCCTCCGGCGGGGCCCGCGTGGATCTCGGCATCCTGCAGCGAACCGACCGGGTGTGGGCCTCGGACTGCAACGATGCCCTGGAGCGCCAGACCATCCAGCGCTGGACCCAGGCCGTCCTCCCCCCCGAACTCGTCGGATCACACATCGGCCCCACCACCTCGCACACCACGGCCCGCACCCACGACATCTCCTTCCGCGCCATCACGGCCCTCTTTGGCCATTTCGGCATGGAGTGGGACATCCGCGCAGCCACGGACGAGGAACGGGCCACGCTGCGCCGCGCCATCGCGCTCTACAAGCGCCACCGCGCACTGCTTCACTCCGGCAAGCGCGTCAACGCTGACACCGCCGAGCCCACCCTGAGCGTCCACGGTGTAGTTGCGCACGACGCCGGCGAGGCCCTGTTCGCCGCCGTGTCCCTGGCCTCCGCCCCGGCTGAGGTTCCCGGACTGGCCTCACTGCCGGGCCTTGACCCGAAGCGGAACTACCGCGTCCGGGCCGAACTGCCTACCCTTCTCGACGGCGACTACGCGCACACCTTTACCCAGATCCGGCCGCCGGCCTGGCTGGAAGACGGGGCCGTTGCCACCGGCGCCTTCCTGCAGCACGTCGGCCTGCCCCTGCCGGTCCTGAACCCGGAGCACGCCCTGCTCCTCCACGTCCAGGCCCTCTGACTGTCCGGTCCCGCCCCCTGCTTCCGGGTCGGGCACCGCACGTCCCCTCACTTTCGAAGGAACCCCATGACCAGCATCATCAGCCGCAGCGACGCCCCGGCGTCGGTGTCCGCGGTGACCAGTACGCGACTCGCCGACGGGCGCGAACTCCTGTATTTCGACGACACTTCCCATCCCCTGCAGCGCCCGTCGAGGGACCGCCGCGACCTTCCGGAGCGCGGCCCGTCCGGGGAAATCCGGTACGACGCGCTGACCGGGGAATGGGTGGCGGTCGCCGCGCACCGGCAACACAGGACGCATCTTCCGCCGGCGGACGAGTGCCCGCTGTGCCCGAGCACTGACGCGCGGCCCTCGGAGATCCCGGCGGATTACGACGTCGCCGTGTTTGAAAACCGCTTCCCCTCACTCGGCCCGGATCTCACCGCCGCCCCGGCAGCGCCGGGCTGGGGTACCCGCGGGACCGCCGGCGGCCGGTGCGAGGTCGTAGCCTTCACGCCCGAGCACACCGGGACGTTCGCCGCCCTCAGCACCCGGCGGGTGCGCACCGTGATCGACGCCTGGGCGCACCGCACCGAGGCCCTGAGCGCGCTGCCCGGCGTGGCGCAGGTGTTCTGTTTCGAGAACCGCGGCCAGGACATCGGCGTGACACTGCACCATCCGCACGGCCAGATCTACGCCTACCCCTACGTCACGCCGAGGACCGCGGTGATGGCCGCGGCCGCCCGGCAGTTCCATGAGGCGGCGGGCGGGACGGCCACCCTGACCGGGGCGATTTTGGCGAGCGAACGTGCCGACGGCGCCCGGATCGTGCTCGAGGGCGAATTCTTCAGCGCCTACGTGCCGTTCGCGGCGCGCTGGCCGCTGGAAATCCATCTGGTCCCGCACCGCCAGGTTCCGGACCTCGCCGCGCTGACCGGCGCCGAGCGTGACGAGCTCGCCGTCCTGTATCCGGACCTGCTGGGCCGCCTCGACAGGCTCTACGGCAGCCCGACGCCGTATATCAGCGCCTGGCACCAGGCCCCCCTTGACCCGGTGCTGCGCCGGTCCGGGTACCTGCACCTGCAGCTCACCTCCCCCCGGCGGGCCGCGGACAAACTCAAGTTCCTGGCCGGCTCCGAGGCCGCCATGGGCGCCTTCATCAACGACACGACTCCCGAAGAGGTTGCGGCCCGGCTCCGGGACGCCAGGAAAGGAACGGCATGACCACCACCGACACCGCAGGAACGGCCCTGGCGGACGCGGTGACCCGCGCCTTTGCCGGCCACTTCGGCCATGACGCCGACGGCGTGTGGCAGGCTCCGGGACGGGTCAACCTGATCGGCGAGCACACGGACTACAACGACGGCCTTGTCCTGCCGTTCGCCATCAACCGCACCACCACCGTGGCCGTGTCGGCCCGGGCGGACCGCACCGTGCGGCTGGCCTCGGCGTTCGCGGCCGCTGACCCGGTCGAATTCGATCTCGATGCCTTCGCCCCGGACCAGGCGGCCGGCTGGTCCGCGTACCCGGCCGGAGTGGCGTGGGAGCT
This sequence comes from Arthrobacter sp. 01T425, assembly GCF_056398725.1. NCBI lineage: Bacteria > Bacillati > Actinomycetota > Actinomycetes > Micrococcales > Micrococcaceae > Arthrobacter > Arthrobacter sp. 01T425. The sequence continues at coordinate 131,953 of NZ_JBFTPY010000012.1, read as the reverse complement.
GGAACGTGCCGGCATCACGGTGCCGGGCTTTGACCTGTACGTGACCTCCGATGTCCCGGTCGGCGCCGGGCTGTCCTCCTCCGCCGCCCTGGAATGCGCCGTCGCGTTGGCCCTCTCCGACCTCACCGGAGCGGGCCTGGGCCGGGCCGAACTGGCGGACATCGGGCGGCGGGCCGAAAACAACGTCGTCGGCGCCCCCACCGGGATCATGGATCAGTCCGCGTCGATGCTCGGCACCCGGGACTGCGCGGTCTACCTGGACTGCCGCGACCTCAGCTCCCGCCCGGTGCCGCTCGGCCTGGAGGAATCCGGGCTTCTCTGCCTGGTGATCGACACCAAGGTCTCGCACGCCCACGCCACCGGCGGGTACGCCGAACGCCGGTCCTCCTGCGTCCGCGGCGCCCGGGCCCTGGGCGTCGGCGCCCTTCGCGACCTTGACGCCGCCGATCTGCCGCGGGCCGGGCGCGTCCTCGACGACGTGACGTTCCGCCGGGTCCGGCACATTGTCACCGAGAACGAACGGGTCGCCCGGACCGCGGAATGGCTCACGTCCCATGGGCCGCTGGCAATCGGAGACCTGCTGGACGCCAGCCACCGCTCCATGCGGGACGACTTCGAAATCTCCTGCCCGGAACTGAACCTGGCCGTTGACACCGCACGCGCCAACGGGGCCATCGGGGCCCGGATGACCGGCGGCGGGTTCGGCGGCTCCGCCATCGCCCTGGTTCCAGTGGACGACGCCGATCAGGTCCGGTCCGCGGTCCTGGCCGGCTTCGCCGCCCGCGGGCTGCAGGCACCCGATGTCTTCGCCGTCCTGCCGGCAGAGGGGGCGCGCCGGCTGTGATCAGGCCGCCGGCCGGGTGGTCAGCGCCCGAAGCCGGCGGAGCGCAGTCCTCTGCTGGGTCCCGGCCATCAGTACTTCCTCAGATCCAGCGGATCCTGGCCGTACCAGCGCTTGCGCAGCAGGGCGGTGGCGGCTCCCAGAACACACCTCAGTTCCTCCGTGCTGTTCGAGAGCGACCTCAGCACCAGCCCGGCCGTTCCCAGCACGGCGGCGGTGAGCGAGATGCCGGTATGGGCGCCGAGCCCGGCCGTGATCTCGTGGAGTTCGTCGGCAAGGGCTTGGTCCACCCGCGGGTCCACCACGATCAGCGACCCCAGATGGCTGAAGCCCTCCATGAACGCCAGGCCCGTCACATCGCCCAGGGGCGGCCGGATGAGCACGTTGTCCAGGGCCAGCAGCCCGCCCGCCTCCCCGACGGACGCCTCCGACTCGACCCGGATCTCGGTCCGCAACCGCAGCTCCTCGTACCGGAACGAGGCCCCGTCCGGCGACCACCCCGGGGTCACAATTTCGGCCATGATGAGGCTCGACGACGGCCGCACCGTCACGTGCGTATTCTGCCGGTAGCTGGCCTCCCGGTAGGCGATCACCTGATCCGGGGCGAGCTCCAGCCGGGCCCCCTCCCCGAGCCGCAGCCGCATCCGCTGTTCGGCAAAGGATCCCGGAGTCCGGTAGATCTTGGTGGCCGACTGCGTGGCGAGCAGCAGCTTAGCCTCATCGGCCACCTCCACGTCAATCACATACAGGTCAGCGCCCAGATAGGCACCGCCAGGATTGACGAGCACATAACAAACCTGCCCGCTGCCATCCAAGTAATGCGGCCGCAAAACCCTCAAAGCCCCCCGATGGAACTGATGCGTGGCAACAGAACGTCCGTCCCGATTTTCGACGACGAGTTCCAGCTCCCCCATCGGCGACTTAACCGCTGAGGCGGCGAGGCCGGATTTTGGGGCCGCGGCGTGGCGGGCACCGCGGGGGGCCCACTGCCGCGAGGGTCCCGACTCGAGCTTGCGAGAGTCGGGAGCGGCTGGGGACGGGCACGGCCCCAAATCCGGCGAAGCCGCCGGACTCCGCACAATCGCCGTCACGACGCCAGGTCGAGCATCAGGACGTCCCGCCGCACCCAGTCGATGACGCGGTCCAGCCCTTCGTCGGTCTTGAGGTTCGTGAAGCAGAACGGCCTCTCGCCCCGGAATTCCTTGGAGTCCCGCTCCATGACGGCCAGGTCCGCGCCGACGTGGGGGGCGAGGTCGGTCTTGTTGATGATGAACAGATCGGACTTGATCATGCCCTGGCCGGCCTTGCGCGGGATCTTCTCACCCTGGGCCACGTCGATTATGTAGATGGAAAAGTCCACCAGTTCGGGGCTGAACGTTGCGGAGAGGTTGTCGCCGCCGGATTCCACGAAGATCACCTGCAGGTCAGGGTGCCGCTTCTTCAGCTCCTCGATGGCGGCCGTATTCATGGACGTGTCTTCGCGGATGGCCGTGTGCGGGCAGCCGCCGGTTTCGACGCCGATGATCCGGTCGATCGGCAGGATCCCATTGGCGGCGAGAATCTTGGCGTCCTCGATTGTGTAGATATCGTTGGTGATGGCCGCCATGGAGATCTCCCGGCTCATATGACGGGTGAGCCGCTCCACGAGCTGGGTCTTGCCGGCACCCACCGGGCCGCCGATGCCGATTTTGACGGGCTCAGACATATTCTTCTCCAGACATATTTCGTGTGTAGCTCGGTTAACTCATGAACATGCGGGCGCGCTGGCGTTCGTGCCGCATTTGCGAAATTTCCAGCCCGGGGCTGACGGCCCCAAAGTCGTCAGGCGTGAGGTGACTGGAGCGCTCGGCGGCGGCAGCTACGCCGTCGGCCGCCTTCCGCAGGATCCGCTGGCCGGAGTTCTGCCCCAGGGGGATCGCCCGGACGGCGTTCTGCGTCAAGGACGTCACCGCGGCGAAAAGATAAGCGGCGAGGGCCTCCGGGAGCGGTACGTTCAGGGACCGTGCGACGACGGCGAACGCCAGCGGCTGATGCCCGGCGACACGGCCGGAACCCACCAGCTCCCGGTACTCCGCCAGATCTGCGGACGGAAAGATCTCGGCGCCGATCTCCAGCAGACGCCCGCCCATTTTGGTACTGGCCTCGCGCAACTGCCGGGGCAACAACTGGGCGGTCAACAACGCATCCAGTTCGGCAACCGGAACGTCCTCATAGAGGAACCGGATTGCCAGGGCGTCCGAGTACGTCAGCTGCTGTGAAATGAACGCCGCCAGCCACACCCCAAAGGACTCCTCGTCGTGCACCAGCCCGCGCTCCACATACGTCTCAAACCCCAGCGAGTGAGCAAACGCCCCGGTAGGCAGAGCAGAATCCGTCAGCTGCTGCAACGCAAGCTGGTAAGTCATAACGGGCTCCGCGACGCAAGGCAAGCAGTCGAACCTGCGAAGGCGGGTGATAGGGGTCGCGGCGTGGCGGGCACCGCGAAGCGGGCACGACCCCTATCACCCGCCGCAGCGCCCACGGCGCCCCAGCCACAACGGCAGAGGCTAGTGCGAGTGTTCGGCATGGCGGAAGGGTACGGGCATCACGCGCTCCTGGCGGTTGTAGGGCGCTCCGACGTGTTTGAGATAGTCCTCCACGGTGTGGTCGTACTGGCAGACCATCACCTCCGCCCCGTACTCCGAGGAAGCGTCGAAGAACTGGGCCTGCAGGTGCCGGTTGCCTAGGGAGTGGGCCACCACCCCCATCTCGTGGATGGAGCGCGGGGCGATCACCAGGACGTCGGTGGGCAGGACTGACACCACGATCATGTTGGTGCCGGCCACGTGCAGGATGTCGCCGTCGCGAAGGTCCCCGGAACCGGCGGGGAGGCGGATGCCGAGTTCCTTCCCGTGGTCGGTGGTGACGCGCTGGATGCGTTTGACCAGCTGGGCGCTGGGCAGCACCACCTTCTCGCGGTGGAGCCCAAGGTAGGGGTCCGGACCGGGAGGGAGGTCGTGGGTGTTGCCGAGGACCTTTTCGATGATCATGGTGATCTCCTCTGGAAGCCTAGAAAAGGAAGTAGCGCTGCGCCATGGGCAGCACGTCTGAGGGCTCGCAGGTGACGTCCTCGCCGTCGACGCTCACCTGATACGTTTCCGGGTCCACCTCGATATCAGGGGTGGCGCCGTTGTACTTGAGGTCCGCCTTGGTGAGGTTCCTGATTCCGGACACCGGCCGGATGACCTTCTCCAGTCCGAGCTCGGCCGGGACCCCGGCGTCGATGGCGGCCTGGGAGAGGAAGGTGATGGAGGACTGCTGCAGCGCCTTGCCATAGGCGGCGAACATCGGCCGCATGGTGCGCGGCTGCGGGGTGGGAATGGAGGCGTTGGCGTCACCCATGAGGGCGTACGCGATCTGGCCGCCCTTGAGCACAAGGTCCGGCTTCACTCCGAAGAACGCGGGATCCCAGAGCACCAGGTCCGCGAACTTTCCCACCTCCACCGAGCCGATGGAATCCGCCATGCCCTGCGCGATGGCCGGGTTGATGGTGTATTTCGCCACGTAACGCTTGAGCCGGAAGTTGTCGCTCTGGGCGCCCAGGCCTGACGCGGCCCCGTGGCTGCCGCCGGCAGGATCCTTCAGTACGCCGCGCTGCCGCTTCATCTTGTCCGCCACCTGCCAGGTGCGGATGACCACCTCGCCCACCCGGCCCATGGCCTGCGAGTCCGAGGACGTGATCGCGAAGATGCCCAGGTCCTGCAGGACGTCCTCGGCGGCGATGGTCTCGGCGCGGATGCGGGAGTCCGCGAATGCCACGTCCTCCGGGATGTCCGGGTTCAGATGGTGGCAGACCATGAGCATGTCCAGGTGCTCTTCGATGGTGTTGCGCGTGTACGGCAGGGTGGGGTTGGTGGACGCCGGCAGGACGTTGGGCAGCCCGGCGATCTTGATGATGTCCGGGGCGTGGCCGCCGCCGGCGCCTTCGGTGTGGAAGGTGTGGATCACGCGGCCGTCGATGGCCCGGATGGTGTCCTCCACGAAGCCGCACTCGTTCAGGGTGTCGGTGTGGATGGCCACCTGGACGTCGTACTGGTCCGCTACCTGCAGCGACGTGTCGATCGAGGACGTGGTGGAGCCCCAGTCCTCATGGACTTTCAGCCCGATCGCGCCGGCGCGGATCTGCTCGGCCAGGGGTTCGACGGCGGACGCGTGGCCCTTGCCGAACAGGCCGATGTTGATGGGCAGCCCTTCGGCGGCCTGCAGCATCCGCTGGATGTGCCATTTTCCGGGGGTGACCGTGGTGGCCTTGGTGCCTTCGGCGGGACCGGTGCCGCCGCCGACCATCGTGGTCACGCCGCTGCACAGGGCGGCAGGGACCTGGTCCGGGGAGATGAAGTGGATGTGCGAGTCCACCCCGCCGGCGGTCAGGATTTTCCGCTCACCCGCAATGATCTCGGTGCTCGCGCCGATCACGATGTCCACGCCGTCGGTGATCTGCGGGTTGCCGGCCTTGCCGATCCGGAAGATGTGGCCGTCCCGGAGCGCGACGTCGGCCTTGTAGATGCCGGTGTAGTCCAGCACCACGACGTTGGTGATCACGGTGTCCGGGACTCCGCCGCCGGAACCAATACCTCCGGAACCGTCACCGACCCGGGTCACCTGGCCGTTCTGGCCCATGCCGTCGCGGATCACCTTGCCGCCGCCGAACACCACTTCCTCGCCGTAAGCGGTGAGGTCCTTCTCGATCTCAAGAAACAGATCCGTGTCGGCCAGGCGGATGGCGTCGCCCGTCGTCGGGCCGTAGAGGTCCGCGTACTGCCTGCGGGATAGCTCGAAACTCACTGTGCGTCACCTTCCCCTTCGGAAACAGGGAGTCCGCTCTTGCGGAGTGTGCCGTTGACGGCGTTGCTGAGGCCGTACACTTCCCGTCTGCCCGCGAGCTCGATCAGCCGGACGGTCCTGCTGTCCCCGGGTTCGAACCGCGCGGCCGTGCCGGCCGGGATGTCCAGCCGGCGGCCGTAGGCGGCCGCCCGGTCAAACTGCAGCGCGGAGTTGGCTTCGGCAAAGTGATAATGCGAGCCGACCTGGACGGGCCGGTCTCCGGTGTTGGTCACCGCGACGTCCACCGCCTCACGGCCGGCGTTGATGACCAGCGGCGCGGAACTGAGCACGTATTCTCCCGGAATCATCGAAGCTCCTAACGGATCGGGTCGTGAACGGTGACGAGCTTGGTGCCGTCCGGGAAGGTTGCTTCGATCTGGACGTCGTGGATCATTTCCGGCACGCCCTCCATCACTTCGTCGCGGCCAAGGATGGTGGTTCCGTAGCTCATGAGCTCCGGAACGGTCCGGCCGTCCCGGGCGCCCTCGATCAGTTCGTAGCTGATCACCGCGACGGCCTCGGGGAAGTTCAGCTTCAGTCCGCGTGCCTGGCGGCGGCGGGCGAGATCCGCCGCGACCACGATCATGAGCTTTTCCTGCTCACGGGGCAAGAGGTGCATGACGGTATCCCTTCAAGAACCAGCCGACTGGCGGACCGCAGAAGCCGCGGTGTGACCAGAGTAGGCCGCGGAGATTTCCTGCAGGTTTCCGGGACCCGTCATCATCTCAGGAGCTAACCGCTGACGGCCCTATCCGGTGATCCGCCAGTGCGCCTGGAATTCGGGGTGGTCCGCATACGGCAGCGCCAGGGTGTGCAGGGAGAGCGTGGTCCATTCGATGACGTCCGGCACCCATCCGGCCTCGGCGGGTTCCTGGCTGACCAACATGGCCAGCACGGACTGGCGTGCGGATTCAATGATGCCGATGAGCTGGCGCTTGGCCTCGCACTCACGGAGCAGGCGGCGTTCATACCACTCGCCGGAGACGGCAAGCGTGGGGTCGCCGAGCAGCTTTAGGGCGACGGCTTCGTCTTCTCTAATGCGCGCGGTCAGGAACTCGACGATGTCCACTCACCGAGCCTATGCGCGCCGGTGCCCACACGGCTACGGCCTGGCGTTTGCCCTTTTTCCTCAGGCCGGCACAAGCCGCGCTTGTTAGGGTGGGTGGATGAAACGACGTCTCGCCGCCCTTGCCGCTGCCGCCTTCTTGATCGGACTTACCGGCTGTGGGCAAGTGCAGGACGCTGCCGAAAAGGCCGTCAACGACGGGGCGTCACGGGCTGCGACGGCGGCCGGCAATGAAGTGAAGAAGCAGGCCTGCGCCATCGTGAAGAACGGCCTGGTCAGCGCCAAGGACAAGGAACTGCTGGGCGGTCTTGTCACCAGCGCGGAAGCCGCGGGTGCACCCGCTGAGATCACCACCCCGCTGCGCCAGATCGCCGACTCCGGAGACCAGGTTCCGGCCGAATCCGTCAAGGCCCTTCAGGACGCCTGCGCCAAGTAGCGGGCGGCACCCCTGGCGTGTGGAGTTCGGCGCCTCGTGGCGGCGTTCCGTGATCGCCCGGTCTCTGAATGAGGAGGGTGAGGGGCCAGTGCGCCTGACTTCAGTCATTGCCGCTCTGCGTGTCCTTTGGGAGGCAGGGCGCGCTTCAGCTCGGCAATACGCAGCCGGAGAAAGACGATCACGAGGATCAGAACGTACAGTGCCAAGCCGATCAGCACGGCAGTGAAGATCAGATAGAGGACGTACGAGACGCCAAAGACTTCGATGTTGTTCACTGATTACCCCCAATAGTTGTGTCTTCGCGGTAGCCTACGTGGCTAGCCGAGCCAACTTGAGATTTGCGTCCAAGCGAACTCTGGACAAGGTCTTGCTGGGTGTGTCCCTATTGAAGGGCCGAGCGCGAGGCCGGCGGGGCTTACCAAATCGACCGTGAGTTCCAGCCCGGTCCCGCGTTTTCAGGCACATCCACCATCCGCGCGAACTTTGGGGGCACGTTTGAAACTCTTGCTTACGTCAGGCGGCGTGACGAACCCGAGCATCCACTCGGCGCTCGTGCAGCTTCTCAACAAGCCGATCGCCCAGTGCCACGCCCTGGTCGTCCCGACAGCGCAGTGGGGTCACCCGATGTGCGGACCGGCATCGGTGCGGGGCCTCCTGGCCGCCGAGCCCGGCTCCCGTCACTTGTCCGGCATGGGCTGGGCGACGCTCGGCGTTCTTGAGCTCACCGCGCTGCCCACCATCGGCGCGGAGCGATGGGTCCCCTGGCTTCGGGAGGCCGACGTGCTCCTGGTCGACGGCGGCGACGCGACGTACCTGTGCCATTGGATGCGTGAGTCCGGGCTGGCCGACCTGCTGCCGTCGCTGCCGGACACGGTGTGGGTGGGAGTGAGTGCCGGGAGCATGGTGATGACGCCCCGGATCGGGAAGTACTTCGTCGAGTGGCCGTCCGCGCCGGACGACCGCACCCTGGGGGTGGTGGACTTTTCGATCTTCCCGCACTTGAACGCTTTCCCGACCAACACTCTGGCCCACGCAGAGCGGTGGGCCGCCGACCTCGGCGGCCCGGCCTATGCCATCGACGAGCAGACAGCTATCAAGGTCGTCGACGGCTCCGTCGTGGTGGTTTCCGAAGGAGAATGGACGAAGTTCGGGTGATAGCAAACCGCCGGAGTGACCCGTTCGAGGATCCTTCACCGGGCAGCTCAGTTGAAACGCGGACCGAAGGGCTATGGCATCCAGCTCATGGGCAGTTACGGTGGCTCCATGAGGGACGGGAGGCTCCTGATCATGTGCGGGACAGCAGAGTCCAATGACGCCCTCGACCACTACGAGACGGAAGGCTGGCGCCGTGCGGAAACTGATCTACGGCATGAACCTGACCCTGGACGGCTACATCGCCGCGGCTGGCGACGACATCGGCTGGGGCGGGCCGAGCGAGGAACTGTTCCAGTGGTGGCTCGACCAGGAGCGGGCTAGCAGCCTGTCGCTGTACGGCCGAAAGCTCTGGGAGACCATGAGCTCCTACTGGCCGACCGGCGATCAGCAGCCCGACGCCACCGCGGCGGAGATCGAGTTCGCAAGAAACTGGCGGGACACACCGAAGGTGGTGTTCTCCTCGACGATCGACAAGGTCGACTGGAACACCCGCCTGGTCACCGGTGACGCGATCGCCGAGATCACCCGGCTCAAGGCCGGGGACGGCGGCCCGATGAGCGTCGGCGGCGCATCGCTCGCCGGGGCGGCCATGCGGGCCGGGCTGATCGACGAGTACGTGCTGGCCACCCATCCGGTCCTGGTAGGCGGCGGCACTCCGTTCTTCACCGCGCTGGACAGTTGGGTGAACCTGGACCTGGTGGAGACGCGGACGTTTCCCGGCGGCGTGGTCCTGATCAGGTACGAGGCGAGGCGCTGAGCACGCTTCCTCCGGGCGGTCGAGGAAGGACTCCACACCAGCGTCTGCCAATCGACGGGCAGTAGATAGTCCGGAATGTCATCGGTGGGTTCAAACTTGAGTGGTCACTGAGACAACCGTTCCTGGTTTCGGTGCGTCGTCGTCTGCCGGGCATTCTCCACAACATAGACCTCCCCGTCGGGCGCTTTTTTGTGGGACTCCGTGGTGTAGAAGCGGATCTCGTGTCCGTCCGGGTCCGAGAGACCGGGCAGAATCCACCCCAGAGAAGCGACCTGGACGCCAGCATGGGCGTCCCCCAACTGCGTCAGCCGCGCGGAGAGCTGGTCAATTGCCGCCTTGGTCGGAACGCCTATGGAGAAGTAATCGAATCCGGAAGAGGCCGCCGCTTTGCCGGGGTCCAGCCGCAGGGCCAGTCTCGGTCCGCCATCCGGGTGATTAAGAGCAAGGCCCATGACTTTGCCATCTTCGCGGAACTCCATCGCAACGGCATAACCAAGCCGGCTCTGGTACCACTCGCGGCTGCGGTCGAGATCACTGACCGGGAGTTTGAGGTGGTGCACGCCATCGAACTGGGGAACCTGAGTGTCCACGGCAAATCCTTTGATCGCGGGGTCGTGTTCCAACGATAGGTCCGAATCATCTGCGGGAGGCCGCAATCGTGGCGCCCCTCGTAGTAAGGCCTAGCGTTTCCCCTTCTTCCGGGATCCCTTGCCGCGGCCCTTGTCCGGGTTGGGAGCGTAGCGCTGCGCCACCTTGGGCTTCTTCGCGGCTCCGGTGCCGCGCCGGTCCGGCTTGGGCTCGCGTTTGGGTTTCTCCTGCTGCGCCGAGGGCTGGCGGGAGCTCGCGGCGGTGCGTCCGCGGACAATACCGATGAATTCCTCGATGACCTCGTCCGTGGCGTCGCTCGGCCAGGCCAGGGCGATCTCCGTGCCGGGCGCCCCCGTGAGTTTCCGCGCCACGGTGTCCTTGACGTTGAAATGCCGGGCCACGGACATCGGCAGGATCACCAGCCCGGCACCGGACGCCACCACCTGCAGCGCCATCGCCGGGCCGCCGAGCTCCTGCACATCGAGAAACGTCTCGGCGGACAGGTCCGCCAGGTCCACTTCTTCAAACAAGGAGACTTCGTGCCCCTTCGGTGCCACCACCACGGGCTGCTCCTCGTAGAGCGGGATCACGCTGAGGCCCTCGCGTTCCACCGGGAGCCGGACGAAACTCAGGTCCGCGGAACCGTCGCGGAGCACGGACAGTTGCGCGCCGTCGTCGGACATAAAGGAGTGCAGCGGAACATCGGGCATCCGTTCCTCCCAGCGGCGGATCCATTTGCCCGGTGTCACACCGGCGACGTACGCGAAGCGCAGCTCCCGCCCAACTGCGACGGCTGGGACGACGGCGGTTTCGTCGGGGGTCTGGGATGGTTCTTCTGCTGCGGACACATGTTCACAGTACCGCCCGGGGTGGCGCGGGGGTCCGCCGCGATGGCGGCACCGTGCTGATCCGGTGCTAGTTTGGTGCCTCGCAGTGCTCTGGCCGGATACCCTTGGACTATGACCTCTGCAAACTCCCAGTCCATGAAACCGGCCACCGTTGCCAAGAAGCTTGGCATCTACCTGCCGGCGACACCCCAGGAGTTCCAGGATTCAACCATCACCCGCGCTGATTTTGCCGATCTCCAGGCCAACCCGCCGGAGTGGCTCGCGGAACTGCGCCGCAACGGCCCACACCCGCGCCCCGTGGTCGCGCAGAAGCTCAACGTCTCCATCGCCGGCCTGGCCCGCGGTGGTGTTGAGGAAGCGCTGACGACGGCGGAAATCACCGCACTGCTCCAGGCTCCCCCGGCCTGGCTGGTGGCCGAGCGCGCCACCCACGCCGCCGTCCGCGCCGAGGCCCAGCGGGTCAAGGACGAGGCCGCCAAGAAGGACGCCAAGAAAGCCCGCGCCAAGGCCGAATAGCGGCACGAGCTTTCTCCCGGCCCCTCTTTTCAACCCGCGGACGCAGGACTACGCTCGCGGAATGGGTCGGGGCCGCCGGTCCGATCCCCTCCGCATCCCAATTCACCTGCCACCGGCGGCGTATCGGGAAGGAACAAGTTCATGGGCTTCAAGATCGGATATTTTGTCGGGAGCCTCTCGAGCAATTCCATCAACCGCACCTTGTCCAGGGCGCTGATCCGGCTTGCACCTGCGGAACTGGAGTTCACGGAGATCCCCATCAGGGATCTGCCGTTGTACAGCCCGGATTTTGATGCCGCTTTCCCACCCGTTGGGCAGGCCCTCAAAGATGCCATCTCGGCTTCCGACGGCATCCTGTTCGTCTCGCCCGAATACAACCGGTCCATCCCCGGAGCGCTCAAAAACGCCATCGACTGGGGATCCCGGCCCTGGGGCACCAACTCCTTCGCCCGCAAGCCCACCGGCATCATCGGCGCCTCCCCCGGCGGCATTGGGACGGCCGTGATGCAGTCCTCGTTCCGCAGCGTGCTGAGCTTCCTCGACGCGCCGCAGCTGAATGCTCCGGAGGCCTACATCCGCTTCGTCCCGGAGGCCTACGGCGAGGACGGTGAGGTCAAGGACGAGGCTACGGCCGGGTTGCTGCGCCACTATATGGAGGAGTATGCCTCCTTCGTGGCCCGGGTCCTGGCCGCCAATGCACCGGGCCATATCGGCGACGAGCACCCGGACAAGGACAAGACGAGCCGTTAGGCAGAGTCAGGGCGCGGTGGTCCGGCATCTAGTCCTGGTGCAGCTGCACGAAGTTCCCGCAGCCGTCATCCAACACCACACTGGTCCCGCCGGGCCCCTCGGACGGTTCCCCCTGGAACATCACGCCCTTGGCCGCCAGCCGGTCGTATTCGGCGCGCACGTCCGGCACGCCAAAGACGATCGCGGGAATCCCGGCGTCGTGCAGACCGTTCATGTAGGCCGCGCCGATCGGGTTGTCACTGGGTTCCAGCAGCAGTCCGGCGCCTCCGGCACCATCCGGATCCTTGATGATGAAGAGGTTGTGCTCCGGCATGGCCATCAGCGTTTCGAAGCCCAGCGTGCCGGTGTAGAACTCATGGGCCGAGGCCGGATCCTTGACGTGGATACTGCACATTTTCAGTCGCATGGCCCCTAGGCTACGCCGGGAGGCTCGGCGTAGGAACCGCGACGCGGCCTCCGCACCGGCCCTGGCGCCTGGGTTTGCGTCCGCGCTGGCGCCGGGCATTGCCCCGGCCCGGCAGGCATTGACGGCCCCGCCGCCAGGGATTCCAATGGAACTAGCGGAACAGCGCCCGCCCGGGACCGTTCCGGGGAGGTGTGCAATGACGCTTTCACTATCCGGCGCCCTCGCGGCCTGGCAGTTCCTGGCCCTCGCCATTCTGGTTGCCGGGGCAGCGTTCGCCTCGGTCTATTTCGCCCGCAAGCACCTGGCGGCCGACGACGGGCCTTCCGAAGGCGCGGACGGCGCGTTTTGGGACGCATTCGCCGGACTCGCCGTCATTGTGCCCGCCATCGTCCTGGCCTCTTCCACATGGCCCTGGGCCGGCCTGGCGCTCGGGATGCTGGCCGCGGGGGCTGCCCTGGCGGCCGTCGCTGCGGCACCCCGGCTGCTCCGCCGGCAGGAAGCCCGCCGGGCCAGCCGGGAAACCCGGCTCTTGAACGAGGCGGCCGCCGCACGGCACCGGAGCGCCCTCGCCCGATGGCAGCGGTACGAACTGGATCCGGGGTTCTCGATTGACTATCCCGCGATGAGCGATACCCGGCAACCAGAAACCGCGGCACTGATCCGGGCGATCAAGGCCGCCGAGGGCCTCGGCGGCCGTACGGACCGCGCCTGCACCGATGCCGCCTACGCCCCGGCCGTGGAACGGCTGGAACATGCCCTCGCTGCCGCCGAACGCGCGGCCGGCGTCAGCGCCGCCGGGCCGCCTGGCCCGGACCACGCGCACGGCTGATTCCCCGGAATTGCCGATCCGGCAGTTCGCGGCCACCTTGGAAAGGTTCCATCATGACTGACATCACGATCATCGGCAGCGGCAACATGGCACGGGCGATCGGGACCCGGGCTGTCGCCGCCGGGCGCTCCGTCCAGATCCTGGACAGGACGCCGGAGAATGCCGCCAAGCTCGCTGCTGAACTTGGCGGCACCACCGGCTCCGGCGGCCTGAGCGAGGTTCCCGAGGGCGACATCGTCGTCCTCGCGCTGTACTTCGGCCCGGCCAGGGAAGTTGCCACGCATTTCGGCGACACGCTCAGCGGCAAGACGGTGGTGGACATCAGCAATCCGATTGACACCGAAACCTTCGACTCGCTGGTGGTCGCCCCGGGGACGTCGGCGGCGGAGGAAATCGCCGCACTGCTCCCGGGCGCACAAGTGGTGAAAGCCTTCAACACCACCTTTGCCGGCCCGCTCGGGTCCGCGGAAGCCGGCGGCCAGCCGATGGATGTGTTCATCGCCTCGGACTCCGAAGAGGCCCGCAACGAGGTTGCGGTCTTCGCCGAAGCCGCCGGGCTGCGTCCGCTCCAAGTGGGCGGACTGCGCCACGCCCGTGAACTCGAGGGCTTCATGCTGCTGGTCATGGCGCTGCAGGCCAACCCCGCGTATCCAACCTTCAACTGGGGCACCGGCCTGAAAATCACCGACTAGGAGCAGTCCGGTCCCGACCGGCCGTCATCGGCCCAGAGCGGTGATATCGAGCGGCAATATCCACCGGGGAGACCGGGCGGTGGCCCGCTTCAGCGCGCTACAGCTCGACCGTGCCGCTGTCGCCGACGCTCATCCGGCTGTTGGTCACCTTGGACTTGATCCACTGCAGCACGGTGGCCGCCGTGCCGCCCGGGCTGGTCCAGTACTCGGCGGAGTCCGAGTCGACGTGGAGCAGGACCACCTCAGGGGTGTCCGGGCCGTCCGGGAACCAGGCCTCCACCACCTGATTCCACATGTCGTGGATCAGTTGCCGGTCAGTGACCACTTCAGCGGTCCCGGCCACCGAAACCCACTCGGTGCGCTGGCCGAAGGAGACGTTCACCGCCGGGTTGGCGCGGATGTGGGCCACCTGAGAGGTGGTCGCCGACGTGAAAAACCACATGTCGCCGTCGTCCTTGACCTCCTGGACGGCCAGCGGCCGGCTGACGAGCGCGCCTGCTTCGTTGATGGTGGTGAACATTCCGATGTGCGAATCGTTGATGATGTCCGTGACCTTGCTGATGCTTTCGGCATCCGACATGCTCTCACCTCGTTCTGGTTCCAACGGAGGAAGGTCCCCCTCCGGACAGCCTATTGGTAAGTGTGCTTACTTTCCAATGGCTGCCGGCCGGAGACCTTCCCGGGACCTTCCCTGAACCGGCAGTGGATTCAGTGCCCGCGGGTCAGGACCTGGCCCCTGAAGAACTCGGGGCGGAGCTTGGCCATGACCAGCATGAGCACCACGCCCAGCAGGAGGACGCCCATGCCCAGGATGAAGACCAGCCCCACACCGCCGATCGACGACCCTGATCCGTACGCGGGATCCATGGAGTCGTAGGCGGTCTTGACGAACATGACCAGCAGGATGACGCCGCCCAGGAGTGGCGCGAGGAACTTGAAGAAGAAGGCCCTCGCTCCGCTGAACGCCTCGGCGCGGAAGAACCAGACACAGGCCAACGCGGTGATGCCGTAGTAGAAGCAGATCATCATGCCCAGGGCCGTGATGGTGTCCCACAGTGCGTTTTCCGACGTGGTCCGGGTGATGACATAGAACGCCGCGGCCGCGATGGCAGAGGCGATCGTGGCATAACTCGGCGACTTGTATGTGGGGCTGATCCTGCCGAACTTCTGCGGCAGCGCCCGGTAATGGCCCATGGACAGCAGGGTGCGCGCCGGCGAGACAAATGTGGACTGCAGGGACGCGGCGGAGCTGCTCAGGATAGCCAGGGACATCAGGATGGCGAACGGGCCCATTACCGGTCCCGCCAGAACGGCGAAGATGCTGCCCTGGTTCTCCGGGTTGCCGGTGCCCAGCCCCGTGTCGCCGACGCCGGCGTAGCTCAGCGTGGCCAGGGCAACCGTCATGTAGATGATCACGATGACCAGCACGGTGATCGTGGCGGCACGTCCCGGCGTCTTCTCCGGGTTCTTGGTCTCCTCGTTCATGGTCAGCGTGACGTCCCAGCCCCAGTAGATGAAGATGGACAGCGAAACGCCGGCGGCGAAGGCGGAGAAGGATCCCACGGCGAACGGGTTAAACCAGTCCGGGGAGATGGCCGTGGCGTCAAAGGCGGTTCCGTTGGCGACGTGGCTGAACGCTGAGATCGAGAACCAGGCGAGGACCAGCAACTGAAATCCCACGAGAACGTACTGGACGGTCTTGGTGGTTTCCATGCCGCGGTAGGAGATCCAGCACGCGAGGGCGATAAACACCAGCGTGGTCGCGATATTCAGCGGCAGGTTGGTGGTGAGGTCGGCGAGTTCGGGATTGCCGAAGATCTGCGCCAGCATGAGGTAGAAGAAGTCCACCGCGACGGCGGCCAGGTTCGAGAGCACGATGATGGTGGCGGCGATGAGTCCCCAGCCGCCCATCCAGCCAATCCAGGGGCCGAACGCCCGCGACGCCCAGGTGAAGGAGGTCCCGGCGTCGGGCATGGCGTTGTTCAGCTCCCGGTAGCCGAAGGCCACCAGCAGCATGGGGATAAAGCCCACCAGGAAGATCGCCGGCAGTTGCACGCCGACCTCGGCCACGGTGGGACCCAGGGCGGCCGTGAGGGTGTATGCCGGGGCGATACAGGAAATGCCGATGACGACGGCGCCAATGAGCCCCACCGATCCGGCTTTCAGGCCCTTCTCACTGAGTCCGTGCTGCTGTTCGGTGTGCTGTCCTGTCTGCTGTCCTGTCTGCGACGGCTTGGACATCGCATGGTCTGCGCTCATTGTTGTGCCTCTCGGGGGGTGTCACTCGACGCTGAATGATTGAGGTGCTTGAGTTCATAGTCGCTGGGGACCACGATCATCGGCACCGGCAGGGCGCGCAGAATGCGGCCCGCTGTGCTGCCGAGGAAGATGGACCGGCCCTTGGCAAGCCGGCTGGATCCGATCAACAGGACCTCGCCGTCTTCCCAGTCCAGGCGGTCCACGGCTTCCTCGATGCTGCGCCCGTGGGCGACGACGATTTCCGTCTTCGCCTCTACCTGGGCTTCCGTCTTGGCCTCCCCCGGGACCTCCGCCTTCGCCTCCCCCGGGACTGCCGGCCCGCCGGCAGCCAGTGCGTCGGCAAGGCACTTGGCCGCATACTCCCGGGCCGCGTCGGCTGAATCGGCCGCGTCGCCGTCGAGGGCCAGAAGCGACACCACCCGCAGCGGCACGTCCCGGTTCGACGCCATGCCTAGGGCGAATTCGAGCAGCTTCTCGGCGCCGGCGCGGGTTCCGAGCCCGCAGCTGATCCGGGTCAGGGCCTCCTGGCGGTGATAGCCGTGCGGTGCCAGGGCCACCGGAACGGTCGAGGCGTGGAGGAGTGCACTGGCCACCGACCCGATCGTGAACCGTTTGAAGAGCCCGGTGCTGGTGGCCCCGATGATGAGCATGTCCGCGCCCAGTTCCTCGGCCGCCTCGATCAGTGCGTGCGCGTCGGAATCATGGCTGCGGATGTGGGCCTGCGCCGGGACACTGGATGGAACCAGCGCCAGGGCCTGGTCGAGCCACTCCTGGGCCTGCTCGGTGAGCAGATTTTCGAAGCCCGCCTTCGGCGCGAGGGCGTGCCCGGACTGCTGCACTTCGGGCACCACCAGCACAAGGTCCAGGCTCGCCCCCCGCCCGAGCGCCAGGGAGACGGCCAGATTGACCGCATCATGGCCCCTGGCATTGGCTGAATACCCCACTACGTAACGCATCTGGCCGCTCTCCTAACTGAACTGGACTGCATTCAACTGAATTGTTGGGATTTTCTACGAGGCGACGGACGCACGGTCCGCAGCAGCGACGATCCGGGCCGCCGTGAGCTGCCCCATCCGGACGGCGCCGTCAACATGCTGGTAGCCCTCGGCCGCAAGGTCCGAGCAGGACCAGTAGATCGGCCCGACCGGCGTCAGCTGGTCCTTGCCGTAGCGGTGCAGTCCGCCAAGGTCGTAGCTGGCGGCGTAAGCCCCCCGGGTCCATTCCTCCGAACCCCAGTCGGACTCGTAGTAAACCTCGGGATCCAGGGCCTTTTCGCCGAGGAAGGACGCAATCGACTCGAGGATGGCGCGGCGGCGGTCCTCCGCGCTGAGCTCGAACATGGCGTCGGCCTTCTCATCCGAGACAAAGCCCACCAGCGTGCCGCGCGGGTCCTCGTGGTTGGTGTTGTCGTAGACCTCCTGCACAATGGCGCCGGCGCCGAAGGCCGTTCCGGACAGCCCGTCTTCGCGCCAGAACGGGCTGCTATAGACGGCGTGGACCTTGATGACCAGGCCAAGTGACTGGTGCTGGTGCATCTGGTGCTGGCGGCGGGGCAACGGCGGGTTAAAGGACACCCGGGTGTAGAGGTTCGGCGGCACGGCCATAATGACGAAACGTGCGTTCACCGTGGCCCGGTCGGAGACGGCAGTGACACGGTAGCCTCCGCTCGCGTCATCGGCCCAGTTGATGGTGCGGACCGGGCTGCCGAGGACGACGTCGTCGCCCAGTTCCGCGGCCTGCAGCAGCGAAACCTGCTGCATCCCGCCGACAACCCGCTTGTCCAGGATGAAGTCCTCATCCGTGAGGTTGGTGAAGGACCCCGCCGAGGCAGCCATGAGGACGGCCTGCAGGGCGGAGAAGGCGTGGGCCGGTTTGGTCAGCATGCCGCCGGCGATGAACAGGCCGATGTTGTTGCAGGCTTCCTCATCTGTTGAGTTCTGCCGCAGCCAATGGTGAAAGGAGATGGTGTCCAGCTCGCGGGCCTTGGGGTGGGCCCACGGCTCCTCGGGAGCCATCTCCGCGGCCAGGGAGTCCAGCAGGGCCGTGAGCTTGTCCATTTCGACGGCGGTGGTTTCGCTGACCGGGAAGGTGTCACCGGTGTACAGGGTGCGCCTGCCGTCCGCGCCAATGTAGACGGATTCGCCGTCGCGGTAGCGGGAATAGGTCTGCAGTCCGAGCTCATCCAGGAGCCCCAGGAGCCCGGTCTGGTCCGGCGAAACCCACTGGCCGCCGATCTCGAGCATGGCCCCGTCAACCGTGTCGGTCCAGGTCCGGCCGCCCACGCGGTCCCGCGCCTCGAGCACCGCCACACTGAGTCCGGCCTTTCTCAGCTCGCGGGCGGCGGTCAAGCCCGACGGGCCGGCTCCTACGATGACGACGTCGCGGTCAAGTTCCAGCATGATGTTCCTCCCCGTGGCCGCTAGAGTGATGCGGACCACAAAATGAATGGCGTTCATTTAGAATGATAGACCTTCCACACGCTTCGGGGAAGACCCTCCGCCTAATGAATTTCGCCCGTAAAGTAGGGGCAGAACGGGCTCACCCCGAACCCGCCAGCCAAACTGAGAAGCCAAGCAGAGAAGAAAGGCCCGGAATGACGGCAGCAACCAGCGCCCCCGCCGATCCGCACGGCCCCGCAGCCAGGCCCCGCCGCCGCGCGGGACGGCCCGCCGCGGCAGTGCTGGACCAGAACGGCATCACCGTGGCGGCCCTGCAGCTGATTGGCAAGAGCGGCTACGACGGGTTCACCATGGCTGCCCTGGCGAGGACCCTCAACGTGGCTCCCTCGGCGCTGTACAACCATGTCTCGTCCAAACGGGACGTGCTGGTCCTCGTCCAGGACCACCTGACCTCGTTCGTGGACGTCACCGCCTTCGAGGCCGGGGACTGGGAACAGGCCGTGAGGGATTGGGCCTGGAGCTACCGCGATGTATTTTCCAAGCACACCCCGCTGATTCCCGTCATTGCCGTACTGCCCGTGACCGACGCGCCCAAGACACTGGCCATGTATGAGGCCGTCAGTGCCGGTTTCAGCCGCGCAGGCTTTCCGCAGAAGCGCATTGTCCCGGCCATTGTCGCGATCGAATCGTTCATCTTTGGCTCCGCCTACGACGTCACCGCACCCGCGGACATCTTCGATTCCGGCACCATGGCCGCGTCGACACCGCATTTCACCGCCGCCGTCCAGCGCCTGGCCGAGGAAGGCCATGAGAAACCGGCCGACGTCGCCTTCAAGCTGGGACTCGAGGCACTCCTCGCCGGGCTCGGGGCGCTGCGGGCAGCCTAGCGGTCTTGCCGCGTGGTCCGCTGCTGCGGAGTTTCCCCACTTTTGACGGACCGGCGCCGCCCCACACCGGCGGGTCGGCGCAACACGCCGGGCCAAGCCTTCGAATGTGGGGAAACCGGGAAACCCCGACGCCGGCTGCCCCCGTGCGGGTTAAACAAAAGAACCCCGGTCCAAGACCGGGGTTCTTTCGATTGCGTGCGCGAGGGGGGATTTGAACCCCCACGCCCTTTCGGACACTGGCACCTGAAGCCAGCGCGTCTGCCGTTCCGCCACTCGCGCGCAACTTCTTCCACTCGGATAGGGCCGGTTTCCCGGACCGCCAACCTCGTAAAAGCAGCGAGATCAAGCATAACGGACAATTGCCGGAAAACACCAATCGAGCCCCAGAGCCCCCTGAATGGGGTCGTTTGCCGGCCACGCTTGCCCCGCGGCCGGGCGTCACGCGGGGACCCGCCGCGGCAGTCCCGGCGGCGGTGTCCGCGCACGTCAGGGCGCGGCGGGCACTCATTTTGACGTCGCCCCGGCGGCGTCCGTTGAGGCCATTCCCAGACACGCCCAGTAGTATCTGATGTAGGAGTGTCCGCTGAGCGCGGGCTCGCAAAAGTTGGAAACCGAGTTCCGGAACGAACGCTGCCCCGCAGCCAACAGGAAAGGAGAAGGACCATGGGATTGCTGGACAAAGTCGAGCGCGGCATCGAAAAGGCCGTCCGCGGAGTCTTCTCCACCGGTTCCCGCGCCCAGGTTGAGCCTGTCGAGATCGCGAGCCGCCTCCGCACCGAGGTGGACAACAAGGCCATCACGATCGCCGCGGGACGCACCCTGGCCCCTAACGTTTTTGACGTACTCCTCAGCAGCGAGGACTTCCAGCGCGCCCAGGAATGGGGCACACCGCTCGCGGAGGAACTGTGCGACGTCGTCATCAACCATGTCCGCAGCCAGGGCTACACCCTCCAGGGCCCGGTCCGGATCAGTTTCCGCCGCGATGAGGAGCACCGCGCCGGGAATTTCGACATCACCTCGCGGACCGAGAAAGCCTCCGCCCCTTCCGTCCCGGCGCAGCCGGGTATTCACGGCAACGTACCCGCGGCTCCGACACGCCAGCCGACACAGCTTCAGCCTGTACTGGACATCGACGGCCAGCGCTATTCGCTGAACGCGCCCTCAATCGTCCTCGGACGGTCCTCCGAAGCAGACATCCTTATTGACGACACCGGCGTTTCGCGCCGCCACCTGGAAATCCGGACTGGGCCTGGTACGGCCCAGGCGATCGATCTCGGCTCCACGAACGGCAGCTACGTCAACGGCCAAAAGATCGTGGGCAGTTCGGATCTTGCTGACGGCGCCACGATCATGATGGGACGAACCAAAATCATCTTCCGCCTACTGCCCGCCCACCCAGGCGGCCACGCATGAGCGAATTGACCATCACGGCCCTGCGTTTCGGGTTCCTCATCCTCCTGTGGGTGCTGATCTTCAGCATTGTCTCGGCCATGCGCCGCGACCTGATGATCGGCCGCAAGGCGGCGGCCGGTGCCCCCACGGCACGCCAGGTGCGCAAGAATCCTTCCCTTGCTGAACCGCCGCCCGCCCCCGTCAAACAGCAGGCCCGCCAGCTGATCGTGACCGAGGGACCGTTGAAGGGCACCACCATCGCCCTCGCGGCGAGCCCGATCCTCCTTGGCCGGGCACAGGAAGCCACCCTGGTCCTGGAGGACGACTACGCCTCGGGCCGCCATGCCCGCCTGTTCCCGCAGGGCAGCCGCTGGTTCATCGAGGACCTCGGCTCCACTAATGGCACATATCTGGCAGACCAGCAGCTGACCCGGGCCCTCCCGGTGGAGCTGGGCGTCCCCGTGAGAATCGGCAAGACGGTCATCGAATTGAGGCCGTAGCCGTGGCTGCCCCGGAATTTCCCGCAGACAGGGCCGAAGGCAAGCCAACTGCCCCGAAGCGGCCGCTCATCATGCGCTACGCCGCGCGGTCAGACGTCGGCCGCATACGCGCCAAGAATGACGACTCCGCCTACGTCGGCCGGCACCTCGCCGTCGTTGCCGACGGCATGGGTGGCCATGCCGGCGGCGACGTCGCCTCCGCCGCGACCGTCCTGGACATGATCCACCTGGACCATGACGACTACGACGGCGACGCCGGGACCGTCCTCGCCGACGAAATCCAGACGGCCAACTCCCTGCTGTCCGAACTGGTGCACATGAATCCCAAGCTCGCCGGGATGGGCACCACGGTCACGGCCCTGCTCCTCGCCGAAGGAAAGCTCCACTTCGCCCACATCGGCGACTCCCGGGCCTACCGGCTGCGCGACGGCGAGTTCGAACAGGTCAGTGTCGACCACACCTTTGTCCAGCGGCTCATCGATGAGGGCAGGCTCCGCCCCGAAGAGGCCGAAACGCATCCGCACAAGAACGTCCTCATGCGCGTGCTGGGCGACGTCGATGCCAGCCCGGAGCTTGATCTTGACACACTGGCAGTCCAGGCCGGGGAACGATGGCTGCTCTGCTCGGACGGCCTGAACTATGTGGCCGGCCACGTCGTGGAGCGCACCGTCCGGGAGACGAAGGACCTGGGCGAATGCGCCGAACTGCTGGTTGAACTCACGCTGGAGGCCGGCGCCCCGGACAACGTGACCGTGGTGGTACTCGACATCGCCGAGCCGACACGCGATGACGTCCGGACCGCCGCCGTCGACGTCGTGCCCGCGCCCGCAGCGGCCGCCGGGACGTCAGCGCCCGCCGCCCCGGCCGGACCCCTGGCCGGGCCCCTGGCCGGGAGCACCGTTGGTGCCGCGAAAACCCCCGGCGAGTCCGTAAACGAGTCCGTAAAGAAGGACAACTCCGCCCAGGACACCGGGCCCGCCGCGCTGGCCGCCGCGGCAGGAGCCTCGGGGCCGCCGGCCGAACCGGCCGCAGGGTCCCCGGCCGACGGCACATCGCCGGCCGCCGCCACACAGAAGGCCGCCGAGGGCAAGGAACCCGAGACCACCACCGACCCGCATCTGGGCGAACACCTCTCGGCCGAAGTCCTGCGGGAAGAACTCTCCATGCGCCCGCACGAACTTGTCGGGGCCGCCGCCGCAGCAGCGGAATCAGGGTCCATTCCTTCCATCGCCGGACGCACCGTGGCCCGGCGCGCGGCCACGGTCCTCACGCACAAGTCCGAACAGGACCGCGAGGAGGCAGACGACTTCAGGCCCGCCGGACGGCCGCGCCGGTGGCTTACCGTATCCATTGCCGCCGCGATCGTCGCGCTGCTGGCCGTCGGACTCTGGCTTGGCTACGCCTGGACCCAGACGCGCTACTACATCGGCGAACACGATCAGCATGTGGCCATCTTCAACGGCGTCTCCCAGCGTCTCGGACCTATCCAGCTTTCCACTCTCGAAGCGGTAACCGATATCAAGATGTCCGACCTTCCCGAATTTTCGCAGCAGCGGGTGCGCCAGACTGTGCCCGCCCGCGACCTCTACGACGCGCAGCGGATCGTCAAAAACCTGGAACGCACCGGCACGACCGCCCCGGCCGATGAATGCCTCACCCCGTCCCCCGCAGCGACGGCCGCCGGTGCCACCCCCTCCCCCGGCACCACGGCCAAGCCGGGCTCCACGGCGTCGCCAAGTGCCACAGCCTCCCCTGGAGCGGCCAAGCCGTCGCCATCCGCCACCCCGACTACGAATTGCGAGGGGGCCAAATGACACCCATCGACCCCGTGCCCAGGCCACGACGAAACGTGGAGCTTGTCCTCCTGGTCCTCGCCCTCGCCGTAGGGATTGGTGCCCAGGCACTCGTGGGCGTGGACCGGCAAAAAGCGTTTGACACCGACTTCTGGTTCCAGTCCGGACTCCTGGCGTTGGCCGCCCTCGCCTTCCATGTGGTGCTGCGGCTCCGCGCAAAATATGCCGACCCGGTAATACTTCCGCTCGTGGTCGCCCTTAACGGGCTGGGCCTGGCCATGATCCACCGGCTGGACAGGGTGGGCGAAGACACCGGCAACAACCAGCTGCGCTGGACCCTGGTGGCCATGGCGGTCGCGATCGCGGTCATTTGGTTCCTCAAGGACCACCGGATCCTGCGCCGCTTCACCTATATCTCCCTGGCCATCAGCGCCGTGCTCCTCATCCTGCCGCTGGTTCCCGGCGTCTCCGCCGGAGAGGTCCTGGGTGCCAGCGTCTGGATCAAGATCGGTTCCATGACCTTCCAGCCGGGTGAAATCGCCAAGATCACGCTGGCCATCTTCTTTGCCGGCTATCTGTCGTCGAACCGGGACCTCATCCTGCTGGCGGGCCGCAAGATCGGCCCGGTGCAGTTCCCGCGGTTCAAGGACATGGGCCCCATGATCACCGCCTGGCTCGTGAGCATCGGCGTGCTGGTCTTCCAGCGTGACCTGGGATCCTCGATCCTGTTCTTCGGCCTGTTCCTCGTCATGATCTACGTCGCCACGAGCCGCATCAGCTGGGTGATCATCGGCCTCGTGCTGATTGCCGTCGGCGGCGTCGTCGCTGCCCGCGTGTTCTCGCACGTGGCCCTGCGGATCGACGGCTGGCTCAACGCGTTCACCGATGAGGTCTACGGCCGGCAGTTCGGCGGCAGCCTCCAAATTGTCGAGGGCCTGTTCGGCATGGCCAACGGCGGCCTGGTCGGCACCGGCCTCGGCCAGGGCCGGCCCAACCTCGTCCCCTTCGCCAACAGCGACATGATCATCGCCTCCTTTGGTGAGGAACTGGGCCTGATCGGCGTCTTCGCGATCGTCCTGATGTACCTGCTGCTGTTCACCCGGGGCTTCCGTGCCGCGCTGGGCACCCGTGACGCGTTCGGCAAACTGCTCGCCACCGGGCTCTCCTTCGCGATCGCGCTGCAGTGCTTTGTGGTGATCGGCGGCGTGACGCGCCTGATCCCCCTGACCGGACTTACGACGCCGTTCCTCGCCGCCGGCGGGTCCTCGCTCCTGGCGAACTGGATCATTGTGGGTCTGCTGCTCATGATTTCGCACTCTGCGCGCGGCCCGGTGGATACAACGCCGTTGCCGCCCGGCCAGGAACCCGGTGCGCGCAAGAACTTCCCCGTGCTGCCTGCCAAACCGGCGCCGGATCCCCGTAACAGTCCCGACGCACCCACCGAGGCGGTGAAACAGCTGTGAACCAGGCCATCCGCAATTCATGGATTGCCGCCATCGCGATGTTCGTGCTGATCTTCGGCGCGCTCAGCTATGTGCAGGTGGTTGGCGCCGACGAGCTTAAGGCCAACGCCTGGAACAGGCGCGCCATCCTGCAGAACTACTGCAACGACCGCGGTGCGATCATTGTCGGCGGCACCCCGGTGGCAGAGTCCGTGCCCGCCACGGAAAGCTGCAAATTCCAGCGGACCTACTCCCAGCCCGAGCTCTACGCGGGCGTCACCGGCTACTTCTCCAAGAACTACGGCCTCACCGGACTCGAGAAGTCCATGAACGATGTCCTGGCCGGCAGCTCGGACCAGCAGTTCCTGGACCGGGTGGGCCAGTTGTTCCTCGGCAACCAGCCCAAGGGCGCGTCCGTGGAGCTGACCCTGGACCCCAAGCTCCAGAAGCTGGCGTACGACCTCATCCCGGACGGCATTCGCGGGCACATCGTGGTCACCAACCCGAAGACCGGCGCGGTCCTGGCCATGGTGTCCAAACCGTCCTATGACCCCAACCTGATTGCCACCCAGGACGCTGCCGCCGAACAGGCCAACTACACCGAGCTGAACCAGGTCCCCGGGATCAACCTGAACCAGAACGTCTCTGGACCCACGGGCGAGCTGCTGGCACCGGGATCGGTGTTCAAGCTCATAGACACCTCTGCGGCGCTGAAATCGGGCAAGTACAACAAGGACAGCGACCTGCCCAACCCGGCCGAGATGTCCTTCCCCGGCATCGACTACAAGCTGCCCAACTACGCGGGCGGCAACTGCTACACGCGCACGACGGCGTCGTTCGCGTTTGCCCTGCAGCAGTCCTGCAACACACCGTTCGCCAGCATCGCCCTGGACCTGAAGCAGAAAGCCATCGCGGACGAGGCGGAGAAATTCGGCTTCGGCCAGGACTTCGGCGACCAGCTCAAGCTCGACAGTGCCCCAAGCTTCTTCCCGACCGAACCGCTGGACGACGCCGGGCTGGCGCAGTCCTCGATCGGCCAGCGCGACGTCCGCGCCACGCCGCTGCAGATCAACACCATGACAGCGGCGATCGCCAACGACGGAGTGCAGATGCAGCCGAACCTGATCAAGGCCGTACGCGCCCCCGACCTGCGGACGATCAACGAACCGAAACCCCAGGCCCTGCGCACCGCCACGACTCCGGAGATCGCACGGCAGATCAACGAGTGGATGGTCAGCGTTGTCGACGACGGCATCGCACACCGTGCGGCCGTGCCCGGTGTCCAGGTGGCCGGCAAGACCGGTACCGCGGAACTCGGCAACGGCCTGAACAATTCTTGGTTTACCGGGTTTGCCCCGGCAAATGACCCGCAAGTGGCCGTCACCATCGTCATGGAAGGCGTAGACATCACCACTGGCGCAAACCTAACCAGTCCGAACGCGAAGAAGATTTTTGAGGCGGTGTTGAATAAGTGAGGCCTACTTCGGGAATCACCCTCGGCGGCAGATTCCAGCTGACCACGCGCATTGCGATCGGCGGCATGGGAGAAGTCTGGAAAGCCAAAGACCTGATCCTTGGCCGCATCGTCGCCATCAAGGTGCTCAAGGAGGAATACACGGGCGACCCCGGTTTCCTGCAGCGCTTCCGCGCCGAGGCACGCCATACCGCCCTGCTGAACCACGTGGGCATCGCCAACGTCTTCGATTACGGCGAGGAAGAGGGTTCCGCCTACCTGGTCATGGAACTGGTTCCGGGCCAGCCGCTGAGCAGCATCATCGAGCACGAACAGGTGCTTTCCCCGGACCGCACCCTTTCGATGATCGCCCAGACGGCGCGGGCCCTGGCAGTCGCCCACGCCCAGGGCCTCGTGCACCGCGACATCAAGCCGGGGAACCTGCTCATCACCCCCGACGGCCGCGTCAAGGTCACCGACTTCGGCATCGCGCGCCTGGCCGACCAGGTTCCGCTGACCCAGACCGGCCAGGTGATGGGCACCGCCCAGTACCTGGCGCCCGAACAGGCCACGGGGCAGACTGCCACCGGAGCCTCGGACATCTACTCCCTCGGCGTCATCGGCTACGAGTGCCTCACGGGCCACCGGCCGTTCTCCGGGGAATCCCAGATCGCCATCGCGCTGGCCCAGGTCAACGATGCGCCTCCGCCCCTGCCGGACACACTGCCCAGACCCGTCCGCGCCCTGCTGATGTCCATGCTGGCCAAGGATCCGAAGAACCGCCCGGCCGACGCCATCAAGCTGTCCGAGGCGGCCGAGGCCATCCGCAACGGTGATATCGCCGCCGCACACGCAGCCGTACCGGGCATGCTGCTTTTCGAGGCAGCCACCGGGCCCATCACGGCCCCCGTCGACGTCCCCACAGCGGCCACCAGCGTCATTGGCTCCAGCGCCGCAGAGGACAAGTCGACGTCGGCGACGTCCGCGCTGCCCGTAGTGGGCGCCGCCGGTGCAGGTGCAGCCGCGGGCCTGGCAGCAGGCGCTGCCGCAGCCAGCGGCTACGGCGCCCGCAACGCTCTCAACCGCGCCGATGCCCTGGCGGCCGAGCGAAGCTGGGTGCAGGAAGAGGAGGAAGAAGACTACGACGAGCCGGAGGAGGAGCCGAAGCGCCGCGGACGCAGCCCGTGGACGTGGCCGCTGATTGCGCTGATCCTGCTGGTGGTGTTCGCCCTGGTCGGTGTGGTCCTGAGCCAGGCCGGCAGCCTCTTCCCCTCGCAGGGTCCGGCCACGAGCAGTGCCACGTCCAGCATCGCGAAACCGAGCAGTGCCACGCCGTCGGCGTCCTCGGCTTCCCCGACCGAGACCCCCACCCCCACGCCCAGCTCCGCGACACCCACCGAATCCACCCCGGCCGCGGTCAACCTGATCCCGGACGCCTACCTCGGGCGGCCGTACAACGATGTCCGCAATGAGCTGATCGGCAAGGGGCTGCAAGTCACCGGTGTCGAGGTCGTCAACGACGCGACGCCAGGCACCGTCACCAACATCGATCCCTCCGGTGCGGTCCAGCCCGGCACCACCATCACGGTCAGCTACTCCAAGGGCCCGGAAATGGTCGACGTCCCGTCCATCAAGGCGGGCGCCAGCGAGGCTGAAGTCCAGCAGGCAATCCAGGACGCCGGGCTGCGCTGGGCCAAGGGAGCCGACGTCAGTCCCACAAACAAGAAGGAAGATCCGGGCACTTTCGTGAGCTCGCAGCCTCCTTCCGGGTCCAAAGTGACCGCGGGAAGCGTCGTGACCTACCACCTCGCCAAGGCCACGGCCGCATCCCCTTCACCTTCAGCTACCAAGTCCGGACCCTAAACGATCATGAGCAATACACCCCGCACTCCGTCGCACAGGGAGGAACGCCCGGCGAACACGCAGCGCGTCCTCAGCGGGCGCTATGAGCTGGGTGAGCTGATCGGCCGTGGCGGCATGGCGGATGTTTTCCGCGGCCTCGATACCCGGCTGGGACGTACCGTGGCCGTCAAGCTGCTGCGCCCGGACCTGGCCCGGGATCCGCAGTTCCAGGCCCGCTTCAAGCGCGAGGCCCAGGCTGTCGCGGCACTCAACCACCCCTCGATCGTGGCTGTCTTCGACACCGGGGACCACGCGGTCCCCGGTGACCACGACGACAGCGTCCGGGTGCCCTACATCGTGATGGAGTTCGTTTCCGGCAAGACCATCCGCGACATGGTGCGGGCCAAGGACGTCACCATCGACCAGGCGATCGACTTCACCCTGGGCGTGCTGTCCGCGCTCGATTACAGCCACAAGGCCGGGATCGTGCACCGCGACATCAAGCCCGCCAACGTGATGTTTTGCCCCGATTCAAACAGCGTCAAGGTCATGGACTTCGGAATCGCCCGCGCCATTGCGGATTCGTCCGCCACCATGACACAGACGCAGGCCGTCGTCGGCACGGCGCAGTACCTGTCCCCGGAACAGGCGCGGGGCGAAGCCGTCGACGCGCGCAGCGACCTGTACTCCGCCGGATGCCTTCTCTACGAGATGCTGACCGGCCGGCCGCCCTTCATCGGCGACAGCCCCGTCTCCGTGGCCTACCAGCACGTTCGCGAGATCCCCGAGCCCGCCAGCAGCCTCAATCCCGAAGTCTCCGCCGCGCTGGACAGCGTGTTGATGAAGGCCCTGCAGAAGAACCGCGCCGACCGTTTCCAGGACGCCGCCGCCTTCCGCCGCGCCCTGCGGGCCGCGCGCAGCGGCGTTCCGGTGACGGCGCCGTCCGCCAGCGAGGCCCCCACCGACCCCACCAACGAGGTTCCCCGGCACGACCCCCTGGCGCCCACGGCAGCTTTCTCCCTGACCGGCGCCAAGTTCCTCGACGATTCCCCCGGCGGCCGGCTGCGGCCCGCCGAAGAAATACCCGACGACGAGGAAGTGCTGCAGCCGGCTGGCACCGAACTCTATGGCATTGCGGACACCGGCAGCCTGCCACTGGCACTGCCGGTCGAACGCGAGCACACCCCGCGCCAGAAGACGCGCCGCCGCACCTGGATCGCGACGCTCGTGGTCCTCACACTGCTGGTGCTGGCCGGCGGCGGCCTGTGGCTGTACAACCTCATGAATCAGGCCCCGCCGCAGGCAACCAAGGTACTGGTTCCCACGGTGACGTCCCTGACGGAATCAGAGGCCCTGCAAAGGCTGTACAACGCAGGTTTCAAGCCACAGCTCCAACGGCTGCAGCACGAGAGCATTCCCAAAGGCACCGCGATTGGCACCGTGCCGACGTCGGGGAGTTCCATGGACGCCAACTCGGACATCATCCTCAACATCTCCGAGGGCCCCAGCGCGATCACCATTCCGACGGATCTGCCCGGCCGGACCGAGGCGGCAGCCCGCGATCTTCTCCACCAAACGGGGCTGACTGGCGCCCTCACCACCAAGATGTCCAACAACCCCACGGTTCCGGTCGGCATTGTCATCACCACCAACCCGGCCCCCGGCCAGATTGTGGCCGTGGCGGACGCGGTCGAAATCGTCGTCTCCACCGGCAAGGTGGCTGTGCCGCAGCTGATCGGGCTGCCGCTGGCGGAGGCGGAGGCGAAACTGAAGGAACAGGGCCTGGTGCTCAAGGCCACCGAGGTGGAGAACTCCCAGGTGGCTCCGGGCAAGGTGACAGGCCAGGCCGATGCCGCGGATTCGCTCGTCGAACAGGGCAAGACCATTACCGTGACCGTGGCGAAGGCACCGGCGCCGCCGCCGCCCCCGCCGTCGCCCACACCGACGCCGACCAAGAGCGCGTCCAAAGAGGACGCGGCCCTGGGCGGACTGTTCCCCTAACCCGGTCGGGAAAAACCTAAGGTGCCGGCTACCGCCGCGCCCGCGCTTTCAGTGCCTGCCGGGTCAGTGTTTGATGAGCGGGCTCAGGTCCGCTGCCCGTTCGGCAGCGCCCGCCATGCCCAGTGACTCCAGCCAGTTGCCGAGCATCTGGTAGCCGCCTTCGGTCAGGACGGATTCCGGGTGGAACTGGACGCCGCACAGCGGGGCGGTGCGGTGCTGCAGGCCCATCACCACACCGGTGCCCGTTTCCGCGGTGATCTCCAGGACCTCCGGGATGCTCTCGCGGACAGCGGCCAGCGAATGGTAGCGGGTGGCCGTGAGGGGCGACGGGAGCCCCGCAAAGACGCTGGTTCCATGGTGTTCGACGAGGGAAGTCTTGCCGTGCATCAGTTCGGGAGCGTGCGTCACGGTTCCGCCGTAGGCCTCCGCCAGCGCCTGGTGCCCCAGGCAGACACCCAGCATGGGCTTGTCGTGGCTGCCGCACCACTTGATCAGCTCAATGCAGACGCCGGCCCCGGCTGGATTCCCCGGACCGGGAGAGATAAGGACCCCGTCCCGCGCCTCGGCCATTTCGATCGCCTCGGCGAGCGTGACGTCGTCGTTGCGGACTACGGTGGTCTCCGCACCGAGCTCCTGGAGATAGCCGACCAGGGTGTAGACAAAGCTGTCGTAGTTGTCTACGACCAGGATCTTCGTTGTGCTCATGGGTGCCTTGCCGAACCAATCGTTGAATCTGTTAACTGGGTGAATTGCGCCAGCCAGGGAAAAAGGAACTGAACCATCAATACCAGTGCTCCGGCCGCCAGCACCAGCGCGGTCGCAATCCTGAGCC
This sequence comes from Arthrobacter sp. 01T425, assembly GCF_056398725.1. Classification (NCBI taxonomy): domain Bacteria; kingdom Bacillati; phylum Actinomycetota; class Actinomycetes; order Micrococcales; family Micrococcaceae; genus Arthrobacter; species Arthrobacter sp. 01T425. The sequence goes on along the minus strand of NZ_JBFTPY010000012.1, from coordinate 101,406 downwards.
ACAAGGGCCCGGGAAGGCGGCGGAAAAGCCAGCCATACATTCGTCAGCCTTCCCCGGCCGCGCGGGCCGCCCGGGAAATTTCAGCCGGCGGTCCAGCCGAAAGGGACTGCCACCGCTCCAGCAGGGCGTAGGCCACAAAGCGTTCCTCGGAGCCAAACCGCGGGTTGCAGCTCGTCATGGTCAGGTAGCTCTCTGTCGGCGCGGCGCCCGGCCGCATCGGCACCGGCAACAGCACATCGGTCCGCGAGGGGAGGACTGTCTGGCTGTTCCGGAACACGTAGACATAGTAGCCCTCACGGGTCTGGACGTAGATCCGGTCCCCGGGCACCAGGGCGTCGATATGGTCCAGGACGGCGCCGTGGGTCTGCCGGTGCCCTGCCAGGGCGAAGTTTCCCGCAGCCCCTGGCATGGCCGTGCCCTGATAGTGCCCGATGCCCAGAGTGTCCAACACCGCCGGAGTGGTTCCCTGAACGATTGGACGCGTGTATCCGGCGCCGAAACGGGGAACATACAGGATGCCGATGGTCGCGCCCTCGGCCGGTTCGGGCGCGTCGGCGGGATCCGGGGCAACAGCCGACGGCAGAGGCGGCGCTGCGGGAGCGGCTGTTCCAATCCCGCGGGCGAAGTCGTGCACCGCCTCGCGCTGCCGGGCGTCGGAGGCCACATTCGTCCACCACAACTGCCAGGCCACAAAGAGCAAGACAATGACGCCCACGGTCAGGAGCAGCTCGCCCGCGACGTGGATGGTGCGCAGGAGCAGCCCGCGGCGGCTGCGCGCCGTCCGGCCGGATTCCTGCTCCAACTCCAGCACTGCGGGTTCTCCTCCAGGACGGTTGCGCGGGTCCCCGGCGTGGCCGGAACTACAGCTAGAATTGTGCGACACAAGAATTCAAGCTCGACCAAGAGCACGTTGGCCGGCGGGGGCTCGCTTCCTGCAGGATACCAAGCCACGTTGGCCGCTCTTGTTCCAGCCCGCCAAGGAGGATCAGTGCCCGAGTCGAAGCCGCGTAAAAGGACTGCCCGTGTGGCCCCGCAGACTTCTGCCGCGGAGGCCTACAAGCCCAATCCGGTCTGGTTCAAGCCCGTCATGTTTGGCCTGATGATCATTGGCCTGCTGTGGATCATCACGTTCTACATCACAGAGGGCGCCTTCCCGGTTCAGGCTTGGGGCTCGTTGAACATCGTCGCCGGCTTCGGAATCGCGATCATCGGCTTCCTGATGACTACCCGCTGGCGTTCCTGACACCAGGCCCGCGCGGCGCAGATCCCTGACGGGCCGGTACACACAGTGTGCCGGCCCGTCGCCGTTAACCCACAGCACTAGTCCCTGCCCAGCGAAGGAATCCAGATGACCCCGGCAGTAAACGGCTCGACCATTGGCGACGACGGACTGGCGCGGCCGGCGTGGGCCGCCGTGGATCCCATGCTGCGCGAGTATTACGACTCCGAATGGGGCATGCCCGTCCGGGACGAACAGGGCCTCTACGAACGCATCAGCCTCGAGGGATTCCAGGCGGGGCTTTCATGGGCGACGATCCTGCGCAAGCGGCCCGCTTTCCGCGCGGCGTTCAAGGAGTTCGACCCGGAACTGGTGGCGCGCTTCACGGACGCCGATGTGGAGCGGCTCATGCTCGATGCCGGGATCGTCCGGAACCGGCTGAAGATCCAGGCAACCATCACCAATGCCCGCGCTACTCTGGCGTTGAGGGACGACGGCGGCCTGGTTGACTTCGTATGGGCGTTCCAGCCGCCCGCCACACCCCGGCCGAACTCCCTGGATGAGGTCCCCACCACCTCGGCCGAGTCCGTCGCGCTCTCCAAGGCGCTGCGCAAGAAGGGCTTCGCCTTCGTGGGGCCCACCACGATGTTCGCGCTCATGGAGGCCATCGGAATGGTCGACACCCATCTGCTGGACAGCCACAGGCGCGGGTCATCGGGCGTCTGGCCGCAGTGACCCGGCGGTGACCCGGCGAGGTCCCGCCTCATTATCCACAGCTGTGCACAAGTCTGGGGAAACTTATCCACACTGTTCATAAGTTTCCGGGTCTTCATGCGGTTCAGCCGGGTTCGGCGGCCACAGCGGGGCGCAAAGCCACTGTTGAGATCCCCGGCCGGTCCTGAATTACACGGCTGTAAGTTATTAACAGTGTGGATTTCCTGTGGACAAGTTCCCTGATCCCGGCAACAGGCCGCGGATGGCACCGCGGTCCCGCCGCACGGCCGGCTCACGGCAGCCTCGGGGCCGCCTCGGGGCAGGCCGGCCGCCCGCCGTTGTGGCCCGTCCCGACCACAGCTGCACCGGACGAGTTATCCACTTAATAACAGCTCACTACCCACAAGTTATCCACAGCTGGGGATAACAGCCGGCGCATCGGAGCCGCAACCCCCTCTGCCGGGCCATGAGCCGGGTTAAATCCCGCGGATGCTCAGACCATCAAGTTATTAACACTGTGAATAACCCTGTTGAAACACACACCGCGGCCGTCCCACGGCCCGTCGCGACCTGCCGCCGCCGCGCGCGGGCCCTGTGGGGGCGACGGCGCTGGGAGAACGTCGGGGAGACGCGGCGCCGCCTGAAGGTCCTGAGGCACCGGTCCTGGTGTGCCCGTGGCACCGTTCTGTGGAGTACTACCTTGAGTGCCCACGGCGCAGGGCCTGCGCAGGGCCGGAACAGGGCTGGTGCCGCCCGGCGCCAGGCAACAGGGCTTGGGCGGGCAAAGTTGTCCACTTACTCACAGGGCAACCCACAGAAGTTATCCACAGGTGTGGAGATCGGGTCGGCAGCATTGCCTGCAAGCTGGATAATCGCCAGCCCGGGCGGTCAGAACCGGGTCGTCACAGTGAACTACACGCTTGTAAGTTATTAACAATGTGGATAAACGCTGTGGAAAACTCTCGGATCCGCACCTGTGAATTCAGGTTCGGGGCGCGGCCCGGGTGTACAGGGGGAAAGATCCACAAAGCGGAGGGAACAGCCAAGGAACACCAGCGAGGGAAACACTGGAAAAGAGTGAAGGGGCCGGGCGTTCAATTCCGGCCGGTTACGGCCGATTGCGGCCGGGGACTTCGGCAGGAACGGGCTAAGCGCCGGCGCCGGCCATCCGCACGACGGACACGGCGATCACCAGGGCCAGGACCACCGCGAGGCCGATGGCCTGCAGCAGGGTCTGCCGCGGGCCGCGGGGGGTGTAGGCAATCACGGCGGCGCTCAGGGCGCCGGTGACGAGGCCGCCAAGATGGGCCTGCCAGGCGATCTGCGGGACCATGAAGCCGATGACGCCGTTGATGGCAATCAGGACCAGGAGCTGGCGGACTTCGCCGCCGCGCTGGCGCTGGACCACCAGCAGGGCGCCAAACAGGCCGAAGATGGCGCCGGAGGCGCCGACGAGGCCCACCGGGCCGTTCAGCGGATACACCGGGGTCAGCAGGAGGAAGCCGACGGAGCCTCCGACGGCCGAGAGCAGGTATATGGCCAGGAAGCGGGCGTGGCCCAGCAGCGGCTCGAGGATCTGGCCGAATATCCACAGCGTGTACATGTTCAGGACGATGTGGAGCAGGAATCCCTGCGAGTGCAGGAACGCCGAGGTGAGCATCCGCCACGGTTCAACGCCGGTCAGGGCGGGAGCGTAGGCCAGTTGCTGGTAAATCCCGTCGTTGGGGACTATCCACTGCAGCGCATAGACAAGGGCACACAGCGCGATGATCACGTAAGTGACCACGGGTTTGCCAGCGGTCACGGCGCCGCCGTAGACGGTCCTGACGGCCGGCGTCGTGCGCTTGGTTTCGTTGACACAGTCAACGCATTGGAATCCGACGGCGGCCGCCCGCTGGCAGTCGGGGCACGCAGGGCGCCCGCACCGCTGGCAACGCACATAGGCGGGCCGGTCCGGGTGCCTGGGGCATACCGGGACCTCTGCGGACGGCTCTGCCGCCGGAATTCCGTAGCTCATGGTGGTGGGTTAGAGCTTTTCGATGTCAATGCTGTTAATGGTGACATCCTCGACGGGGCGGTCGCCCATGCCGGTGCGGACGCCTTCGATCGCGTCGACGACCTTCTTGGATTCGTCATCGGCGACCTCACCGAAGATGCTGTGCTTGCCCTGCAGCCAGCCGGTGGGGATGGTGGTGATGAAGAACTGCGAGCCGTTGGTGCCGCGGCCCATCTGGACGCCGGCGTTGGCCATGGCCAGCTTGTACGGCTCGTTGAAAGTCAGTTCCGGGTGGATCTCATCGTCGAACTTGTAGCCCGGTCCACCGGTGCCGCGGCCCAGCGGATCTCCGGCCTGGATCATGAAGTCCTTGATGATGCGGTGGAAGATGGTGCCGTTGTAGAGCGGCGTGCCGGTCTTGTCCTCGCCCGTTTCCGGGTGGGTCCAGGCCTTCTCACCGGTGGCCAGCCCGACGAAGTTGTCGACGGTCTTCGGCGCGTGGTTGCCAAAGAGGTTGACGACGATGTCGCCGAGGCTCGTGTGGATAGTGGCTTTTGCGGTTGCGTTGGCAGTCATAGGGCCCATTCTTCCATGACGGCTACGCCCGCATAGGGCCGCACAGTCAGTTCCGCGCTGGGTGAAATCCACTGGAAATCGGCCTGAAGAATAGCCGGTGCGTTCCTAGACACGTAGGCTAACAGCAGAACCGTCACATTAATCGGGAGGTAGTTGTGAAGAAAACGGATCGTATTGCCCGTGACTTGGAGCAGTCAGTCAGCACCGGAGTAGACAGCGCCAAGGATTGGGCGGCCCCGCGGGTTGAGGCTGCCGTGAACTGGGCTGTTCCCCGCCTGCAGCACGGACTGGACACCGCCTCTCCCAAGATCCAGGAGGGCCTCAAGTCGGCGGCCCACAATCTGGCCGGCGGCGTTGCCACTGTCACTCCCCGCCTTCAGGATGGCCTGGCTCAGCTGGCGCCGAGGATCCACGATGCCGCGGACAGCGCGACCCCGCGCCTGCACGAAGCTGTGGACAAGGCAGCCCCGGTCATCGCCAATGCACGCGACCGGGTTGTTGTCGAGTACCTGCCCAGGCTTTCCGACCAGATCGGGCAGGCTTCCGTGGCCGTCCACCGCACGTTGGAAAACGCCCCGGCCCACGTGGACGCCGTCGCACAGAAGCTTGTTGATTCCGGTGTTGTCACCGGCGTCCAGACGCAGGCCCAGGCCGTCAAGGGACACGCCAAAAAGGCAGGCAAGAACGCCAGCAAGAACATCAAGGCGGCCGCCAATGAGGTCACCAAGACGGCTAATGCCAAGCTCGCCAAGCAGCAGAAGCCCAAGCACCGCGGCCTGCTGATCTTCGGCATCATCGCTGCCGCCGTTGCAGCCGGTGTCGCCGCCTGGCGGGCGTCCAGGCCGGTGGAGGACCCCTGGAAGGTACCGACGCCGGTAAAGCCCGCCCCCACGGCCGCCCCGGCCGGCGAATCGCTGAAGGACGCCGCCGACAAGGCCGGTTCCGCGACTGTAGCGGCAGCGGACTCCGCGGCTGAGGCATCCAAGGAGGCTTCCGATTCCGCAGCCACCGCGGCGGACAAAGCCACGGAAACGGCCAAGGACGCCGCCGGCAACGCCGCTGAGGCCGCCGACAAGGTTGCCACCGACGCCAAAACGGCCGTACGCAACATCGCGGCCAGCCTGAACAACGGCGCAGACAAGCCCGGCAAGTAGAACCTGGCCGGCACAGGCCGGCTGAGTCGAGACCCTGCGCCGGGCAGTCCCGCTGCCGGCAGGTGACCTGCACTCTCCCAAGGAGGGATTCCGCCACGGTGCGGGATCCCTCCTTTTGTTTGACGCGGCCTCCGCAGGCACGTCACGGTCCGGCTTGAAACGCCAGGCTAGATGCTAAATTTGTGGTGATGTCACCCCATAGATCACCCCAGGATGCCTTGCTCCTTGCTCCGCCGCCGGCTGTGTCTATCGTCATCCCGGCGTACAACGAGGAAAGCGTCATCCGGCAGTGTCTGATCGCCGCGGTTTACCAGTCGGTGCCCGCCCACGAAATCATTGTGGTGGACAACCTGTCCAAGGACCGCACGGCGGAAATCGTGCGGCAGATGCAGCTGGAGTATCCGGAGAGCCCGATCATCCTGCTCAGCCAGGACCGCGACCAGGGGCTCATCCCCACACGCAATTTCGGTTTGGACCATGCCACGGGCGATATCCTCGGCCGGATCGACGCCGATTCCGTGCTGGAACCGGACTGGGTGGAGCAGGTGCAGAAGGCCTTCGCCGACGAGTCTGTGCACGCTGCGACCGGTCCGGTGGTCTATTACGACATGCCCATGCGCCGGTTCGGGCTCAAGGCCGACGACAAAATGCGCCAACTGATGCTCAGGCTTGCCAAGCACCAGTATCACTTCCTCTTCGGTTCCAACATGGCAATGCGCCGCTCGGCCTGGGAGACCATCCGCACAGAAGCCTGCCGCGACGAGCGGGACGAGATGCACGAGGACATCGATCTGTCGCTGCACCTGGCCGACCACGAGCTCAGGATCCAGTACTGGCCGCAGATGATCTCGGGCATGTCGGCCCGGCGGCTGGAGGACTCGCCGCGGGATTACCGCTACTACGTGACGCGCTTTGACCGCACCTACAAGGCCCACAACGTCAAGAAGATGGCACTGAAGGCGCCCATGGTGGTCTTCTTCTCGGTCTACTTCCCGGCGAAACTGCTCCGTGCCATCCACACGGTCAACGTTCCCCAGCCGGCCCGCCGCGGCGGCCAATAGCGGCCAATGACGGCGGCCACGCGGCCACCGGGAGATGCGGCCGCCGGGAGCGGCCTAGTCGGTGCCGAGCTCCGCCAGCCGCTCTTCACCGGCTCCCTCGCCCGTTCTCCGGGCGGAACGTGAGCCTCGCTGCCCCAGGACCACGACGGCGAGCCCCACCAGGATCATCGCCAGCCCCGCGTAGGTTCCGGCCGGCAGCGTCTCGTCCAGGAAGGCTGCGGCCAGGAGCGCCGCTCCGGGGATTTCCAGCAGGATGATCATGGACACCAGCAGCGGGCTCATGGTCGCCAGCAGATAGTTGAACGCGGTGTGCCCCACCAGCTGTGCGCACACGGTAATGGCGAGGATCCCCAGCCAGCCGGTGGCTTCGAACCCTGCCAGCGGCTGTCCAGCCAACAGCGCCATCCCCGCCACAATCGCGGCGCACATGCCGTAGCACAGGGTCGTATAGACGCCGGTGCCCATGCTCTGCCGCGCCTTGCCTCCGGCGAGCGTGTAGATGCCCGCCAGGGCGCCGCCGGCGACGGCCAGGAGATCGCCCACAAGCGCCTCGGGCGAGGAACCCATATCAAAACCGGTGATTGTCACGACACCGCCGAAGGCGAGCCCCAGCCCTACCAGGACCGGCCAGCGGAACCGGACTCCCCGGAAGAGTTGGAAGATCGCGATCCAGCCTGACTGAAGGCACACCAGCGCCGTCGCCGCCGCGACCGACGTCAGCTGCAGGGAGGTAATGAAGCACGCGAAGTGCAGGGCCAGGGCCACCGCCGCGGCGAGCGACCAGCGGAACTCGGCTCCGGTCACCTTTCCGAACTGACGGGGGTTGCGGACCACAACCGGACCGGCCATCACGACTGCTCCAATGGCGTTGCGCCAGAAAGCGATGGCGAGGGCACTGACCGACGTGGCGCCCAGCGTGGCGGCAATGAGGGGCCCCGACGAGGCCACACCCAGCACGCCTACGGCCGCAAGTAAGAAGTTCACGCTCCAACACTAATGGGACGGACAGCAGGGGCCCTTACGGCCCCTGCTCCTTGACGGGTGCATACCGCGGTGCCAATCTTAAGGCGCGGTCTCACGTTCCGGTCTCGCCATCATCGAAGAAGGAGACCATCATGGCGTCAATGATCCGCAAGAGCCTGGACGATCCCGAAGAGACGCGCCCCGTTGCCGAGGGCATGGGTCAGGTGGATCTCGTCAACCTCGAGGCCGGCCCGGTTGGACGGGCCACCTTCCTTCCGGGCTGGAAATGGTCAGACCACGTCAAGCCGATCGCCAAAACTGACAGCTGCATGGCCAGCCATACCGGCTACACGATTTCCGGCCGCATCAAAGTCGTCATGGACGACGGCGAAGAACTCGAATTCGGGCCCGGCGACTTCGGTGTGATTCCGCCGGGCCACGACGCCTGGGTCCTCGGCGACGAGCCCTACGTGTATATCGACTGGCAAGGGATGGCGGACTACGCCAAGCCGAAGGAGTGAGTGGGGAAGGCATGAAAAAAGCCCCGGACAGCGTTTCCGCTGTCCGGGGCTTTTCCTATGGTGGAGGCACGGGGACTCGAACCCCGAACCCCCTGCTTGCAAAGCAGGTGCGCTACCAATTGCGCCATGCCCCCATAAGAAGCAACCAGACAATCATACCCTAGGTCTGGAGAGCCGGTTTCCAGCTTCCATCCCCAGATTCCGGGCTAGTCAACCGTATCGGTTGAATTGCTCCAGACCACTTTCCGGGCTTCGGATTCCTGCACTTTCCTGTAGAGGAGGACGCCTGCGACCGTGGCTGCGATAACCAGCAACTTCTTCACATGCACCCCGTTCCGGTTCTGTCATGGACGAACCTTCACTAACCTCTGCCAGAACCAGTACAGGTTCCGTGGGCGTACCAGGACTTGAACCTGGGACCTCTTCGTTATCAGCGAAGCGCTCTAACCGCCTGAGCTATACGCCCCGATGCCTCATCGGGCCGAGATATGACTGTACAGCACATCCCGGCCCGATCTCAAATCGAGGCCTTTTTCCGCGGGAATCCGCGGAAAAGTACGGGAATTAGTCGTCCGTGAGGGTCACGCCGATGCCGCCGACGAGCGTCGCGGCAATGTTGTAGAGCACCGCCGAAAGCATCGACAACGCCGTCAGCAGCACCACATTGATCACGGCGATGATGGTGGCGAATGACGCCACCTGGCCCAGGGATGCCACCTTCTTCAATTCGAAGCCGCCGCCTTCAGAGCCGGCGAGGGTCCCGAGCAGGCTGTCCACCTGGTCAAAGATCCCGGTCAGGTCCAGGACGGTCCAGAGCACGATCGCCGCCACGACGGTGACGATTCCCAGCGCCACGGAGAGCAGGAAGGCCATTTTCAGCACGGACCAGGGGTCCACCTTGCTGACCAGCAGCCGGGCACGGCGCACCTTGGCCTTGGGAGCGGGCTTGATCAGCCCGGCAGTGCCTTGCCCGCCGGGCTGGGCGGGGCGCTGACCCGGGACGGCGGGGCGCTGTCCGGGGACCGTGGGGCGCTGGCCGGGTGCGGCGGGCCGCTGGCCCGTTCCCGTGGGTGCGCCGGACACGCCGGGGCGCTGCTGCGGACGCGAGGGGGCGCCTACGCGCGGTGCGGCGGCGGGCTGCCGCACTCCGCTCGGCACGCCGCTGCTCGGCTTGGGATATGAGTCGGAATTACTCACTCGTTACCTCCGGTATTGTCTTCGTCCAGCTCGGCATTGCCTGATGACTCATCTGACTCCGGGGCCGGTACTGATTCTGCCGCTGCGGACTCCTCATGCAGTCCGCCATCTTCAGCCAACGTTACGTCATCGGGCGTGGATGCCCGATTTTCGGTCACGTCTGCGGTATTTTCGCCGGTGTCTTCACCGGCATCTTGACCTTCGGCCGGTTCCTCGACTTCGAGCCCGCGTTCGCTGTTGCGCGCGACGGCGATGATGCGGTCGTTCTTGTCCGGCTTGGCAAAGATCACGCCCATGGTGTCGCGGCCCTTGGCCGGCACGCCGCTGACCGACGAGCGGACCACCTTGCCGCCTTCCATGACCACCAGGACTTCGTCTTCCTCGTTGACAATGAGGGCCCCGACGAGGTGGCCGCGTTCTTCCTGGTACTTGCCCACCTTGATGCCAAGGCCGCCGCGGCCCTGGAGGCGGTATTCCTCCACAGCGGTCCGCTTGGCGAAGCCGCCTTCGGTGACAATGAAGACAAACGAACCGTCCTGCACGACGTCGGCCGCCAGCAGTTCGTCGTCCTCGCGGAACTTCATGCCGGTCACGCCCGAGGTGGCACGGCCCATCGGGCGCAGCGCATCGTCCGTCGCGGTGAAGCGGACGGACTGGCCCTTGCGGGAGACCAGCATGAGGTCATCGGTCTCGGACACCAGCTGGGCCGAGACAAGCTCATCGCCGTCGCGCAGGTTGATGGCGATGACGCCGGCGGACCGGTTGGTGTCGTAGTCCTCCAGACGGGTCTTTTTGACGAGGCCGCGTTTGGTGGCGAGCACCAGGTACGGGGCGTGCTGGTAGTCGCGCAGGTCCAGCACCTGGGCGATGTGCTCGTCCGGCTGGAACGCCATCAGGTTTGCCACGTGCTGGCCCTTGGCGTCGCGGCCGGCTTCCACGAGCTCGTACGCCTTGGCGCGGTAGACCCGGCCCAGGTTGGTGAAGAAGAGCAGCCAGTGGTGGGTGGTGGTGACGAAGAAGTGTTCGACGACGTCGTCGCCGCGCAGCTGCGCGCCCTTGATGCCCTTGCCGCCGCGCTGCTGCGAGCGGTAGTTGTCGCTGCGGGTGCGCTTGACGTAGCCGCCGCGGGTAATGGTGACGACCATTTCCTCCTCGGGGATCAGATCCTCGATGGACATGTCGCCGTCGTAGCCCAGCAGGACCTTGGTGCGGCGGTCATCGCCGTGCTTAGCCACGATCTCCGAGAGTTCGGTGCTGATGATCTCGCGCTGGCGCTCCTCCGAGGCCAGGATCGAGTTGTATTCGACGATCAGGGCCTCAAGTTCGGCGTGCTTGTCCTGGATCTTCTGGCGCTCCAAGGCGGCGAGCCGGCGCAGCTGCATGTCCAGGATGGCCCGGGCCTGCACCTCGTCGATGTCCAGCAGCTCCATCAGCCCGTCGCGGGCCGCTTCGGTGGTGGTGGACGCACGGATCAGGGCAATGACCTCATCGAGCGCATCCAGCGCCTTGAGAAGGGCCCGCAGGATGTGCGCTTCCTCCTCCGCCTTCCGCAGCCGGTACCGGGTGCGGCGGGCAATGACGTCCATCTGGTGCGTGACCCAGTGCCGGATGAAGGCATCGAGGCTGAGCGTGCGCGGCACGCCGTCGACGATCGCGAGCATGTTGGCGGCGAAGTTGTCCTGCAGCTGGGTGTGCTTGTAGAGGTTGTTCAGCACCACCTTGGCCACGGCGTCGCGCTTGAGCACGATCACCAGTCGCTGGCCGGTGCGGCCCGAGGTCTCGTCGCGGAGGTCGGCGATGCCGGAGATCTTGCCGTCCTTGACGAGTTCGGCGATCTTGATGGCCAGGTTGTCCGGGTTGGCCTGGTACGGCAGCTCGGTGACCACCAGGCACGTGCGGCCCTGGAGTTCCTCGACGTTGACCACGGCGCGCATCGTGATGGAGCCGCGGCCCGTGCGGTAGGCGTCCTCGATGCCCTTGTGGCCCAGGATCGTGGCGCCGGTCGGGAAGTCCGGTCCCTTGACGCGCTGGATCAGCTCTTCGAGCAGCTCTTCGCGGCTGGCGGTCGGGTTGGCCAAGTACCACTGCACACCGTCGGCGACCTCACGGAGGTTGTGCGGCGGGATGTTGGTGGCCATACCGACGGCGATGCCCGAGGAACCGTTCACCAGCAGGTTCGGGAACCGGGCCGGCAGGATGGTCGGCTCCTGGTTCTTGCCGTCGTAGTTGTCCTGGAAGTCGACGGTTTCCTCGTCGATGTCCCGGACCATCTCCATGGCCAGCGGCGCCATCTTGGTTTCGGTGTACCGCGGGGCGGCCGCGCCGTCGTTGCCGGGCGAGCCGAAGTTGCCCTGGCCCAGTGCCAGCGGGTAGCGCATGGTCCAGTCCTGGATCAGGCGGACCAGGGCGTCGTAGATCGCGGTGTCGCCGTGCGGGTGGTACTGGCCCATGACCTCGCCCACCACGCGGGCACACTTGTTGAAGGAGCGTTCCGGGCGGTAGCCGCCGTCGAACATCGCATAGAGCACGCGGCGGTGGACGGGCTTGAGGCCGTCGCGGACATCCGGCAGGGCACGGCCCACGATCACAGCCATGGCGTAGTCGAGGTAGGAGCGCTGCATTTCGGTCTGCAGGTCAACCTGCTCGACGCGGTCGGTCAGTACGTCGCCATCGAGGATGGCGCCTTCAAGGACGGGCTCGGAGCCGGCCGGCACCTCTGGTGTTTCGTCACTCATAGTCTATATTTTCCGTTTCAGGTATATATCAGTCCGGGCATATTCGGGGCTTGACTGCCCTCTAGATGTCCAGGAACCGAACGTCCTTGGCGTTCTGCTGAATGAAGTTTCGGCGCGATTCAACGTCCTCGCCCATCAGGACCGAGAAGATCTGGTCCGCCGCCAGGGCATCGTCCATCGTCACCTGCAGCAGGGTCCGGTGGTCCGGGTCCATGGTGGTGTCCCACAGTTCCGTGTAGTCCATTTCACCGAGGCCCTTGTAGCGCTGAATGCCGTTGTCCTTGGGGATGCGGCGGCCGGCGGCCTGGCCCGAGAGCAGCTTCGCGTCGCGTTCACGGTCGCTGTAGACGTAGTCGTGCGGGGCATTGGACCACTTGATCCGGTACAGCGGCGGCTGCGCGAGGTAGACGTAGCCGTTTTCGATCAGCGGGCGCATGTAGCGGAACAGCAGCGTCATCAGCAGCGTCGTGATGTGCTGGCCGTCGACGTCGGCATCGGCCATGAGCACGATCTTGTGATAGCGCAGCTTGGCGATGTCGAAGTCCTCGCCAATGCCGGTGCCGAATGCTGTGATCATGGACTGGACCTCCGCATTGCCGAGCGCCTTGTCCAGCCGGGCACGCTCGACGTTCAGGATCTTGCCGCGCAGCGGCAGGATGGCCTGGGTCTCCGGGTTGCGGCCGCGCTTGGCGGAGCCGCCGGCCGAGTCACCCTCCACGATGTAGACCTCGCACCTCTCCGGGTTCTTCGAGGAGCAGTCGGACAGCTTGCCGGGCATCCCGAAGGATTCCAGCGGGCTCTTGCGGCGGGCGTTGTCCCGGGCCTTCCGGGCGGCCATGCGCGCCTGGGCTGCGGAGATGGCCTTGCGGATGACGTCCCGGGCGGGGCCGGGGTTGCGCTCGAGCCAGTCGCCCAGGCCGTCCGTGACAACGCGCTGGACAAAGCCCTTGACCTCGGAGTTGCCGAGCTTGGTCTTGGTCTGGCCCTCGAACTGCGGTTCGGAGAGCTTCACGGAAATGACTGCCGTCAGGCCCTCGCGGATGTCGTCCCCGGTGAGGTTGTCTTCCTTTTCCTTGATGATGTTCTTCTCCCGCGCATAGCGGTTGATGAGTGAAGTCATCGCGGCGCGGAAACCCTCTTCGTGGGTGCCGCCCTCGTGCGTGTTGATCGTGTTGGCGTAGGTGTGGACGCTTTCGGAGTACGCGTTGGTCCACTGCATCGCCATTTCCAGGGCAATGTGCCGTTCCGTGTCCTCGGTTTCGAAGGCGATGACGTCCTCGTGGACCACATCAACCTTCTTGCCGGAGTTCAGGTGCTTGACGTAGTCCAGCAGGCCGTCGTCGTACTGGTAGACCACGGTGTGGAATTCCGCGGCGATCTCACCTTCGGTGGGGACGGTGTCCAGGTCCAGGTCGTCGTCCTCGGACGATTCCTCCGGAGCGCGGCGCTCGTCCGTCAACGTGATGCGCAGGCCCTTGTTGAGGAATGCCATCTGCTGGAAGCGGGCCCGCAGTGTTTCGAAGTCGAAGTCGGTGCTCTCGAAGATGCTGGCATCGGGGTAGAACGTCTGGGTGGTGCCGGTCTCGGTGGTTTCCTCGCCCTCGACCAGGCCGCCTTGCGGCTTACCGCCGTCAGCGAAAGACATCCGCCAGACGTGTCCCTGGCGGCGGACCTCGGTGTCGACCCGGCTGGAGAGTGCGTTGACCACCGAAATGCCGACGCCGTGCAGGCCGCCGGAGACAGCATATCCGCCGCCGCCGAACTTGCCGCCGGCGTGCAGGATCGTCATGACGACTTCCACGGTGGGCTTGTGCTCGGTGGGGTGCATGTCCACGGGGATGCCGCGGCCGTTGTCGACCACCTTGACCCCGCCGTCGGCCTGCAGCACGATTTCGATGTGCGTGCAGTAGCCGGCCAGGGCCTCGTCCACCGAGTTGTCCACCACTTCATAGACCAGGTGGTGCAGGCCGCGGGGGCCGGTGGAGCCGATGTACATGCCGGGACGTTTCCGGACAGCTTCCAGGCCTTCAAGTACGGTGATGTCGCTGGCGCCGTATTCGCGCGATGTCGCGGTCCCCGACGGCGCCGCCACCGCAGCCTCTTGTTCCACCGCTTCCGCTACGTCTTCCACTGCCGGGATCTCTGCATTGTCGTTAGCCACAGGCGCTTTCGACTCCTCTATGTTCGTTGAAGGCCGGCGGTTGCCCCTTCCGTGGAAAAGGCTCCTGCCAACAGGCACGTCACTGACGACGCCGGGTGTTTCCGCTGACTTGGGGATCCCGTCCGCCGCACGCTGAAATTGCGTCGGAAACGGACTCAGTCAACGCTTCACCGGCGCCCAGTTATCTACACCGATTCTATCGTGTTATAGGGGCCAAACTTGCATTCCAGGGCGCCAAACGGGCGGGAAAGTGCCGCTGGGAGGGCGCTGGCTCCCCCTGCAAGGCTTTCGGGGTCCAGCCCTAGGGTTCCTATACGACTCCGGGAGGTTCAAGCGCCCTACACGCCGCTTGCGGATTTTTCAAGGGTTTTTGCAAGAAGTGCTTCAGATCCGGTGCCCGCCATTGGGCCGGGGCTATCCGTACGTGTCGCGGGGACCCCGGCCGTTGACCGTCCGGAGGCCCTTGCGCCAGCTCGGGGCGGCGGGTCCGAGCACCTGGATGCTGGTGACGACGCCATCGCCAAGCTCGGTCCGGAATTTTTCCAGCAGGCTGCTGCTGAGCAGCCGCAGCTGGGTTGCCCAAGCCGTGGAATCGGTCCGCACATGCAAGGTGGTGTCGGTAAAACTCTCGGGAGTGCAGTGTGCCGAGATCTCCGGGCCCACCAGCACGGCCCACTGCGCCATGACGGACCCGACGGCCACCGGCGAGCTCCAGCCGCGTTCGGCCACGAGGCGTCCCACGACTTTTCCGAGGCCCAACGGATCCCTGCCGGTACCGTGGAATTGGGAGAACCCGCGGGTTCCAGCGCTGCGGGCAGGCTTTTGGGTGCTGCCGGGCCGCGGCGGCGCCTTTCGGCGGATTTCGCCCCGGGCCGCGGCGGCGTCGCGCATCCGGTTCAATGCGGCCTGCGCGGCATCGATATCGTCGGGGTCACGGCCGGGCTGCAGGCCGCCGTCGGTATCCTTATTCATCGATTTTCCTGCTCATCGATTCCTCCCGGGATGACCTTCACCCGCCGTCCGGTCAGCTCTGCCGGGATATCGTCCTCGACGGCGGCAGTGACCAGCACTTGCTCGGCGCCGGATACTATTGCCGCCAGTTTACGCCGCCGCTGGACGTCGAGTTCGGCAAAGACATCGTCCAGAATCAGGATCGGGGGCGAGCCGCCCGTGCGGGCATCGTCGAGCATGACGTAGTAGGAGGCCAGGCGCAGGGACAGACACATGGACCAGGTTTCCCCGTGGGAGGCGTAGCCCTTGGCCGGCGCCGATCCAAGCACGAGCTCAAGTTCGTCGCGGTGTGGACCGACCAGCGAGATTCCCCGTTCCAGTTCCTTGCGCCGGGCTGCGGCGAAGGCCTGGATGTAGCGGTCGGTGAGCTGCTCCACCGAGAGCACGCGCAGGTCGTCCGCCGGTGCGGCCTCATCGGCTGCGGTTCCGTCCGCAGGCCTGGAATCCGCTGGTCCTGAGGTGGCGCCGTCGTCGTCCAGGCTGTCCTGCAGCGTGGAACGGTACACCGCAGTGGCCTCCTTGGAGCCGTCGGTCAGCTGCGCGTAGGCGTTTTTCAGGTGCGGTTGCAGCCGGTCCACCAGCTCCAGGCGCGCGTGCAGCAGCTCAGCCCCGGCCCGGGCCATGTGCTGGTCCCAGACATCGAGCGTTGCCTCGTGGCCGGTGCTGAATTTTCCGGCGCGGGCCGACTTGAGCAGCGCGTTGCGCTGCTTCAGGACCCGGTCATAGTCGCTCCTGGTCGCGGCGTGGCGCGGCATGAGGCTGACCAGGAGCTCGTCCAGAAACCGGCGGCGGCTGGACGGATCGCCCTTGACCAGCGCCAGGTCCTCCGGCGCGAAGAGCACCGTCTGGCAGATCCCGAGCAGGTCCCTGGCACGGACCGGATTGCTCCGGTTGATTCGGCCGCGGTTGGCCCGGCCCGCGTTGATTTCCAGCTCCAGCACGGTGGACTGCTCGCCACGGACCAGCTTGGCCCGGATCATGGCCCGCTCGGCACCGAACCGCAACAACGGCGCATCCGTGCTGACCCGGTGCGAGTTGAGCGTGGCCAGATACCCGATCGCCTCCATCAGATTGGTCTTGCCGATGCCGTTGGAACCCACCAGGACGGTGACTCCGGGCTCAAGGCTGAGATCGACCTGGGCGTAGCTGCGGAAATCGGTGAGCGAGAGCTTTTCTAGGTACACGCGGGATTCAGGACTTCACAGGCAGGATCAAGTGGCCGGGCAGGATTATTTGGCCGGCCGGGTCGCGTGGCCGCCGAACTGGTGGCGCAGCGCCGAGACCATCTTCATGGCCGGCGAATTGTCCTCGCGGGAGGAGAACCTGGCGAACAGCGCAGCCGTGATCGCCGGGGCCGGCACCGCGTTGGCAATGGCCTCCTCGACGGTCCAGCGGCCTTCGCCCGAATCCTCGACGTAGTCGGAGATCGATTCCAGTCCGGGATCCTCGTCAAGGGCCTTGACCATGAGGTCCAGGAGCCAGGAGCGGACAACCGTTCCCTTCTGCCAGGCCCGGAATGTCCCGGGAAGATCGGCGACGATCTCCTTGGCGGCCAGGAGCTCGTACCCCTCGGCGTAAGCCTGCATCAGGCCATATTCGATCCCGTTGTGGACCATTTTGGCGTAGTGGCCGGCGCCGACGCCGCCGACGTGCACAAAGCTGTCGGCCCGCTCACCTGCGGGACGGAGCGCATCGAAGACGGGGAGTGCCCGTTCGATGTCCGCGGCATCGCCGCCCGCCATCAGGCCGTAACCGTTCTGGAGGCCCCAGACCCCGCCGGACACGCCGCAGTCCGCAAAGCGGATTCCCTTTTCGGCCAGCGCGGCACCGTGCTTCTGGTCTTCCGTGAAGCGGGAGTTGCCGCCGTCGATCACGAGGTCACCGGCGTCGAGCTTGGTGCCCAGTTCGGTGATCACGGCGTCGGTAATCTCGCCCGAGGGGACCATGACCCAGATCAGGCGCGGCGCCGGGACGGCGGCGATGAGTTCGTCCAGGGTGGCGACGTCGGCAACGTCGGGGTTGCGGTCAAACCCGGTGACCTCGATCCCGCCGTTGCGCAGCCGTTCACGCATGTTGAAGCCCATTTTTCCAAGGCCGATTAGTCCGATGTGCACGGGGATGAACTCTTTTCTGCGCTGGGGTGCTTCGTTGGTGACGGCCGTGATGGCCCGCAGGTGCTGTGCTCCGGAGGTCCGGGGCACGGCAATGACGGGCTAGTTGGGCAGCCGGACGGGCATGACGAGGTAGCGGTAGTCGCCCTGGTCCTCGCCCTCGGCGTCCTGCTGGGCAGTGATCATGGCCGGCTTGGGTGCGGTGGTGAAGGAGAACCGCACAAACTTGGTTTCGATGACGCTGAGGCCCTCGATCAGGTAGTGCGGGTTGAAGGCCACGGTGATGTCTTCACCGGACAGCTGGGCTTCGAGCTCTTCGGAGGCCTGGGCGTCCTCGCCGGTGCCGGCGTCCAGGTGCAGCTGGCCCTGGGTGAACGCGAGCCGGACAGGCGTGTTGCGTTCGGCCACGAGCGAGACGCGGCGCACGGCTTCGACCAGTTCCTGGGTCTGCACAGTGGCGTGGATGGGGGTCGAATCCGGGAAGAGCGAACGGATCTTCGGGTAGTCGCCGTCGACCAGGAGTGAAGTGGTGGTCCTGCCGCCGCTCTCGAAGCCGATCAGCCGGCTGTCGTCGTCGGCGAGGGCGATGTTGATATCGCCGCTGCTGCCCAGGGTTTTCGCCACTTCGTTGAGGGTCTTGGCCTTGACCAGAGCGCTCGTGGAGATGCCCGGCGTCGCAGGCTTCCACGGGACTTCCCGCATGGCCAGGCGGTAGCGGTCGGTGGCCAGGAGGGTGATGAGGTCGTCCTCGATTTCCATCCGCACGCCGGTCAGGATCGGCAGGGTGTCGTCCTTGCTGGCCGCGATGATCACCTGGGATACGGCCTGGGCGAACGAATCGCCGGGCACGGTGCCGCTGATCGTCGGCAGGGCCGGCAGCGGCGGGTATTCAGCCTCGGGCATCGTGGCCAGGTGGAAGCTGCTTCGGCGGCAGGTGAGCGTCACTTTGTTGCCGTCGGTTTCGACCTCGACGGGGGCGGATGGCAGGCTGCGGCAGATGTCCGCGAGCAGGCGGCCCGATACCAGGATAGTGCCCTCGGCGCTGATGTCCGCGGGGATTTCGAGCCTCGCGGAGGTCTCGTAGTCGAAGCTCGACAGGCTGACGGTACCGGCTTCAGCTTTCAGGAGCAGGCCCGAAAGTACGGGAACGGGCGGCCGCGGAGACAACGACCGGGCGGTCCATGTCACGGCTTCTGCCAGGACGTCCCGTTCGACTCTGAACTTCACGGAAGGGTGCCGCCTTTCATTGCTGCTGTTAGTGCTGAAAATCGCTGAAACTGCTCGAGCTGCGGCGGACCTCGGCAGGGACGCCGAATTCCGTCAACAAGGGAATCGTCCGCCCGCCCGGGCCCCATGGCCCGGTAGGAACCACAAAAGATGTCCGGGACGGACGCACTGCAGACAGCTTAGCCCCAAGGTGAGCGTTTCTCCCATCCCCGGGTTACATCGGTGTTGTTCGCGGGGCCGGTCTCCTGCGCCGGTCCGGAACGGGCCTGGGCGCTGCTTGGAGGTGGGAAGGAGATTGTTGTTTGAGGGAATTTCATTTTCTTGGGATTAGTAGTGTTAATAACTGCTGTGGAAACTGTGGATAACTCGATCCTGCCGTGCGAATCCGCGGTTAAGCCCTGTTCATGGACTGTGGGCGGAGCAGGTTTTAAACAGGGTGTGGATGGGGACAAGATTTTTGGCCGGCTGGCCAATCCACAGGCGCCTTAAGGGTTTTAAGCCCATTAACCGCGGTTGTCCCCTTAACTATCCACAGGGTTGTCCACAGGGCCCTGTTAATAAGGTATGAGTGCGCCGGCCGATGGCTCAGGAATTGCGCTGCTGCTGCTTGATCCGGTTGGTCAGCTCGGTCACCTGGTTGTAGATGACCCGGCGCTCGGCCATGAGTTCGCGGATCTTGCGGTCGGCGTGGATCACGGTGGTGTGGTCGCGGCCGCCCAGCTCCTGTCCGATCTTGGGCAGGGACATGTCCGTCAGCTCCCGGCACAGGTACATCGCGATCTGCCGGGCGGTCACCAGCGTGCGGGTGCGCGACTTGCTGCAGAGTTCTTCCATGCTGAGCTTGAAGTAGTCGGCTGTCTGGGTGAGGATCTGCGCCGAGGTGATTTCCTGGGCACCGTCGTCGGTGATCAGGTCCTTGAGCACCATCTCGGCCAGAGCCACATCCACCGGCTGCCGGTTCAGGCTGGCGAACGCCGTGACGCGGATGAGGGCTCCCTCAAGTTCGCGGATGTTGCTGGAAATCTTGGAGGCGATGTATTCGAGCGCATCGTCCGGCGCGGAAAGGCCCTCGCTGAGGGCCTTCTTCCGGAGGATCGCGATGCGGGTCTCCAGTTCGGGCGGCTGGATGTCGGTCAGCAGGCCCCATTCGAAGCGCGACTTCATCCGGTCCTCGAAGCCGGCGAGCAGTTTCGGCGGCTGGTCCGAGGTGATGACCACCTGCTTGTTGTTGTTGTGCAGGGCGTTGAACGTGTGGAAGAACTCCTCCAGCGTCCGGTCCTTGCCGGCCAGGAACTGGATGTCGTCGATCAGCAGCACATCCACGTTGCGGTACGTGGTCTTGAAGCTGGTGCCTTCATCGTCGCGGATGGAGTTGATGAAGTCGTTGGTGAATTCCTCGGAATTGACGTAGCGGACCCGGATCCCGCTGTAGAGCCGGCGCGCATAGTGGCCGATCGCGTGAAGCAGGTGGGTCTTGCCGAGTCCGGAGTCCCCGTAGATGAACAGCGGGTTGTAGGCCTTCGCCGGCGCCTCGGCTACTGCCACGGCGGCTGCGTGGGCGAACCGGTTGGAGGAACCGATCACGAAGGTGTCGAAAACGTACTTCGGATTCAGCCGGCCGAATTCATGCGAGGTGCTCGGCAGCATCGGCTGCGGCTTCAACTCCACGGTCGGGTCGGCGGCCAGGGAAAGTTCGACGGCGGGTTCGGGTTCTGTGTGCAGCGGCACCAGATCCGTGTCGACGTCGATCGCGCAGCGGATTTCGTCGGAGAACACGCTGCGGAGCGCGTCGTCGAGGGCTTCCTTGACCTGGGTCTGCAGCACTTCGCGGGTGAGCTCATTCGGAACTGCAACCAGCAGGGTGGAACCGATGAGCCCCTGCGCCTGGGCGAGGATGACGAAGCCGCGCTGCCGGGGAGAGACACGGTGGTCGTTCTCCAGGAGGCTCACTACCCGCCGCCAGGAACTTCCGACAGTGTTGGCTTGGTTGGCTTCGTCTACTGTCATCAATCAGTTCCTCAAACTTGCTGGCCTGCATTACGTGCATCCACGCGGTCCGGAGCTGTCCACCGGCCGGCTCAATCCACAGGGTTATGCACAGTCCGTGGATAAGGGGTTACTGAGACACTGTAGGGGATGAAAACGCCAGAAGATAGCTGGGTTCAGTCCTGTGGATAATTACACCGTTGTGGTTCTGAAATGGGGTGCGTGACGCACTTCATCCACAGGCTGCGGGAGGAGTTAGCCACAGCTGGGGATAGCGTGCGGCGCGGTCCCCGGTTTGACTCGGGAGGTTGGCAAGCCCTAACGTTGTGAAGTCCCATGTGTACGCTTTTCGCCTCATCTGCATCTTTCCTGACGCCCCGCGTCGTGCGAGATACGAGGGAAGCGGCACATACCAAAACTTAGCGTCGGCCAGTTCTTCCCCTTGATCGGGTGGGCGCACCTTTGATCCACTGGAGTAACTAACGTGAGCAAGCGGACTTTTCAGCCGAATAACCGCCGTCGAGCCAAGAAGCACGGCTTCCGCCTTCGTATGCGTACCCGTGCCGGCCGTGCCATCCTGGCAGCCCGTCGTGGCAAGGGCCGCACCGAACTGTCGGCCTAAATAACTGACTCGTCGGTCCATATCCCTGTGCGAGTTGAACGGTGCTAGCCACCAGGAACCGTCTGCGGACATCAACCGATTTTTCAACAACTGTACGTTCCGGTGTCCGCAATGGACGCCGGAACGTAGTGTTATATGCGGCAGCTCTCGCTGCCGATGAACCAAGCCGGATCGGATTCATCGTTTCCAAGAGTGTCGGGAACGCTGTTGTCAGGAACCTCGTTAAGAGGAGACTGAGAGAAGCCGGTGCATTGTCGTTGCAGAAATACGGCAGCGGGTTCGCCATTGTGGTCCGGGCCCTGCCCGCCGCAGCGGGAGCCAGCTGGGACCAGCTGCTTGCCGACTATGACGCCGCTTTGGAGACGACCATGAAAAGGCTGGGCAACCGCCTTTCGCAGGCTGCTTCACCAGGTTCTAACGAGACGACACAGGAAGGGACCCCGCGTGCGTAACTCAACTGCCGCCGTCGTCCCTCCTGCAAGATCCGCAGCAGCATGGTTGGGCCGGGCAGTCTGGAACCTGCCCCGCGATGTC
Organism: Arthrobacter sp. 01T425; assembly: GCF_056398725.1. Taxonomy (NCBI): domain Bacteria; kingdom Bacillati; phylum Actinomycetota; class Actinomycetes; order Micrococcales; family Micrococcaceae; genus Arthrobacter; species Arthrobacter sp. 01T425. The sequence continues at coordinate 79,618 of NZ_JBFTPY010000012.1, read as the reverse complement.
CTCATCCTGTTGCTCCTGGCGTACCGCAAGGTGATCTCACCGCTGTACGGCCAGGTTTGCCGTTTTTTCCCCAGCTGTTCGGCCTATGCCCTTGAAGCGATCACCGTCCACGGCGCGGTGAAGGGAAGCTGGCTCGCTGCGAGGCGCCTGTTGCGCTGCCATCCATGGAATGCCGGTGGTGTGGACCATGTCCCCGCCGGGCATCGGGAATGGCCCGCGGGCCGCACCCCCACAATTGTTGTGCTGAACAATCCGGACATATACCTGGCTGCTCAGCCTGATGGAGAAGGCCGCACTGCGGCCTGACGAATAGGGAATCGTATGGACATCTTTGGAACAATCTTGGCCCCGTTCAAATGGCTGGTCTCAGCCATCATGGTCGGCTTCCATGACGGACTCAGCGCCATTGGCATGCCGGCGGCCAGCGGCTGGACCTGGACCCTGGCCATCATCGGGCTGGTGCTGGTCATCCGCGCCGCCCTGATTCCCGTCTTCGTCAAGCAGATCAAGGCCCAGCGCGGGATGCAGCTCCTGCAGCCGGACCTGAAGAAAATGCAGGACAAGTACAAGGGCAAGACGGACCAGCTCTCCCGCCAGGCCATGGCGCAGGAACAGATGGCGCTGTACAAGAAGCACGGCACCAACCCGTTCTCCGCCTGCCTGCCCATGCTGATCCAGATGCCCTTCTTCTTTGCGCTCTTCCAGGTGCTCTCCGGCATCAGTTCGGCTAAGGCGGGCGGCCAGGGCATCGGCGCCATGAGCCCGGAACAGGTCAAGCAGTTCGACGAATCCACCATCTTCGGTGCCCCGCTCTCCGCCTCCCTGCTCCACGGCGGCGGCGGGAACCAGATGTCGGTGTGGATCCTCTCCATCGTGATGATCCTGGCCATGACGGCCTCGCAGTTCATCACGCAGAAGCAGATCATGGCCAAGAACATGTCCGAAGAGGCCCTGGCCAGCCCGTTCATGCGCCAGCAGAAAATGATGCTCTACATCCTGCCGGTCGTCTTCGGTGTGGGCGGTATTAACTTCCCCATCGGCGTCCTGATCTACTGGACCACCACCAACCTGTGGACCATGGGACAGCAGTTCTTCGTGATCCGCCGGATGCCTACGCCGGGATCGCCGGCGGCCAAGGCTCTCGCCGAGCGCCGGGCAGCCAAGGGCCTGCCCGCCCTGCCCCTTTTGGGCGGCAAGAAGGTCGACGCCGAGGCCGAAGCCTCCGCCGCGGCCGCCGTCGAAGCCAAGACCCAGCGCGTCCAGCCGCAACGCAAGAACAGGAAGAGGAAGTAATGTCCGCCGAGAGCACCGAACACGCTATTTCCGCCGAGTTTGACGAGGACCGGGACGACGCCCAGAGCGCGGCCGACGACTCGTCACAGGGTGCGGACGCCGGCACCGGCAAGAGTGTTTCCGCCAGCCGCCTCGAAGAAGAAGGCGACGTCGCTGCGGACTACCTCGAGGAACTGCTGGATATCGCGGACATTGATGGCGACATCGACATCGAGGTCCGCAACGGCCGCACCTACATCTCGATCGTCGCCGAAGAGGAAGCCGCCGGGCTGGACAGCCTGGTGGGCCGTGACGGCGAAGTCCTTGAGGCCCTCCAGGAGCTCACGCGGCTCGCGGTCCTCTCCGCGACGGAGAACCGCTCCCGCCTGGTGCTGGATATCAACGGCTACCGTGCCGAGCGCGCCGGCGACCTGCAGAAGATCGCTGAAGACGCCGTCGCCGCTGTGAAGGATTCCGGTGAGGCAGTTGCCCTGGCTCCGATGAGCGCCTACGAACGCAAGATCGTGCATGACGCCGTCGCTGATTTGGGACTCGTGAGCGAGTCCGAAGGCGAAGGCGCCGACCGGCACATCGTTGTCTCCGCAGACTGAACCGTTGACTAGCTTGATGGTTGAAATTACCGCGCCGGAACTCAAGGCAGCAGAGTCCATCTTCGGCGACCGCCTGGAACTGGCGAAACGCTACGTCGAGCACCTGGCGACATCCGGGACCGAGCGGGGCCTGATCGGGCCCCGTGAGGTGCCGCGGCTTTGGAGCCGGCACGTGCTTAACTGCGCCGTCATTGAGAGCCAGATTGCCCACGGAAGCCATGTCGCCGACGTCGGCAGCGGCGCCGGCCTGCCTGGCCTGTGCCTGGCCATTGCGCGGCCGGATCTGGAACTGACGCTGATCGAACCACTGGAGCGCCGCGTCATCTGGCTCCAGGAGGTGGTGGATGATCTTGGCCTCCAGAACGTCACGATCATGCGCACCCGCGCGGAACTCGCAGTGGGACTCGTGAACGCCGACGTCGTGACTGCCCGCGCCGTATCCGCGCTGTCCAATCTCGCCGGGCTGACCATTCCGCTCCTGGCCGGCAAGGGAGAAGTCGTCGCCATCAAGGGACGCAGCGCCGGCGAGGAAATCGAAAAGGCCGCCAAGGTTATCCGCAAACTGGGCGGCATTCAGACGTCCGTGGTGGTGGTGGGTGAAGACCTGCTTGAGGAACCCACCACCGTTGTGCGAATCGTAGTGAACAAGCCTCAAAAGATTACCTAGCACCGGCCCCGGTGCCCGGGGAGTCTGAGGGGAAGAGGTTAGGCTAGTAACCGGCAGTAAGAGCCGAATGAGAGTGAGCGTGTCATAGTGAGCAGTAGCGAAGCCTCCACACAACGGATCCCGCCGTTTGTGTCCCTGGGGTCCGCACGGGCGTTTACGGCTCCTGCAGTAGCTTTTGACTACTCCGGAAATCACACGGCTTCGGTTGCGAAGACGACCGGGATGGCCGGTGTTTCACGTGAAACATCCCTTCCGCACACGGGGAACGTGCTGGATTCCATCGACGATTCCAGTCCCATCGCCCGCGAACTCGCACACGAAAACAAGCGCCGCGAGCGGTTGCTCGGCCGGCAGCTCCCCAAACCGGAGAAAACCCGGATCTTCACCGTTTCCAACCAGAAGGGCGGCGTCGGCAAGACCACGACGACCGTGAACATCGCCGCCGCGCTGGCGGCCGCTGGCCTGAACGTGCTCGTCATCGACATCGATCCGCAGGGCAACGCCTCCACCGCCCTGGGAATCGAGCACCACGCCGATGTCGACAGCATCTACGATGTGCTGATCAATGATGTCCCGCTGAAGGACGTCGTGGCCCCGTGCCCCGACATCGACAACCTGATCTGTGCGCCCGCCACCATCCACCTTGCCGGTGCCGAAATTGAACTCGTCAGCCTGGTGGCCCGCGAGCAGCGGCTGCGCCGCGCAATCGATGTGTACTCCAAGGAGCGCGCCAAGAATGGCGAGGAGCGGCTGGACTACATCTTCATCGACTGCCCGCCGAGCCTCGGGCTCCTGACGGTCAATGCGTTCTGTGCGGCCGGCGAAGTCCTCATCCCGATCCAGTGCGAGTACTACGCCCTCGAAGGCCTCAGCCAGCTCCTGAAGAACATCGAGATGATCCAGAAGCACCTGAACGCTGATCTGGTTGTTTCCACTATTCTGCTGACCATGTATGACGGCCGCACCAACCTCGCCGCCCAGGTGGCAGCCGAGGTCCGGGAACACTTCCCGAAGCAGGTGCTCGGCGCTGTGGTGCCGAGGTCGGTCCGTATTTCCGAGGCGCCGAGCTACCAGCAAACTGTCATGACGTATGATCCTTCTTCCAGCGGTGCCCTGTCCTACCTGGAAGCCGCCGCGGAAATCGCGGAACGTTAGAATCTTTCAAGAATTGCACTAACCAGAGCCAGGTGAATCCCGGCTCTTCCACTGGAGGGATTTATCCATGAGCGATAAGCGACGCGGCCTCGGCCGTGGACTTGGCGCACTCATTCCAAGTTCCGCCGCGGCTAATGCCTCCGGAAACGGTGCTGCCCCGTCCCGGCCCGTGGACCTCTTCTTCCCTGAAGCCCGAAAAAAGACCTCCGACGCCGAGACGCTCGCGGACACCAAGGCCGCGCTGGCCAAGGAGCCGGAGTCCACACCTGTCAAGGCCGACGATTCCGCTGATCTCACGGTTGACACCACTGAAGCAACCAGCGCTGCTGCCGGAGCCGACGTTGCTGCCGACAAAGCCGACGCAGCTGCCGCCGCCGTGACCAAGAAAACCCCCGCCCGAAAGTCGGCTGCCTCCAAGCCGGCGACCGCTGCTGCCAAGGCGGCCGCATCCGACGCCGGCGAACAGCTGACGTTTGACTCCACGCCCGAGCACGGTGACGAGGGAACTGTTGACCTCGTAGAGGTGCCCGGCGTCAGATTTGCCGAAATCCCGGTCACGGACATCCATCCCAACCGCAAGCAGCCCCGCTCGGTCTTCGATGAGGATGACATGGCGGAGCTGGTGCACTCTGTGCGGGAAATTGGCGTCCTCCAGCCAATTGTGGTCCGTACCTCAACCGAAGAGGGTGTCGAACCCTATGAGCTCGTCATGGGTGAGCGACGGTGGCGTGCAGTACAGGCCGCAGGCCTGGAAACTATCCCCGCGATTGTCCGTGACACCACCGATGACGACCTGCTTCGCGACGCGCTGCTGGAGAACCTGCATCGCAGCCAGCTGAATCCGCTCGAAGAGGCGGCGGCCTACCAGCAGCTACTCGAGGACTTCGGCACCACGCACGAGCAGCTGGCGGACCGGATCGGACGTTCGCGTCCCCAGGTTTCCAACACCCTGCGCCTGCTGAAGCTGCCCCCGCTGGTGCAGCGCCGGGTTGCGGCAAATGTCATCTCCGCAGGGCACGCCCGCGCACTCCTGGCACTTCCTGACGCCGCGGCCATGGAACGCCTGGCGCAGAAGATTGTTTCAGAAGGCATGTCGGTCCGGGCGACCGAAGAAGCTGTGACCCTGTATCAGAGCCCCGCCTCGCCGGCCAAGAACAACATCCCGCGGGCCGGAGCCCGCCACGAACGACTGGATTACCTGGCGTCATCGCTGTCTGACCGCCTTGATACTAACGTCAAGATTTCGCTTGGTGCCCGCAAGGGGCGTGTCAGCATTGAGTTCGCCAGCGTCGAGGACCTGAACCGCATCATGGACGTCCTCACGCCGGGAGCGCCTAGCTAGGTCGCGACTCGCTGAGTTCTCCGGGAGGGTCTGTTTCACGTGAAACAGACCCTCCCTTCTTTGTCTCTACCGATGCTGCCGGTGCCGGCGGATTCGGTGGAGCCGAGTTCGGCGCTGCCGTGTTCGCCCACTGCCGGAGAGTTGCGGGGGGTGCCTCTATGGTTTTCGTCAAGCCGCTGGGGTTTAGCCGTGGTTCGTAGAGAGTGCCGTCGCGCAACATGGCGTAGAGGGTGTCGGAACGGCGGCGGGCGAGGGCGATGAGGGCTTGGTTGTGGCGTTGGCCTTCGGTTCGTTTGCGGTCGTAGTAGGCCCTGGATGGCGGGTCCATCAGTGCGGCGAAGGCGGAGAGGAACAGGGCTCGCTTGAGGATCTTGTTTCCTTTCCGCGATGGGTGGTCGCCGCGGATGGATGTCCCGGATCTCCAGGTCACTGGGGCGAGGCCTGCGTAGGAGGCCAGGTGTCCTGCGGATGCGAAGTCTTTGCCGACTATCTCGGTGAGTATCCGTGCTGCGGTCCTGACGCCGACCGCCGGGAGTGACGTCAGGACCGGGTAAAGAGGGTGGGCCTCCACGAGGGCCTCGACCCGGGTGAAGACGGTGTCCCGGGACTCGCGGATGTCGGCGAGCATCCGGGCCAGTTGGGGCAGCACGATCGTGGCCGCGTTCGTCCCCACGACAGTGACTGTTTGCTGGCCGAGCGCGTCGATGATTTCGCCGGCAAGGCGTTCGCCCATCCGGGGTGCACGCTTTTTGAGCCGGTTTCCGATCCTGCGCCGACCTGCATGGCGCAAGGCTTCTGGGGTTGGCCAGGTCCGCAGCAGGTCCGACACTGCCGGGTGGTCCAGGTGCGGGCCAAGGACACGCTCCAGGGCAGGGTGGATCTGGGTCAGCAGGCCTCGGATCCTGTTCGATGTTGCGGTGGCCTGTTTGGCCAAGTCGTCGTCGAAGCCGCAGAGCATGGTCAGTTCGGCGAGCTGTTCATCGGCGATCTGGATGGAGCGCAGTGTGTGGGGCATGGTCCGGGCCGCTTCGGCGATGATGAACGCGTCCCGGGCGTCGGTTTTCGCTTCGCCCGGGTGCAGGTCCGCGATCCGGCGCATCGCCAGCCCGGGCAGGTATCCGACGGTGACACGGGCGGCCTGGGCAACCGCGACGGGGAGTGCACCGATGGTCGCGGGCTGGTCAACGACCAGCAGAATGTGGCCGTGTTTGCCCAGAGAAGTCAGTATTTCGCGGAGCCGGGCCTCGTCGTTGGGCAAAGCCTTGTCGAAGAGCTTCATCCCCGTCCGGTCCACTGCAACGGCGTGGTGCTCGCCGTTGCCGACGTCCAGGCCGATGAAGACATCAATGCTTTCGTGGTTTCCGATCACCTGTACCTCCCCGTCACAGCAGCTGATACCTGTGCTGGACTGTCCGCGGTGTCCGAGCCCGGCATCCACGTTACGCACGACGATCCCAAACTGTCCTGCCTCTATTAGCGGTCTCTCCGGCACCTACCGGACCCCGGTGACAACACCCCCCGGATCATTGACGACTGGGGGCGGCAATCATGCCGGGGCCGGCAGGCCAGCACACCCTCATCCTGCAACAGGAACGGGCTACGAAAAAGCTAACGGGGCGGCACCGGTGGCGCCGACTAGTTCCGGCGGCTCTCTCGCTTCCGTCCTGGCCCGGGCTCTCGCGGGTTGCGGCCGTGGGTGGGGGGCCGACGCAGTGCCGTGGTCTTTCTGTGGAAATCGTCAGCATCGCGGCCCTGCTTGGGCGAGACCGAGGGACACGTGCGGAACGACGGGTTGGTGCTGGGCAGGCGGGTGTCCCTGACTGGGGCGGAGCTTCCTGAGCGTGGAGTCCGATGCGTTTCCGGTGGCCGTACCGTCCACTCTGTTGCGTTCCGTGGGTGGAGCTTCTGATCGCATGGAACGGCCACACCGTGCATAAATGGCAGCTGCACAGTTCTCGTTGTTGCGGAAGGGCCCCCTCTCTGCCGGTGCCGCTGCGATCGCGCTAGTCAGCAACAGCCATCTTCGCCGCCTTCCAGAGCTCACTGACCATCTGGGCTGGAGTGGTCCGTCAATGTTTCACGTGAAACGGGGCCGCGAATCTGCGCCTTGCCCCATCGAACGCCAGGCAGGCTGGGCACCTATGTGAGGAGACAAAAGGGCAGATGAATCCGGCCAGCGGTTGGAGACCGCTGCGCAGTCGTCAATCCGGCAGCCGGACCACATCCCTGCCCATGCGAGTCCGCCTGCGGATTGGCGATCCGGCTCGGCCATTGCGCCGTAGGTGGTCAGCGCAATGCCGGTGGACTGGGGTGCCGACCAGTCGTTTGACCAAGGGTCCATCGTCTGCGTCATGATGGTTCGGCTTCCCCTTGCAAGGAATCGACCCACAGCTATGGCCCACTTTTGCCTGTCGGCCGGGCCGGCCGCGGGTGCGCCATGCGACCACATTGGTCCATGCCGGTGCGAAGCAGGAGAAGCGGCTCACTACGGCGCGGCTGCTGCTTGGCGGCGGAGCAAGCTCGCCGCAGCCACAGACGAACCTCGGAGCGACTGTTGTACCGTTCCCAGTCTCTGCGGGATCACCTGCTCCTGGGCGCCTCTGAAAGCGTCATATGGCGCCGCTACTGCGTTGTATGCCCGCGTGGTTGGCTGAACGAAGGCTAAGCAGGCTGCAGGGCATCCGAAGCCTTGCACGCCTCGGGATGCTCTAATACGGCACTGTCCGGTCCTGGCGGAGGCCGGCGGCACTCTCTCGCTGCTTACGATCACGGGTCGTGGGGGCAGCTTCCGTGAACGAAAATTGAAGTGGGTTGAACCGTGGGTTCGCGCGCGGGCCGGCAGGTTGGTCTGCTTGCTGCTTCGTCGGGTTCGGGCCATGGCTTTGTAGGAACGTTCCGGTGGTTACGGTAGAAATTGGCGCCGGACACGCGCCTCGAAAAGCGAACCTCAACAGAGGTCTCGATGTGGGCGTGGACGAAGATCGGGACAAAGTCGACGGCGCAGACCTGGACGCCGACCTTGGCGCGGGAACGGATGCGGGCCGTGATGCGGACGGTGATCTGGCGTCGGCGCCACAGGAAGCATGTAGTCTCGATCGCATTGTTGAAGACCTCTTGTGGGAGTCTGATCGCGAAAGCTGACCGGAACTGCCTCGCTTTGCGGATGTCTGCGTCCTTCGACTCCCCCGCTAACTTGCCGCTCACCCCTTCGCCGGCTTGCACCCACGTCCCCGATTCCGCATTCGGTACATGATTGTGCCTGTCAGTTTGCCGGGACCCGGGCAAAGGGAACCGGGGCCCTGACACGCATCCTCCCCACCCAGGTAGCCGGGTGCCATGACCGCCAACGTTCTGCTGCAGTCCCATCGCCGCATCCAGCTGTAACCATGCGCCATGGGGCATGCCGGCGTGCCAGGCATGCCTGATCTCCTTGGGGCCCCGGCGGGCGTGCTGTTCCTGCCGCATTTTTCAGCTTCCTCCGGTGAGCCCGACGCCTTATCCAATAGCCGAGATGGCACTCTGGGGGTCTATTCCGGCACTCCGGACACGGCTCCCCTCATCCGGAACAGCACACCGGACGCCTCGCGGGCCCCCCACACTGTGCCGCTGCTGACGCACCTGCCGGCTTGCCAGTACCCGCTTGATGAGAGTGCAGTGCAGATCCTGTACTGCTGCACACCGGCTGATCCTGCTGCAGAGTGTTGGAAGGAGTCTTCCGGTAGGAGCTCAGGCCGCGCGACGCACCCGCGAGAAGGGAAGCGGAGGCCATGTGAAGTAGGGCCGGGGTCGTGCCGACTGATCCCAGACGCCGACCGCGCCTTCCTGTGGATTCGGCCTGGCTGGAACTGTCGGGATGGCTCTTGTGTGGGCATCCAACCGCCATCATAGGGAAGCAGCCGAGCTGCTGCATGTTCCAACTACACGGCTACCCGCGCCGGGTCCGCTCCCCCGGACCAGTGTGTTTCGGGCGGCCAGGTTCGTCGCCCCGGGCACCAGGGCGCAGTTGCCTGCAGGATCCAATCCGCTGATCGCACCGGACCCGTAAGTTGGTGCGGCAACCGGAGGGATTCAAACCGCAAAGAAGGAAGGTCTGCATCCGGACCAATCTGATTGGGTTCGGGACTCGTGCTTGCGCGTGTCACCTGTGCGGGCTCGACCGGCCCGACCGCTTTTGCAGTCCGGTGCCTCCCTCATCCAAATCCCCGGGTCGACTGGCAATGCTTCAGTCGGGACACGTCCAGGGCCGTCTCAATGCAAACAACGCATGGCAAAAACACGGTCGACGAGCCTCTTCGTGTCTGCATCGGCCAACGGACACGGCGGTTCCGCGAGGACCGGAGTGGAAAGATGATCAACCGGACAGACCCAGCGAGTGCGTGAGGCCCGCCAAGGTCTCCGAGCTCAGAGCATGTGAGCTGCCCGGCAAAGCCCACGATTCAGCGGGTGCCGTCGTCGCATCTTGGCCCGGCAAAACGATCCCCTGGACGTGGGGCGGGAGGGTTCCTTGGGACAGTGGCTCCGCTCCCCTGGTCTTCTTGAAGTCCGCCTTGCGCTGTGGAACAAGCTGGCTTCGGCCGGCGCGACGGGCGATGCAATGACACGTCGGCGGTCCCGGCGCTCGACGAGTTTTGGTTCGACCCACGTGGATTTGCAGCTCCCGGCCGCCCTGGGATGACACGTCCGGAGGGTACTTCACCGCAGGTCAAAGCTGCATCCAGGTGAGGTTCGCGGGGCCGCTCCCGGCCCGAGTTTTAGCCAGCGGCCGGTCGATGGCGCGGTGGATAGGGCGGTGGATATTGCTGTGGATAACTTTGTGGATTAGTGACTGACGGCAGCCCGCTCGGGACGCCAGATTCTTGTACGAGCTGCTGCCGTGACAACTGCCACGAAGCTCCTTTAAGGGCCCACTGTCCGTTTCACGTGAAACATGATTATGGTGTGCAGCGACGATGGTCGAAGCATTCGCGAAGATGTACTAAATCGCCGTTCAACGGTTAATTTTTCGGGGATATTCGCTCGAACACCTGATTGCGAGCCGGAGTTCCTCATTGGGGTCCAGGACATATCCCCGGCACGGTGGGTGGCTGGTCAGAGGACCAGTGCCGGAGGGGCGACGGCGCTCGGCCGCTCACCAGGAAGGGCATGTGAATAATCTCTCAGCACCTGTGGATAACGGTGTGAATAACTTCTGTGGAGAAACTGGTGGATATCGAGTGAGCTCCGGATCATATAGCCGCTGGACAGACCGGAAATGCTTGGGTGTCGGCCACCGCCGACCTCCGCTTGGTACCCAGGTCGGCGGTCGTGATGGCTCGTGGATTGACGGTCGGAAGGCCTGCACCGGTCACTATGAGAGTGGGGAATTGCGGACAGACGCCGAGGGCTCGAAGGACATCCATAGCGGGCAGCGGCGGTTGCGGCGCCTGCCGGGGCGGGGGCAGGTTCGCGGCTGGACCTGGGTGTCCTTGGTCTTGCCGCCATGGAATCGAACCTGCTGCGCCGCGACTGTCAGGGCACAGACACCAACCTTCATGAGAACAAGACTTCATGAGAGCAGGCGTGCGATCTTCTTGTCCCGCGAATGCCGAATTGGCCCTACTCGGGGACACAAGAGCCGGCCCAATCCGGTCCCCTCTAGAGCAAAATGGGGCGACCAGCTGCTGACGGCACAGGAGTTTGGGCAAGCTTAATGCAGCTTGAGTGGAGCCTGAGATCGAACCGGGCCGGGGCGGAGACAGTGGGCATTGATCAACGGAGACAATATCATGGCGCGAGCTGAACGGAGATGGTGTTTGGGGAACCGATCAGCCCACGAACTCTGAACAGGCAGTGCACGATTGACTTTGCCGCCGCCGGATGAGCCCTGGACAGGAACCTTGGTGAAGCGGAGCAGCGACTCGTACAGGGGCGTAGGACGCGGACCGGAGGCTGCGACGGTCCAATTGTCGGGACGAGCCATGGATTGGACAAAATGTCGGACCTAACCGTCAGAATCGCCTCCGAGCCGGGCCCTGTGTTTGGTCGGGTGCCCTATGGAATGCAGGACCGGTTCCGTGCGTCCCACGCCGCGCAGGGTGCGGGAACTGCGCCGGCCGTAACGGCGGCGGGGCGTGTTCATTCGATGACTGACTGCCGCAGCGATCCGAAATTGATCATCGGTTCGCTTTCAAATCAAACAACATAGGCCCATGGTCGTAGGCGGGCGGCCGAGAACGCCCATGAACACTCTGCCCCAAGCTCCGGCGGCTGAGCACAGGCAAGTCCCCTCGCCGGTTCCGGGGCGCACTGCACGCCGCTTCAAAGGCACCCACGTTCGCCTTTCCCCACACACGGCGGGTCACAGAGGCCTGAAGGCTGGCGGCCGTTCCCCCGTCGGTGGCTACGGACGGGAATCTTGGGTCTGCTTCGCCGCAGACTGTTTCTGGTCCGCCGACATGTTTCACGTGAAACTAGGCGGTCTGGAGATGTTGGGACGGGATCGGATCCGGTGAACCGTACGAAATCCGGTCTGTTGTGCGGAATTTGGGTCGGAGCCGGCGGTGCTGGAGCGAGCGTTAGGGCGAGGAACGATGGCGTTCACGGGCGCAGGCCAACGTCCCTGGGGCCGCTCGGCCAAGGTTGGGCCAGGCCTTTCCAGCAGGGAGGCGCAGACCATCAAGCGCATCTTTGCGTCCCACCGACCTTTTTTCCTGCGGAAATGGGCACGCTGAATTGGTAACCGCAGAGGATTATCGAAGAGTTAACTATTACTTCGCTCCAAGTTGCGATTTATGGATTGCGACTAGGGGTGTTTCACGTGAAACATCGGCGCGGGGGGGTGGGCGGAAGTAGTCGGCACTCTCGCGACGTGCACACCCGTTTCACGTGAAACATGGGTAGCGTGGAGGTGGGCCGGACAATTCGGCAGCTGCGACGTACACACCTGTTTCACGTGAAACAGGGTCCGAACCGGGCGGCCGGTGGCTACGGCCGGTCGTGACTGGCCGGCATTGATCGCCGTTCTTGGAAAACGGGGCGAATGTGTGTGTTAGAGACATTCGATCGCAGTCCTGGTCACCCGCCGACTAGTCTACTATTTTGCCGCGGACCCGGGTGACCCCCAACTCTCCCCGGACCCGTGGCGGACGTGCAGGAGCAGTCATGGCGTGTTGCGCTGGCAGGAGGGCCCTGGCCCTGCCCGAACTCGGGGCGGCAGCGGAGTGCGGCGCCGCCTTAACGGCAGTATCGGCGGAAGCCTTCCCGTCAGAAAACCACGAACCTAGTATAAGTGAGACCTCTACCGTAGACTCCCCCGCGGCGGGCCGCGAGTGTTGGAGTGCATTTCGAGTCCGGACTCATCCGAAAGCCGTCCCAAACTTCATGACCCTGGAAGTTGGATGTTTCACGTGAAACACGTCCATTACGCGACATGGCGCATGGTGCTTCGGTGGAATTTGGGCAACCAACCCTCGGCATAAACGCAGTCAACGCAAATCGACTGTGATGTTCTAATGGGAACCCGCTGTGTCTACGCACAGGTTCACATCGCGCACCGAACTGATAAGTGGGGGTGCAGCGGTCATCATGTTTCACGTGAAACAAGAGGGTGGCGTCCCCTAAGCAACGGCCAAACACCTTCCGTGACTGTCAGCACGAATAGCAGTTCGCCGGCCGAGGGATAGCCCATTTCACAAGACGGCGGCGCCCAGGGGAATTGTGAGCCAGCAGACCAAAAAACCAATCCGATAGACAGCCACCCAAGGTTGCAAAACCGTTCATGGCAGATTTAGGGGCTGTCCCTACTCCCCGATCGTGGGCCGTGGAGCACAACAAAAAAATGGCCCCCGCCAGAAGCGGGGGCCACTTTCGGTCAGCCTAGGACAGGACGTCCGCAAATTCCTTCTCGAAGAACTGCTTGGGCCGGGCGCCGATCACGGTGCCCTTGACCTCGCCGCCCTGGAACAGGTACACGGCAGGGATGGAGGTGATGCCGTACTCGGCAGCGATGGCCGGGTTGTCGTCAACGTTCACCTTGACCACATCAACCTTCTCGCCGTACTCGACCGAAATCTCGTCAAGAATCGGACCGAGCTTGCGGCAGGGGCCGCACCATTCGGCCCAGAAATCGACAATGACGGGCTTCTCGGAGGCCAGTACATCAGTGCTGAAGCTGGCGTCCGTTACGTCTTTTGCGTTGCTCATAACCTTTGTCTCTCTTCCGTTGGTTGCTGCGCGCCGGTTAGGCGTGGAAATCTGCGAGGTAGTGCTCGACGTCGAGGGCGGCCACGCACCCGGAACCGGAGGCTGTGATGGCCTGGCGGTAGGTCGGATCAATGACGTCACCGGCAGCGAAGACGCCCTGGACGCTGGTCTTCGAGGTGCGGCCGTCCACGGCGATGGTTCCCTCTGCGGTCAGCTCGAGTTTGCCCTTGACCAGATCGGTGCGGGGATCGTTGCCGATTGCCACGAATACTCCGGTTACGGCCAGTTCGGATTCCGTGCCGTCCACCAGGTTCTTCAACCGCAATGCGGTGACTTTGTCCTGTCCCAACACGTCTTCCACACCGGTGTTCCACACAAAGTTGATCTTCTCGTGGGCCAAGGCGCGGTCAGCCATGATCTTTGAAGCGCGGAGGGCATCGCGGCGGTGGACCACCGTGACGGACTTGGCGAACTTGGTGAGGAACAGGGCCTCTTCCATGGCGGAGTCGCCGCCGCCAATGACGGCAATGTCTTGATCCTTGAAGAAGAAACCGTCGCAGGTTGCACACCAGCTCACACCGTGGCCCGAAAGCCTCTTCTCGTTCGGCAAGCCGAGCTCGCGGTAGGCCGAACCGGTGGAAAGAATGATGGAACGGGCCTTGAAGGTCTCCCCCGTACCGATGGTGACGGTCTTGACGTCGCCGTCGAGGTCCAAATCGGTGACGTCCTCAAACTGGATCTCCGTGCCGAAACGGGCGGCCTGCTTCTCGAAGTTCTCCATCAGGTCCGGGCCCATGATGCCGTCGGGGAACCCTGGGTAGTTCTCCACGTCCGTAGTGTTCATCAGTTCGCCGCCGGCCGTAACCGAGCCTGCCAGGAGCAGCGGCTTCAGGTTCGCGCGCGCCGTGTACACCGCTGCGGTGTAGCCCGCCGGGCCGGAGCCGACGATGATGACATCACGTACTTCGGAGGCAGTGTTTTCTGCGTTGCTCACTGAACGGTGAACCTCTTCCTTTGTCGATGCGCCCGCCTCGATGGCCGGCCACATGGCACAACTATTGCCGGGCATTGAATATTCCGGCCGAAATGGGCGTCACGGAGCAACACCACTACTCAGGGTACCGGTTTGCCGGGGCCGGGGCCGGAGACGGCCCAGGATTACCGGCCATCCGGCGGGCGTGGCCTCCGCTGCACGACAGCCGCCTTAGGGCGCAGCGGCAGCCTTAGAGCGCAGCCGCAGCCTTACAGCGCAGCCGCCGCCTTTGGGCGCAGCGGCAGCCGCGCAGGGCCGTTACTGGACTTTGATTTCGGCCAAGCGCAGGCCGTACCCATAGCGGGTCTTGGGTGCGGCCAGCTTCGGAAGCTTCTTGATGGACACGATCACGTACTGCGCCGTGACGGGTTCAGACAGCGGCATGGTCAGGTCCGGTGACGTAAAGCTGTTGCTGCCAATCTGCTTTGCACCGTCCAGGGTCGGCTTGTCATTGGTGAAGACGCTGATGTTGCCACCGGAGGCCCCCAACTGGCTCAGAGTGACGGAGGAGACCTTGGAAGGGTCCTTCAGCTTGACCACGAGCGGAACTTCGGAGGCGAGTCCGCCCCAGTCGTCCGTCGCGAATTCCATGTCTGACCAGAAGCTCGCGCCGTTCCCGTCAAAAGTCTTGACGAGGTCGGAGTCGTAATTTCCGGCGAAATCGAAGTTGCCGAGTCGCGTCACGTCTTCGATGACGGGCGGTCCGGCCGCCGGCGCCTCGGTGGCGGTCGACGACGGCTGCGCGGTGGACGGTTCCGGTGCGCTGGAGGAGGCGGAGGTTGCGGCGTTGGTCTGCGGGCTGCTCTTGAAGAGGCTGCCAAGGTTGGTGACCGCGAAGATCAGGCCGACCACCAGCACGGCAGCCAGGAGCCCGCCCACCAGCCAGCGCATGGAACGCGGCTCCCGGTTGGGCTCGTCCTCGTCTTCGTACTCGTACTCGTCCTCATCCTGGTCGACGGCGGCACGGGCGGAGGCGGGGAAGTTGCCCGGAGCCCGATCCGCCGAGTCGAAGCCGGCAGCAGCCACTCCGGCAGCCGCGGCTGCGCCGCCGTGGTGCTCTCCGCCGCGGTGATCGTCACCGGTGTAGTCGTCGTCGGACCACAAGGAAACTTTTGGTGCCGCGGCGGTTGCCGGCTGCTGCGCTGCCGCTTCGGCCTGGCGGGGCGCGCCGCCGTTCTGGACGGGCTGCGGCGCCGTTGAATGCGCCGCCGTCTCCTGCGGTGCGGTTGTGGGGGCCTTGGGTGCCCTGGCGGCCGCCGCGGCTGCTGCCGCGGCAGCAGGAGCGGAAGCGGGCCGCGACGGTACTCCCGCGGGGGGCGGTGCCGGAGAAGCCGGCGGCTGTGCGTTTGTGCCCTGGGCCTGGCCATAGTTGATGTACCCGGCGTCGACTTCCTCGTCGTCGTAAAGCCCGTCGTAGGTTTCGGGTTCGTGGGAGCGGGCCTGCCCAAAGATCTCGCTGCCCAGCGTGTCCGTGAAGAAGGGTTCGACGTACGGCGGGTTGGAAGAGACCACAAGATCCAGCAGATCCGCGGCCGAGGTGTGATTGGTGATCAGGTACGTGGTGGCGTCGCTGACGCCAAGATCGAGGATCTGCACGTTGCCGGGACGTTCGCCCGTGGCCACTTCACGGGCGCTCTGGGCCACCTGGTCGGCGTTGCCCGGGCCTGCGACGAGTATGCTCACGGGGCGGTTGAGCACCTGGTCCACACCGTCCAGCACCAGATCCTGGTCATGTGAGGTCAGTACGGTGGCAGTGACCTTGTAGCGGCCACCGAGTACTGATCCGACATCGATCGGGTGGGACACGGGCTCCTCCTAGACTGTCCGGGACCTGCCGACGTGGTCACTCCGAGAGCGACCGTGTGCCCTCCGGTAAGCCGGTTGACCGCTGGTCCGCAACTTCCCTTGTTAGTCTTCGATCCTAGCCGATGCTCTGTCCAGGCCGCGTGAGCACGGCAGTTCGAAACGGAGCCGGGATCATTTTTTCTTTTTCCCGCCAAACGGGAAGTAGGGGTTGTGGCCGGCCGGCCCCTGGTAGGTGCGGCGGCCCGGCAGGGGAACATCGCCCTTGCCCAAGCCGCCCTGCGCGGTGCTGGGGAGGTCTTCTGCCGGCAGGTAACCGCCCTCCGGGCCCGCGGGACGGCCGTAAGGGAACGAGTCCTCTTCTCTGATGTCGGGACCGGCACGGAACGACTCGGCGTCGAACTCGCCGGAAATTCGCGGAATCAGGCCCGTATCCACCGAGACGGTGGCCCGCTCCGGTGCCCTCCGGACCTCCGCCGCGCCGCCTGCCTGCGGCCCCGTGCCGGGCCCTGCGGCGGTGCTGCGCCGGAGCCGCCCAAGCAGCGGCTGCAGGAGGTCCTGCAGCTCGGTGACCCGGAAGAGCTTCAGCAGCAGGAAATAGGCGGCCAGCATGACGGGACCGACGACGACGATTGTCACCAGGGCGGCGGTCCGGTCGCTCCAGGCGTAGCCGTCCGGGTTGTAGCTGCCCAGCAGCCACAACGCCACAGCTCCGGCGAGGGCGGAACCCAGGGCCGCATACCCCATGCGGATGTAGGAGCTGGCGATGCGGGGCCCGTCGAGGTGGCCCAGGAGCCGGCGCAGGAAGGTCGCGCTGACGATCACGGAAAGGATGTTGCCGGCCGTGTAGAGGATCGCGATGGCGAAGATGATCTGATCGAACGGCAGGAACTGGATCGCGAACGCGGCCGACAGGTTGACCAGCGCCAGGACCAGCTGGATGAAGAACGGCGTCCGTGCGTCCTCATTGGCGTAGAACACCCGCGACATCATGAAGTTGGCGCTCATGAACGGGGTGCTGAGGGCCAGGATCGTGAGGGTTTGGGCCAGCATGACGCCGTCCAGGCGATTGTTGCCGGAGAAGAACATGCCCAGCGGTCCGGCCAGCGCGAAGAGCGCCAGCGCGCCGAAGACGGTTGCCACGGCCATGGTCCGCAGCCCGTGGGAGAGCGCGTTTCGCAGGGCGGCCCGGTCACCGTCCTGGGACGCCCGGGTCATCCGGTTGAACAGCACGGTGGCCAGGGACAGGGCAATGATGGAGTGCGGCAGCAGGTACAGCTGGCTGGCCACCTCCAGCACCGCGTTGCCCGGAATGAAGGCTGCCGCGGGATCCCCGGCCTGCTGGAGGCGGAGCCGTTCCGCGCCCGGGATCGTCGCGATGCGCATGACGTAAAGGAAGGCGAACTGCCCGACGGCGGCTGTCGCCAGGGTCCAGACGCTCAGCTTCGCGGCATGGCCCAGACCGACCCCGCGCCAGCCGAAGCGCGGCCGCAGCCCCAGCCGGAGCCTGAACACGGGGATGAGCAGCACGGCGGTCTGGGTGACGACGCCGATTGTGGAGAACCCGGCGACGAGGATGGTCTGGAACGGGCCCCAGTTGTCGATCGTGTGCGGGTTGGTGGCGTTGGACCCCATGATGCCGATGAACATGCCCAGCCCGGCGATCGCCACGACGTTGTTGATGATTGGCGCCCACATCGCGGGTCCAAAGGCCCCGTGGGCGTTGAGGACCTGGGTCAGCAGGGCGTACAGGCCGTAGAAGAAGATCTGCGGAAGGCACCAGAACGCGAACGACACCGCGAGGGCCTTCTGCTGCGGCGAGTAGCCCTGGGTGGTCAGTTGAATGACTGACGGCGCCAGGAGCGTGACCAGCAGCGTGAGAACGAGCAGCACCAGCACCGCCAGCGTCAGCAGCCGGCTGATGTAGTCCGCTCCCTTGTCCGGCGCCTTGCTGGCTTTGATGATCTGCGGCACCAGAACAGCATTGAACACCCCGCCGGCCACCAGCAGGAAGATCAGGTTGGGAAGGTTGTTGGCGTTGATGAAAGTGTCGTTGACCGTCGAGCCCAGGCCCAGGGCGGCGGCCAGCATCCAGGTCTTGGCGAAGCCCAGGAAACGCGAAACGAGGGTTCCGGCAGCCATGACGGCGCTGGAACGGGCTTCTCCGGATTGGGCAGCTTTGGAATCGGCGGGGCCGGAGGGTACGGGGGCGGGTTTGGCTGATGACATCGTCTTCATCGTCTCACCCGCGCGGGGCATTAGTCGCTATCCGTGGACGTGACCGGCCGCACCGGCGGCCTTCAGCGGTCTTCCGGCAGGACTTCTTTGGCCAGATCCGCGATGCGGCGTTCGTTGGGGAAGGACAGCTTGCGCGCCAGCTCCTGGATCGGAACCCACGCGACGTCCACGGCTTCTTTGTCCGGATCGTTTTCGATGGTGAGTTCCCCGCCGGTGGCCCGCAACAGGTAGTGGTGCACGGTCTTGTGGACGCGGTGCCCGCTCACGGTGAACCAGTAGTCGATGCTTCCCAGCGGTGCCAGGATCCTGCCTTCGATCCCGGTTTCCTCGGCGATCTCGCGGACCGCGGCTTCCTCGTTGCTTTCCTTGCCTTCCGGGTGGCCCTTCGGCAGGCACCACTCGAGACGTCCGCCGCGGTTAAGGCGCGCGATGATCGCTACCCGCAGGTCGGCGTCGGACATGTCCACCACGACGCCGCCGGCGGAGATTTCCTCCACGGTGGGCAGGGAGGCCTGGCCCGTGTGCTGGACAGGCGCGACGTTGGCACCTATTGCCGACGGCAACGGTGCGTTTGTCCTCCTGCCGGGAGCGCTCGGTACGGGATGGGCCATGAGGTCCACTCTAACGACTCTTGCCCGCTGTTGATGACCTAAACATGGCCGGAAAGTAGACGGCCGGGAAAGTCGGCCCGCGCCGGTTCGTGCGCAATCGTGACGAACCCGCCGGATCCTTGCGGGTTCCGGTGTGGTGCTGGCGCGGTTTTCTGACAAGCTTAAGTAACTATGGCGCACGCACATCACAAGACTGACTCCCACACCGTTTCTTTCCAGGTGGATCCGGTGGTTCTGGAGCTCGGGCAGCGCTTCGTGGACGCCGGCCACGAGCTGTCCCTCGTGGGCGGGCCGGTCCGTGACCTTTTTCTTGGCCGGGTCTCGCCCGACCTGGACTTCACCACTGACGCCACTCCGGACCAGACGGTTGCCCTGATCAAGAAATGGGCGGACAACTACTGGGAGATCGGGCGCGCCTTCGGCACCATCGGGATGCGCAAGGACGACTTCCAGATCGAAATCACCACCTACCGGGCCGACGCCTATGATCCGGAGTCCCGCAAGCCGATAGTGGCCTTCGGAACATCCCTGACGGATGACCTGTTGCGGCGGGACTTCACGATCAATGCCATGGCCCTGCGGCTGCCCATGCTGGAGCTCGTCGATCCTTTCGGCGGCGTCCGCGACCTGCACGCCTCGATCCTCAACACGCCCGGGCCGCCGGAAACGTCCTTCTCCGACGACCCCCTGCGCATGATGCGCGCCGCGAGGTTCGCGGCCCAACTGGGGGTGTCGCTGCACGCCGACGTCCGCGAGGCCATGGTCCGGATGGCTGAACGGATCAGCATCATCTCGGCCGAACGCGTGCGCGATGAACTGATCAAGCTCATCTGCGCCGCGCAACCGCGGGCCGGCGTGGACCTGCTCGTCGATACCGGACTTGCGGACCTGGTGCTGCCGGAAGTCTCGGCCCTGCGCCTGGAATCCGATGAACACCACCGCCACAAGGACGTCTACCAGCACTCGCTGCAGGTCCTGGAACAGGCAGCAGCGCTGGAGTCGAAGGCGGACGGCCCGGTTCCCGGCCCGGACTTCGTGTTGCGGTTCGCCGCCCTCATGCACGACGTCGGCAAGCCGGCCACGCGCCGCTTTGAACCGGGCGGCGCAGTGAGCTTCCGCCACCACGACATGGTGGGCGCCAAGCTGACCGCCAAGCGCATGAAGGCGCTGCGCTTCGACAACGACACCATCAAGGCCGTGGCCAGGCTTGTGGAGCTGCACATGCGCTTTTACGGCTACGGTGAGGCCGGCTGGAGCGATTCCGCGGTGCGCCGCTACATCACCGACGCCGGTCCCCTCCTGGAGCGCCTGCACCGGCTCACCCGCTCCGACGTCACCACCCGGAACCAGCGCAAGGCGGACCGGCTGTCCTTCGCCTACGACGACCTCGAGGACAGGATTGCGGCGCTGCGGGAGCAGGAGTCCCTCGACGCCGTCCGCCCGGACCTGGACGGCGGCCGGATTATGGCGCTGCTTGGTCTCAAGCCCGGTCCCGTGGTGGGCCGCGCCTACAAATTCCTGCTGGAAGAACGCATGGAGCACGGCCCGCTCGATCCCGCCGTCGCCGAATCCCGCCTGCGGGACTGGTGGGCGGCACAGCCCGAGGCGGCGCCCGCCGGCGCCGAACTCTCCACCACTGAGGAGTCCTAAGTGATTGCACCATCCAACGGCCCCCGCCCCCAACTGTGGATCCTGCGGCACGGTGAAACAGAGTGGTCCAAGAGCGGGCAATACACCGGTCTCACGGACATGCCCCTCACGGTGGAAGGCGAGCAGCAGGCCGTGGAGGCGCGCAGGGTGCTCGAGACCGTCGACTTCGACCTCGTACTGACCTCACCCCTGCGCCGTGCCCGCCGGACCGCCGAACTCGCCGGCTACCCCGACGCCCAGTTGGAGCCGCTGGCGGTGGAGTGGGACTACGGCGACTATGAGGGCATCAGCTCGGACCTCATCCGCAAGGACAACCCCGAATACCTGATCTGGACGCACGGCGTGCCCAATGGTGAAGCGCTCGACGACGTCGCCGCCCGCGCGGACAAGATCGTGGCCCGGGTGCTCGAATCGGGCCTGGACAATGTGCTGATCGTCGCGCACGGGCATTTCTCCCGCATCCTGACCGCCCGGTGGCTCGGATTGGACCCCCGCGAGGGCCGGCATTTCGTGTTGGGGACCGCCAAAGTCTGCACACTGGGATGGGATAAGAAGACACCGGCAATCGTGCGCTGGGGACTCTAAAACCGGTTTTTAAAACAAAGTTAAAAAAAGTTTATGAATTCGGTAGGCAACTGCCGCATTCGTAGTGTATTTTTATTTCTGACCCCAAGGCGACTTGCCGGGGTCACGGCGCGCGTCGCCCGGCCTGTCAGCCGGAGCCACGGCAGAACAGAAAAGGAGGTTGGGAAAATGATGATTACTTTGACTAGCGGATGGATGTACTCCACCACCGCCAACCCGGCCTCGTTCGCTGACCCGCGCCCAAATGTCGGACTGACTGTTTCCTGACCGCTTTCCCGTCCCAGGCAATGCAGCCTGGGGCCCGCGGCAGTTGGCCTTCCATGACGGAAAGCCCAATGACGGCAGCCTGAACAGGCGGAACCACGCGGTTGCGCAGCCTCCCCATAGTTCGGAACCCAGCTTCTTGTTGGGGTTTCGGCGCTACCGCGTCCAGGGGCCATTCTCCATCGAATAACTTTTTCCTATCCGGAATTCCGGCCTAATTAAGGCCAGGGATTTTCGGGCTAATTGCCACGCCCGGAACCGGTTATTCGAATTCCCTGCATCCAGCGCTCTATTTGTCGCGCCCAAAATACGGCGGCCCGTTC
This sequence comes from Arthrobacter sp. 01T425, assembly GCF_056398725.1. NCBI lineage: Bacteria > Bacillati > Actinomycetota > Actinomycetes > Micrococcales > Micrococcaceae > Arthrobacter > Arthrobacter sp. 01T425. Next base: position 57,883 of record NZ_JBFTPY010000012.1, on the reverse strand, counting down.
ATCCGCCCATTCCTGCTGCCTCCTGTTCGCCCCATTGAACCAAGGCGGCTCAATCCCCACCAACGAAAGGTCCCTGTGACTACCGCAACCACCGCTCCTGCCCACCGCACAGCCCTGCCCGCCACCAGGGCGCGCCGATCGAGTCCCCGAGGGGAGGTAAGAACCATGATGAACAAGCTCTATACGGTCCTGTTCCGAAAGCTGAGCCGCAGGGAGTCGACACGCTTCAACGGCCAACTCCTGGACCAAAGGCGGGACGACACGTTCCTCGCCATGCATCAGGCCGGCCTGATTCGCTGACGCCCGATCTGCTGACGGCCGGACATTTCCGCCACCGGCGCATGGACTAGTCCCGTGCAGGGGCGGAGCCCGTTGCCGGCAGGACTGTCCGCAGCGAAGGAGGACCTGATGACTGACATTGGAACCGATCCCAGGGAGCCCGTGCGTCGCCGCACGGGCTCCCCCTTTTAAGCATCCCTTCGTGGCCAGCCGTTGTGGCGGCTCCGATACGACGTGCCAGCGAAGACCGCGGCGCGGCACGGGTCAATGTCCCCCGGTAAGCTCAAGGTCATGCAGGAGACAAAGCCGCCGGAGCGCAAACGGGTCCGATTGGTCATCCCGAGCCGCAGCGACCCTTTTCTCCGAAACTTCACGGAACTGGTAGGCGGTCCCTTGGGCCACCGCTCGGCGCCCGGGATCGTTTCGCCGGGATTCTTTACGGTGGATCGTGTTCTGGTCATCCTCACTGTCCTCGCCGCCCTGGCCGGGATTCTGCTCAAGAACTTCTGCCGCACCAACGGCTGGGAAACACCCGGGCAGTTCTACGCCACGTGCTACTCGGACTTTCCGGAGCTGTTCCGCAACCGCGGCCTCGGCGATGGCGCCTTCCCCTTCATTACCCCGGGAAGCCTCTTCGAGTACCCCGTGCTGATGGGTTTGATTGCGGGTGCCACCGCACTTCTGGTGCCCGGCGCCGGCACCGACGATCCCCGCGTCCTTGGCTACTTCGACGTCAACGCCACCTTGATCGCCGCCGTCTGGATCATCACCGTGCTGGCCACGGCGCGGACGAACCGCCGGCGGTCCTGGGACGCGGCGATGGTTGCCCTCGCCCCCGGCATTGTCCTGGCGGGCGTCATTAACTGGGACATGTGGGCCGTGTGCATGCTGGCTCTTGGCATGTACTTCTTTGCGCGGAACAAGCTCGTCCTCGCCGGGATCTTCATCGGCCTGGGCACGGCCACCAAGCTCTACCCGCTGTTGATCCTCGGCGCCGTCCTGCTGCTGGCGCTCCGGAGCGGGCGCATCCGGGCGCTGCTGATCACGGCCGGTGCCGCAACCGCGGCCTGGCTGGCGGTCAACGTCCCGGCAGCCGCGGCAAATCCGGACGGCTGGAAGTACTTCTACCAGTTCACGCAGGAGCGGCCGGCGGGCTACAGCTCGCCCTGGTTCGCCTACAACCTGGTGGCCGCCCGGCTGGGCTGGAATCCGCTTGAGGCCGCGGCCATCAACTCCCTGGCACTGGATCTGTTTCTCCTGGCCTGCATCCTGATTGCGGTCCTGGCACTGACGGCACCCCGCCGGCCGAGGATCGCGCAGCTGGCGTTCCTGATCGTGGCCGCGTTCATCCTGACCAACAAGGTGTACTCCCCCCAGTTCGTGTTGTGGCTGATCCCCCTGATCGCCCTTGCCCGGCCCCGCTGGCGTGACTTCGTCATCTGGCAAGCCATCGAAGCGCTGCACTGGGGCGCCATCTGGATGTACCTCGGGCAGGCAACCAGCGGCGGCTCGACCCAGCACAACATCGACATGCCCTACTACGTCCTGGCCGTGGTTGCCCACATGCTCGCCACCGCGTACCTGATGGCCCGTGTCGCCTGGGACATCTGGGATCCGTCCAGCGACGTGATCCGCCGCCACCGCATCGATGATCCGCATGGCGGCCCCTTCGACGGTGCACCGGACTGGCTGCGGATTGATCTGCGCCGCCCCGCGGCGTCCCTGGTGCCGTGGCGGAAGCGTGCCGTGGCGGAAAGCCACAGCGCATGACTGACGTCGCCGTCGTCGGTTCCGGCCCCAACGGGCTGGCCGCGGCGGTGACCATGGCGCGGGCCGGACTCAAAGTCCACGTGTTCGAGGCAGCCGCCACACCCGGCGGCGGACTGCGCACCGCCGAACTGATGGAACCGGGCCACTTCCACGACGTCTGTTCGGCCGTGCACCCCATGGTTCTGGCCTCACCCTTTTTCCGCCGGTTCGAGCTGTCCAGGCGCGTGCCCCTGGAGGTGCCCGAGCTCTCGTACGGATCCCCGCTCGACGGCGGCCGCGCGGCGCTGGCCTACCGTTCCCTGGACCGCACCGTTGCGGAACTCGGGAGGGACGGCGCCGCCTACCGCCAGCTCATGGAGCCCCTCGTGCGGCGGGTGGAGGGCGTCGCGGACCTCACCCTGAACCAGCTGCTGCGGATTCCGGCAGATCCCCTGGCCGCCGCCGCGTTCGGCCTCCGGGCGCTCGAACAAGGCTCGCCGCTGTGGAATGCGAGGTTCAGCCAGGACCTGGCTCCCGCACTGCTGAGCGGCGTCGCTGCGCATGCCGTGGCGCCGCTGCCCTCGATCACCGCCGCCGGCGCCGGGCTGATGCTGGGCGCCCTGGGCCATGCCGGCGGCTGGCCGGTTCCGCGCGGCGGATCGGCCGCGATTGCCCGGGCGCTGACCGCTGACATCGAGGCCCATGGCGGGGTGGTCGAGACCGGCAGGCGGATCACATCGCTCGCGGAGCTGCCGCCGGCCCGGGCCACGCTGCTGGATGTGGCACCCCCCGCGCTGCTGCACCTGGCGGAGGGCCGGCTCCCGTCGCGCTATAAGAGCGCCCTGGCGTCCTTCCGCTTCGGGAACGCTTCCTGCAAGGTCGATTTCATCCTCTCCGGACCGGTGCCGTGGGCGGCGGACGGCCTCGCCGATGCCGGGACGGTGCACGTGGGCGGCACCCGGGCGGAAACCGCCGAAGCGGAACGCCTGGTCGCCTCGGGACGGCATCCGGACCGGCCCTACGTGCTGGTATCCCAGCCCTCGCGTTTTGATGCCGGCCGCGCGCCGGCCGGCCGGCACATCCTGTGGACCTATTGCCACGTTCCGGCCGGTTCCACTGTGGACATGAGCGATGCGGTCATGGCGCAACTGGAGCGCTTCGCGCCCGGGTTCCGGGATGTGGTGGTGCAGTTCAAGGTGACCACGGCCGCAGGGCTGGCGGCGTACGACGAGAACTTCGTCGGTGGGGACTTCGGCGCAGGCCGCATGGACCTTTGGGGCATGTTGCGGCGGCCGGTGCTGAGCCCGGTGCCCTGGCGGACGCCGCTGCCAGGGGTGTACTTGTGCTCGTCGTCGACCCCGCCCGGTCCCGGCGTCACCGGGATGCCCGGCTTCCACGCCGCCCGGCATGCCCTCAAGGACATGTTCGGTCTCGGCGTCCCGGACCTCGGATACCGGGTCCCCTAGCCGCTAGCCCCGACGCGGCGCCGCAGCGGCCGCCGTCGCCGCCCTGGCGGACAGCCGTCCGTCGCGCATGCTCGCGACGGCGTCGGTGAGCGGCACGTAATCGGTGTCGTGGGTGACCATGACCGTTGCCACGCTGAACTCGTCGGTGACCTGCCGCAGCAACCGGATGATCGCTTCGCTGCGCTGGTGGTCAAGGGCTGCCGTCGGCTCGTCCACCAGCAGCACGGCAGGGTTGCCCATGAGTGCCCGGGCAATGTTGACGCGCTGGCGCTGGCCGCCGGAGAGCTGGTGCGGCCGTTTCGCCAGGGCATGCCCGAGGCCGACAAGGTCCAGCAGAGCCGCGGCGCGTTCCCCGGCCGCCCGCGCCGTCCCGCCGCGCAGGCGCTGGGTGATCACGAGCTGCTCCACCGCGGTGAGGGAGGGCAGGAGGTTGGGCTGCTGGAAGATGATGCCGATCTTGTCCCGCCGCAGTGCGGTGCGGCCGGAGTCGGGCAATCCGCCGGCGTCCTCGCCGTCGACCACCACCAGGCCGGCGGAGGGCCGGACCAGGGTGGCGGCGACGGCCAGCAGGGACGACTTGCCGGACCCCGAGGGGCCGATCAGGGACACGAATTCGCCTGCGTTCACCTTGAGGCTCACGGAATCCAGGGCCTTGAGGGTGCCGTCTCCGTCCGGGTACTCCAGGGTGACGTTGACGAGGTTCAGGGCGGTGTTGTTCAGAGTTGAATTCACGAGATATGCCTTTCTAGGAATATATGGGGCGGGCCGGGGCTGCTCAGTTGCCGCCGAGGGCGATGAGCGGATCGACGCGGGCCACGCTGCGGACCGCGAGGGCTGCCCCGGCCAGGCCCAGGAGCACGATTCCGGCGATGGGCAGCAGCGTTGTCCAGGGCGTGAGGAGGAACGGTGCCGCCTGCGCCGCGAGGACTCCGCCGGCCACACCGGCCAGCCCGCCGGCCACCGCGCCGGCCAGCAGGACCAGGGCCGCCTGCGCCATGGCGTCCCGGAGGATGTAGCGCGCGGACCCGCCCAGTGCCTTCAGAACGGCGATGTCCCGGGTGCGCTGGACCGTCCAGACCGTCAGGAAGGCAACAATCACGAGGGCTGAGATGCCGTAGAGAAAGGCCTGCATGAGCAGCAGCGAGCCGTTCTCGCTCTTGTAGGAGCCGAGGGCCTGGAAAGACCCGTCGATCGTGGTGCTGACGGTTCCCGCGGCGGTATTGGCGGCACCGAGATCTACCCCTGTTCCGGACGTGGAGTCGAATGTCACGGCCAGCACCGTCGCGGCGTCCGTGTCTTGGATATGCGCCAGCTTCTGCCAATCGGCCAGCGTGGTCCACACGACGCCGGTGTGGGAATACCACTGCTCCGGCACGACCGCCGTCACCACGAGGTCGGCGCCGCCCACCGAGGCGTGGCTGCCGATGTTGAGCTCCAGGTCCTCCGCCAGTCCAGCTCCGACGGCGATGGTTCCCTCTGCCAGCGGGGCGGGAGCCAGGCCTGCGCCGGGCTCGGTGCCGAAGACCGCAACGCTTGCCGTGTGTGCCGGCACGCCTCCGGCGCCGAGTGCCTGGAAGCGGCTCTGGCTGATCCCAACGGCGTCGGCGCGGGCGACGCCGTCGCGCGCCGACCACAGGCTCTGTTGGGCGCGCGTGACCTCGGATTCGGTAAACGAGGCCTTGGGTTCGCTCCCCGCCGGGGCGCCGAAGACCAGCTGGTCGGCCGGGAGGGCGGCGAGGGCCGACGTCGACTGGTTTCCGAGGCCGGCCGTCAGTCCGGAAAGCATGACGAGCAGGAGGGTAATGAGGGCGACGACCGCACCCATCAGGGCGAACCGTCCCTTGGCAAAGCGGATATCGCGGATGGCGAGATACATGGTGTCCTTAGTGGTGTCGTTTGAGGCGCTTGTGGCGTTGCTTCCAGCCTTCCCTCCGCCGAGCTCCGGGGCATCGGCCGCCCGGTTGGACCGCCGGCACCGGTCGGACGGCCCTGCGATCAACCAAAAGGTTGATTCCGCCGGGGGCGGGCCGTTTTCCGCAGGAGCCCCGCCGCACCGGCACTACGCTGGAAGCATGGAGGGCGACGCCGGAAACACGGTCCACAACGGCACAGGACCCAAGGGCGCTGGGCACGCCGACGCTGGGCATGCCGGCGCACCGGCGCCGGGCACGGAGCCCACCGGGGCGGCCGTCATTCTGCGCGTCCTTCGCGTGAGCCTGCACGTTGGCTTTGCGGTGCTGCTTTTGGTAGCGCTGCTCCGGCTCCTGGCCGGCGGCATCACGGGCCAGGAGTGGATCACCTTGTTGCTGGCCGTGCTGCTCGCCGCCTTTTACCTCGCGGGCACCGTGCTGGAGAAACGGCACGCCGCCCGCCGGACCCGGTTCGATCCGCGGCCCTACTCGGCCTGGTGGCTGGGCGGCGTCTGCCTCCTCTGGCTGCTGCTGGTCTGGGCCAGTGCCGACTTCGTCTGGCTGGCCTTCCCGCTGTTCTTCCTGCAGTTGCACGTGCTCCGGCGCCGGTTGGCGCTGCCGGCGATCGCACTGAGCACAGTGTTTGTCATTGCGGCGCTCTGGTTCCACAACGGCGGTACCGCGTCTCCCGATCTGGCCAGTGCGGATCCGGCCAGCGTGGGGCTGCAGCTGCCCATGGTGCTCGGGCCCTTTTTCGGCGCAGCCTTCGCTGTGGTCACCGGGCTGGCCTACCGGGCACTGTTCCTGGAGGCGGAAAACCAGCGGCTGGCGGCCGAAGAGCTCCGCCGCACCCGCGCCGAACTCGCCCGGACCCAGCACAATGCGGGCACCCTGGCCGAGCGGACCCGGCTGGCCCGGGAAATCCATGACACCCTCGCCCAGGGCTTGTCCAGCATTGTGCTGATGGGGCGCGCGGCCGAAAAGGCCCTGGACGACGGCGAACCCGCCGTGGCACGGGACAGGCTCCGCATTGTCCGGGACACGGCCGCCGCCAACCTGGCAGAGGCCCGCAACTTCGTCCGGGCCCTGCAGTCCCCCGATCTTGAGGACGGCTCCCTCGTCGCCGGACTTCTCCGGCTGTGCGAAACGACCGAAGCGGAGACCGCGGCGCGGGGTGCCGGGCTGCGTTGCCGCCTCGACGTCGAAGGCGTGCCGGTGGAACTCCCCGGCTCCCACCAGACGGTCCTGCTCCGGGCCGCGCAGGCGAGCCTGGCCAACGTGCGGGCGCATGCGCAGGCGGGCACCGCCGTCGTCACCCTTTCCTTCCTCGGCCCGGAGGTGGCCATGGACATCTACGACGACGGCGCCGGATTCGACCCCTCGGCCTTGCCGGCCCGTCCGGACGGGTCCGGCTATGGGCTGACGTCGCTGCGGGACCGCGTGGCCGCCCTCCACGGGCAGCTGGACATCGAGTCTGCCCCGGGTGAGGGAACCGTGGTGGCCATCCGGCTGCCACTGGGCCAAGCGCCCGGTTCCAACGCCGCGCCGGCGCCGGCCCGCGGGGACCGGAAATGAACAACATCCGGGTGTTCCTAGTGGACGACCACCCGGTGGTCCGGGCCGGTCTGCGGGCAATGCTGGGTGATCTGGAGGGCATCACAGTGGTGGCCGAGGCCGCCGACGGCGCCGCCGCGCTGACCGGACTGGCCAGGCTCCACACCCTGGGCGAGCCCGCGGACGTGGTGCTCATGGACCTGCAGATGGGCGCCGGCATGGACGGCGTCACCGCCACCGGCCGGATCAAGGCAGGAGAGGCCGGCGAGCCGGCGCCGCCGGTGCTCATCTTGACCACCTATGACTCCGACGCCGACATCCTGGCCGCCGTCGAGGCCGGCGCCAGCGGCTACATGCTCAAGGATGCCCCGCCGGAGCAGATCCGCCAGGCGGTGCTCTCTGCCGCGGCGGGCGGCACCGCGCTGGCCCCCGAGGTCGCGGCCCGGCTGATGGGCCGGATCAGGAATCCGGAGCCCGCCCTGTCCGCCCGCGAGGTCCAGCTGCTCGGATTGCTGGCCACCGGGATGGGAAACCGGGCGATCGCGAAGCAGCTGTTCATTTCCGAGGCCACGGTCAAGACGCACCTGGTGCACATCTACGGCAAACTCGGCGTGGACAACCGCACCGCCGCGATCGCCGTGGCAGCGCAGCGCAGGATCATCCGGCGGCCCTAGGCGTCCCCGGCGGGCAGGTGACGGTGTTATGTGACAACAGAATTGTTGGTGGCCCGGGGCATAATGGGCGCCATGGGGAACTCATCAAAACTTGCACTGGCCCTTGTGGGCCTTGTTCTTGGCGGCTCGCTGGTCGCCTGCGGCGACGGCCGTGAGGGCGCCGAAAGCGCTGCCAAACAGCTCGCCTCCGCGGTGTCCGCGCTCGACGTCGGATCCGTCGCCTTTGAGGGCAAGGACTCCGGTGCCGCCAACGACCAGCTCAAGGAAATATTCAAGGGGCTTGACCCGGCCCGGCCTGCAGTGGACAGCGGCCAACTGACGCTGGAGTCCGATAAGGCCACGGTCCCGCTCAACTACCGCTGGAAGATCGGCTCCGAAGAGTGGAAGTACACCACCTTCGCCGAATTCAAGAAGTCCGGCGACAAATGGCTGACGGTCTGGAACCCGGCCACCCTGGTCCCCGAACTGGCCGAAGGCGAGCTCGTCGGCTCGGCAACCCATTCGCCGTCGCGCGCCGACATCCTGGGCGCCGGCGGGGTCCCGCTGGTCACGTACCGGCCCGTGGTCAATGTTGGCATCGACAAGCCGGCGCTCGGCGGTGCAGACGCCGCCGATTCCGCCACCAAGCTTGCCCAACTGGTGGGGGTCGACCCTGCGGCGTACGGCCAGCAGGTCGCGGCGGCCGGCCCCGAGGCGTTCGTTGCCGCCATCACTTTGCGTGAAGAAGGACGGACCATCACCGACGCTCAGATCGGTGAGATTCCCGGCGCCCGTGCCATCCGCGACTCCCTTCCGCTGGCACCAAACCGCACCTTCGCCCGCGCCCTGCTGGGCACGGCAGCGGAGGCGAATGCAGAACAGATCGAAAAATCGAACGGCGCACTCAAAGCCGGGGACACCACGGGCACCGGTGGCCTGCAACAGCAATACGACGCGCAGCTTCGCGGCAGCGACGGCATTCAGGTCTTCGCCGAGAAGGCAGGCCTCACCGCCGCAGAGAAGCAGGCTCTGCCCAACGCGGGACGCCGCGTACTTTTTCAGACTGAGATAAAAGAAGGCACCCCGCTGAAAACCACCCTGGACCCGAAGCTGCAGCAGCTTGCGGAAGACGTCCTCGGCAAGGTCGGCCCGGCGTCGGCGATTGTGGCGCTCCGGCCCTCCAGCGGCGCCGTCCTGGCGGCCGCCTCCGGGCCGGGCAGCAACGGCTACGACACCGCGATGCTGGGACAGTATGCCCCCGGATCGATCTTCAAGATGGTCGATTCCCTGGCCATGTTCCGCAACGGCATGACGCCCGACTCCAAGGTGAACTGCCCGCCCACCCTCACGGTGGACGGCCGCACCTTCAAGAACGCCGAGGGATACCCTGAGTCCTCCCTGGGGTCCGTGACGCTGCGCGACGCCTTTGCGCACTCCTGCAACACCGCGTTCATCAACGCCCGCGACACCGTCACCCAGGCACAGCTCGAATCCGCCGCGACCTCCCTGGGCGTGGCAGTTGAAGCACCTGCGCTCGGCGCGGCCGCATTCCTCGGCTCCGTCCCCGGGGATGCCGAAGGAACCGAACATGCCGCCTCCATGATCGGCCAGGGCAAAGTGCTCCTGTCCCCCCTGGCCGCCGCCGTCATGGCCGGCTCGGTTGCCAAGGGAGCCCCGGTGGCCGCCCAGCTGGTATTGAATCCGAACGAGGGCGACAGTCCCCCAGATGCCCAGGGCGCCGCCCCCACAGGAACGGCTACAGCCGGCACGTCGCCGGCTGCCCCGGCCTCCGGTGACGCGACGCCGACGGCCCCAGCACCGGCCACGGCCGTCGAAAAGCCGGTAACTGCAGCGGAAGCCGCGGCACTGGCTGACATGATGCGGGCCGTCGTCACCAGCGGTCATGCCGGGTTCCTGGCCTCCGTCCCGGGCGAGCCCGTCGGGGCCAAGACCGGAACGGCCGAGTTCGGCAACGACACCCCGCCCAAGACGCACGCCTGGATCGTGGCCGTGCACGGTGACCTCGCCGTCGCCGTGTTCGTCGAGGACGGCGGACTCGGGGCCACCACGTCCGGGCCGCTGCTCAAGGAGTTCCTGACCCGGGCCGGCTGAGCGGACGCTTTCCCGGCCGTGGGAAGATTGAACGCGTGGCTCATATTGACGTATCCGGCATCGACTACTTCCTCTCCGACGGCACCCAGCTGCTCAACGGGGTGACCTTCAAGGTCCCGGACGGCACCAAGACAGCGCTGATCGGGCCCAACGGGACCGGCAAGACCACGCTGTTCCGGATCATTTCCGGCGATCTCGTCCCGGACGAAGGCGTGATCGGCCGGTCCGGCAACATGGGCATCATGCGCCAGTTCGTGGGCCAGGTCCGGGACGAGTCCACGGTCCGCGACCTGCTGGTCTCCGCCGCCCCGCCTGCCCTGGCCGCCGCCGCGCGGGCCGTCGACGAGGCAGAGCTCGCCATGCTGGAGCACGACGACGAGCCCACCCAAATGGCCTATGCCCAGGCGATCGTGGACTGGGGGGATGCCGGCGGCTACGACGTCGAAACCGTCTGGGACGAGGTCTGCATGGCCGCCCTCGGACTGCCCTTCGACCGGGCACAGCACCGCCCGGCGTCGAGCCTGTCCGGCGGCGAGCAGAAGCGGCTGGTCCTCGAGGCCCTCTTCGCCGGCCCCGACGAACTGCTGCTCCTCGACGAGCCGGACAACTACCTCGATGTTCCGGGCAAGCGCTGGCTCGAGGCCAAACTGAATGATTCGAAGAAGACCGTGTTCTTCATCAGCCACGACCGCGAACTGCTCAACAACGCCGCCGGCCGCATCGTCACCCTGGAACCGGGCATCAACGGCGCCGGCGCCTGGATCCACGGCGGCGGCTTCGGGTCCTACGTGGACGCCCGGGCCGACCGGAACGCGCGCTTCGAGGAACTGCGCAAGCGCTGGGACGAGGAGCACGTCAAGCTCAAGGAACTCGTCAACATGTACAAGAACAAGGCCGCGTTCCGCTCCGACATGGCCAACCGCTATCACGCGGCGCAGACCCGGCTCGCGAAGTTCCTCGAAGCCGGCCCGCCCGAGGCCCTTCCCATCGAACAGAACGTGCAGATGCGGCTCAAGGGCGGGCGCACCGCCAAGCGCGCCGTCGTGGCCGACAAGCTGGAACTGACCGGCTTGATGAAGCCGTTCTCCACCGAAATCTGGTTCGGCGACCGGGTGGGCGTCCTGGGTTCCAACGGTTCGGGCAAGAGCCACTTCCTGCGCCTGCTCGCCACCGGCGGCACGGATCCCGAGCGGGAGCACCTGCCGGTGTCCGACGTCGAGATCGCCGAGGTGCCGCACGAGGGCACCGTGAAACTCGGCGCCCGGATCCGGCCCGGATTCTTCGCCCAGACCCACGTCCGGCCCGACCTGCTGGGTAAGACCCTGCTCGAAATCCTGCACCGGGGCGACGAGCACCGCTCGGGCATGGGCCGCGAAGCCGCCGCCGGGGCCCTCGACGGCTACGGGCTGGCGGCGCAGTCCGAGCAGAAGTACGAATCCCTCTCCGGCGGCCAGCAGGCGAGGTTCCAGATCCTGCTGCTGCAACTCTCCGGGGCCACGCTGCTGCTGCTCGACGAGCCCACGGACAACCTGGACCTGCACTCGGCCGAGGCCCTGGAACGGGCGATCGACCACTTCGAGGGCACCGTCCTGGCCGTCACCCACGACCGCTGGTTCGCCCGAACCTTCGACCGCTTCCTGGTTTTCGGCTCCGACGGCAGGGTCTACGAGTCCGCCGAACCGGTCTGGGACGAAAAGCGCGTCGAGCGCGCCCGCTAGAGCCATCGCGGGGTCCACTAAGCAACGCGGGGTCAGATACCGCCCATTCCGGGGGCGGTTATGGGCGCTAAGTGACCCCGCGTTGCTATTTGAAACGCGCAACAAATGATTAAATGATCACCAACCGCTAGCATTTGAGCATGAACACTGATGAGCGGCACCGCCTGATCGGCGGACTGCTGCGCGACCGGGAGCACGTGACGGTGGACGATCTGACGGCCGCCTGCGGCGCCTCCGGCGCCACCATCCGCCGTGACCTCGACATCCTGGCCCTGCACGGCGTGTTGCGGAGGGTCCACGGCGGAGCCAAGAGCCTCGTTTTCGGCGGCGAAAACCCGCACTACGGGCAACGCGAACTCGAGGACCACACCGCCAAGATGCGGATCGCCGCCGGGGTGGCGGCCATGCTCGCGGACCGTGGACACGTCTGGCTGGACAGCGGCACCACCGCCACGGAGATCGCCCGCCAGTTGCGCCAGCGTGAGATGACGATCATGCCGATGTCGCTGCGGGCCGTCACCGCGCTGTCCGCGGACGACGGTCCGGCCGGGCGCCGCCCCGAACTCCTGATGCCCGGCGGCAGCCTCGTCCCCGGCGAACTTTCCTTCCGGGGGCCGATGACGGAATCCAACATCCGCTCGCTGCGCTTCGACACCGCCGTCGTCACGCCCTGCGCCCTGAACCTCAAGGACGGGCTGTTGGCCCACGACCTCGACGACGCCGCAGTCAAACGCGCCGGCCTCGAATCCGCCGCCCGGGTGATCGTCGCCTGTGCCGCCGCCAAATGGAACGCCACCGCCGTCGCCCTCGTCGCATCTCTGGACGCCGTGGATGCCATCGTGACCGACCGGCAGCTCAGCCCTGAAGAACTTGACCAACTCGCCCAGCACTCGGTGGAAGCAGTGATCGTATGACCAGTACCGCAACCGTCCCGCAACTCAAGGCTGCCACCGGGGCGACTTTCCTTGTCTTCGGGATCAACGGATTAGTTTTCGCCAGCTGGGCAGCCCGCATCCCGGCCGTGACGGAGATCCTGCAGATCACCGCGGGCCAGATGGGAACCCTGCTGCTGTGCGTCGCGGTCGGTTCGCTGATCGCCCTGCCGACGGCCGGGTTCGTCGTCGGCCGGATCGGCACCGCCAACACCGTCCGCAGCGCCGGACTCGTGGCCGCGGCGGCCGGTGTCGGCGTCGCGCTCTCCCTGATGGCGGCCTCCATCCCTGGGACTGCCATTGCCCTGTTCTTCTTCGGGATAGGCGTCGGGTTGTGGGATGTTTCGCAGAACATTGAAGGTGCCGACGTCGAACACCGGCTCGGGCGCACCATCATGCCGCAGTTCCACGCGGCCTTCAGCGGCGGCGCGTTCGTCGGTGCCCTGATCGGCGCCGGATTATCCACCCTGGGGGTCGGGCTCCCGGAGCACCTGCTGGTCATAGCCGCCGTCGTCGCCGTCCTGACCACGGTGGCCCCCCGGTATTTCCTGCCCCATCTGCCTGCCGAGGCACCCGCCGCGGGGGACGCGGACCGGGGCAACGCAGGTTCGGCCTGGCGGGACGGGCGCACGCTGCTGATCGGTGTCGTCGTCCTCGGCGCCACCCTGACCGAAGGCGCCGGCAACGACTGGATTGCCAAGGCCGCGGTTGACGGCCTGGGCGCCGAACAGTCCACGGGGGCGCTGCTGTTCGCCGCGTTCGTCCTGGCCATGACCGCCATGCGCTTCTTCGGTGGCCGTGCGATCGACGTCTACGGCCGCGTTGCCGTGCTGCGGGCCAGCATGGCGGCGGCGACCGCGGGCCTCTGCCTCTTCGTGTTCGCCGGCACCATCTGGCTGGCCGCCGCCGGCGCCGTGCTCTGGGGCGTGGGGGCGGCCCTCGCGTTCCCGATCGGAATGTCCGCCGCCGCGGACGACCCCAAGAAGGCGGCCGCCCGGGTGTCCGTGGTGTCCACACTGGGCTACATTGCCTTCCTCGCCGGGCCGCCCCTGCTCGGCTACCTGGGCGATGTCACCGGTGTCAGGACCGCCCTGCTGGCGATCGGGATTCCGATTGTGGTGGCGCTGGTCCTCGCCGGAGCCGCGAAGCCGCTGCCCGCGAGGTAGCAGTATGGTGGTCCAATGCGAACCATGCTGAGGAAGGCCCCCGGCCGCCTGTCGAAATTCGATCGCAAACTGGTGCGCGCCGTCTCCAATCTGCCGGGAGGAGGCCATGACGACTTCTTCCGCCGTCTGTCCGCCGCCGCCAACAAGGGCAAACTTTGGTTCGGCGTTGCCGGAGCCATGGCCCTGGTGCCCGGCAAGACGCGCCGGGCAGCGGTGCACGGACTCATCGCGCAAGGCGCCGCCTCGGCGGTCACCAACGTCGTGTTCAAGACCCTCCTGCCCCGGGCCCGCCCCCTGCCCGAACACCTTCCGGTCTTCCGCTTCGTGAACCCGCAACCGACGAGTTCGTCGATGCCGTCGGGACACTCCGCCTCCGCGGTGGCTTTCGCACTCGGGGTGGGCATGGTCCGCCCGGCCCTCGGTGCGGCGCTGGCCCCCGTCGCGGCCGGAGTGGCCTACTCCCGGGTCCACACCGGGGCCCACTGGCCCTCGGATGTGCTGTTCGGGTCCGCGATCGGCGCCGGCGCGGCCATGGTGACGCGGAAGTGGTGGCCCGTCCGTCCGCCGTTCCCGGAAACCAGCCGCGGCGCCGCCCCGGCCGCGGAACTACCGGACGGCCAGGGGCTCGGCATCGCGGTCAACACCCTCGGCGGGTCCTATGCTGACGAGACTGTCGACGCCCTGCAAAAAGTATTCCCTAAGGCGTATATAAAGGAAATCGGGCCCGGTGAGTCCGTCGACGCGGGCATCGCCCAGGTCGCGACCCGACCGGGCATTGCGGCCCTGGGCGTCTGGGGCGGCGACGGAACCGTGGGCGCCGCGGCGGCCGCCGCCGTCGAACGTTCCCTTCCGCTGCTGGTGCTCCCCGGCGGAACGCTGAACCATTTCGCCCGCGACGCCGGAACCCCCACCCTGGCGGACGCCGTGCAGGCGGCGTCGCGCGGCGAGGCCGCCGTGGCCGACGTCGGCCACGTGAGTGTCGAGCGCGGGCTCCCCGACAGCCCGGAGCAGCTCGAGCTGATCATGCTCAACACGGCCAGCATCGGCCTCTACCCGAACCTGGTCCGCCGGCGGGAGCAGCTCCAGCCGGCACTGGGCAAACCCCTGGCCGGAGTGGTGGCCATGTTCCGGACCTTCGCGGCCGGCACCCCCACCACGCTGATCGTCAACGGGGTCCGGCACCGGCTCTGGATCCTGTACATCGGCCGCGGCCGCTATTACCCCCGCGACCACGCGCCGCTGGTGCGCCCGGTACTCGCCGACGGTGTCCTGGACCTGCGGATGATCACTGCCGATGAGCCGTTCGCCCGGTTGCGCCTGCTCTGGGCCGTGCTCACGGGCACCGTGGCCACGTCCGGGATCACCCATCTGAGCGAAACGGACCGGATCACGGTGGAACCCGGGAACGGGCCCATGGTCCTCGCCGTCGACGGAGAGGTCATGCCCGGGGTGCGGCGGGTGGAATTCACGGTCCGCCCCGGCGCGCTGACCTACTACTCGCCCCTCGGCTGAACCCCGTCATCCAAACCCGTCATCCAACCCCTGTCATCCTCCCGGACTACCCTGATTAGCCCCTGAATCATCCCTGAGACCGGCGAAATACGCAGCTTGCCTCGGTAGCGTGGTGTGCAGACGGGCCCGTGACTGCGGTGCCCCGGATCATCTCCCGCTACGCAAAGGAACGCTTCCATGATCGAAGCACGAGGCCTGACCAAGGTTTACGGCGACAAGACCGCCGTCGCCGGCGTCAACTTCACCGTCGAAGCCGGCCGGGTCACCGGCTTCCTGGGTCCGAACGGGGCCGGAAAATCCACCACCATGCGCATGATCATGGGGCTGGACCGGCCGACGTCGGGCTCGGTGACCGTCAACGGGTCCCCGCTGACCAGGCACGCCGCCCCGCTGCGCGACGTCGGCGCGCTGCTCGATGCCAAGGCAGTCCACACGAGCCGCTCCGCCTACAACCACCTTCTGGCCATGGCGGCGACCCACAGCATCCCGAAGAAACGGGTCCACGAAGTCATTGAGATGACCGGGCTGGCCGAGGTGGCCAGGAAGAAGGTCGGCGGCTTCTCGCTCGGCATGGGCCAGCGGCTGGGCATCGCCGCCGCCCTTCTGGGCGACCCGCAGACCGTCATCCTGGACGAGCCCGTCAACGGCCTTGACCCGGAGGGCGTGGTGTGGGTCCGCAACCTGGTGAAGTACCTGGCCTCCGAGGGCCGCACGGTCTTCCTTTCCAGCCACCTCATGAGCGAGATGGCAGTCACGGCGGACCACCTGATCGTGATCGGCCGCGGGAGGATCATTGCGGACGCCCCGATCCAGGAGATCATCACAGGCAAGGGCCAGGGCCGGACGCGGGTCCGCACCGACCAGCCGGACCGGCTCATGCAGCTGCTGGCCGGGACCGGGGTCTCGGTGGAGGTCCAAGAGCGCGAACTCCTCGAAGTCACAGGCCTGGACCCGCGCCAGATCGCCACTGCGGCGCTGGAGAACCACGTCATGATCTACGAACTCACCCCGCTGCAGGCCAGCCTCGAGGAGGCCTACATGGAACTGACCAAGGATGAGGTCGAATACCACTCGCTGATCACCACGGGCGCCGTTCCCGTCGAAGCCGGAGGCAACTAAGCCATGAGCTCCACAACCGTTGAATCCACGCCCTCGCGCCGCGGCGCCGACTCACAGCGGTCCGGAAACGGCAGCAGTTCCGGCCCCGGCCCCAGCTTCCTGCGGGTCCTCAACTCCGAATTCATCAAGTTCCGCACCCTGCTCTCCACGCTGATCCTGCTCGGCTCAACAGTGGTGGTCATGGTGGGGTTCGGGGCGCTTTCGGCCTGGGGGACGGGCCAGTTCTCCGAGGCCGCGGCCCGGGACCCGGAGGTCGGGGCCAGGCTCGCGGCCCAGGGCGGCGACATCGCCGTCAGCGTTCCCACCTCCGGCATCGCGTTCGCCCAGCTGATCCTGGGCTCCCTCGGCGTGCTGCTGATGAGCTCCGAGTTCACCACGGGCATGGCCCGGTCCACGTTCGCGGCGGTGCCTAAACGCATCCCCGCCTTCGCGGCCAAGCTCGTGGTGGTGGTGGTGACCTCCTTCGTCGTCACCGCCGCATCCACCCTGGCCGCCGGATTCGTATCCGTGCCGATCCTGGACAACTACGGCCTGGGCCTGGACCTGGGCAGCCCGCAGTCGGTCAAGCTGCTCCTTGTCAACAGCATTTACGTGGCGGCGGTCGCGGCCATCGGCATGGCGCTGGGCACGCTGATCCGCAACTCGGCGGGCGGCATCATGAGCCTGGTGGGACTGTTCTTCGTGGCACCCATCGCGTTCCAGCTCATTCCGGGCGACTTCTTCGTGGAGGCCCGCAAATACCTGCCCGGCAACACCGTGGATCCGCTGACCGCGGTGGAGCACATCCCGGACACCCTCGAAGCCTGGCAGGCGGCCCTGGTGCTGGGCGCGTGGGTTGTCATCCCGGTGCTCCTGGCCGCCGTCCTGCTCAAGAGGCGGGACGTCTAGGCCGGCGCCACGGGCAGCGTCCAAGCCCTTCAGCATTTAGGCTCAGAGCATGATCGATGCGGTACCTGTCAGGGACGCGCCGGCCGGACCGGCCGACGCGTCCCTTGCTGAACTCACGGCCCGCCGCCGCGGCCGGCTCCGGCGCTACCTGCTGGCCAATCCGCGGGTCATGGACGTCCTGGTGGTGCTCTGCTACCTGGTCCTGGTCACGCCCACGGCGGTCGAATCGGTCATCCACGGCGACTGGCCGGTGGCCGTGTTGCTCGCCGCGGCCGCGCCGGTCCTGCTCTTCCGGCGGGCGTATCCGGTGCGGGTGGCGGCTGTTGTGGGGGCCCTGGAACTGGCGGTCACCTTCCTGCATCCCTGGGGGTCCAATGTCTCCGCCGGGCTCTGGTTTTCGCTGTACGCCGTCGCCGTCGTCCGCACCCGGCGGTTCGCCCTAGCCGCCCTGGCCCTGACCACCGCCCCGCTGCTGCTCCTGTACTTCCTGCTGGCCGTCGGCCCGCTGGACGGCCGGCTCCCGGACATGGCCGTCCGCACACCGGAGAATTTCCAGCTGCTGACGGGCATCGCGGCGGGCATCGGCATCGCGCTCTCGAATGTGATCGCCACGGGGATCGGGATCTCGGTGCGGCAGCGGCGCGAGCACGAGCACGAGATCGCGGCCTGGGCCGCCCGGGCCCAGCAGCTGGGCTCGGTCACGGAACGGAACCGGATCGCGCGCGAAATGCACGACGTCGTGGCGCACTCGCTGACGGTCATGATCAGCCTGTCGGACGGCGCCGCCGTCGTGGTCAAGAAGGATCCGGAGCGCGCCGCCGGCGTCCTGGCCGAACTCTCCCGGACCGGGCGCACCGCGCTGGCCGACATGCGGCGCGTCCTTGGCGTGCTGCGCGAGGACGCCCCCACCGGACATGCCCCGCGCGAGCCGCTGGTGGCCGGGGGCAGCCTGGCCAAACTGCTCGAGGGCTTCCGCACCGCGGGACTGCCCCTGCACTACACGCACACCGGCCCGTCCCTGCCCGACGATGCGGCGTTCCAGCTGACCGTCTACAGAATTGTGCAGGAGTCGCTGACCAACGTGCTGCGTTACGGCCGCGCCCTCAGCCGGGTGGAGGTCAGCATTGTCCGGAACGGCTCCCGCGTCACCATTGAAGTGCTCGACGACGGCAGGGGCACCGTTGACCCGGGCGCTCCCGGGACCGGCGCGCAGGCGAAGCCTGACGCACTGGACTCCTTCGGCACCGGGCATGGAATCGCCGGGATGCGGGAGCGGGCCAGGATCTACGCTGGCACCGTGTACGCCGGGCGCGCCGGTGACCGCGGCTGGCGCGTGCACGCGGAACTGAACTGCAACGGCGAGAATGCCACGGAATCAAGGGGAAACAATGTCCGACAACACGCCGGTACGCGTCCTGCTGGTGGATGACCAGCCGCTGCTTAGGATGGGCTTCCGCCTCATCCTGGAGGGTGAAGACGATTTGCGCATCGTGGGCGAGGCATCCAACGGCGCCGAAGCGGTCCGCCACGTCCGGGAGCTCGCGCCCGACGTCGTCCTGATGGATGTACGGATGCCGGTGCTGGACGGGATCGAGGCCACCCGGGCGATCGCCGCCTCGGGCTCCGACGCCAAAATCATCATCCTGACCACCTTTGACCTCGATGAATACGCCTTTGCAGCACTGCGGGCAGGGGCCTCTGCGTTCCTGCTCAAGGACGTGGCGCCGGCAGAACTGGTCAGCGCGGTCCGGGTGGTGGCCAGTGGCGACGCCGTGGTGGCACCCCGTGTTACGCAGCGGCTGTTGGAGACCTATGTCCGCGGTGCAGGCGGCCCGGATCCTGCAGGGACAGGCGGCGCCGGCGGCCAGCACGCCGGGGCGGACGAGGGCGGCCAGCAGGCCGGCAGCCCCGCACGCCCGGCGCGGGACCCGTTGCTGGAGGACCTGACACCCCGCGAAAACGAGATGCTCGGGGCGATGGCGGAGGGACTCTCCAACGCCGAAATCGCGCACCGGTACTTCCTGTCCGAGGCCACCGTCAAGACGCATGTGCGCCGGATCCTGACCAAGCTCCACCTCCGCGACCGCGTCCAGGCCGTGGTGTACGCATATGAGACCGGCCTCGTGGTGCCCAGCAACGCGGACTACTGACGGCCGCCGCCCTGCCGCCGCAAGGCAGGTTACCGGCAGGTAGTACCTGAAGCAGTGGTTTCAGGCACATTGCCGAATTGCCCGTGAGGCAACTTTGGTTGACCCTATGGCCCTCGCGTTGGGTGATGGCCCGGTCTGACCGGCCGTCATTTGTGGGACTGCACAAGACGGACGGTCCGCCGCGCGGTCTAGTGTGAAACGACATTGTGGTCCGCCGCACAGCATGGATTCGATTCCGTGCCGGCATCGAGCGGGCCTGAACCCCCCACGAAGGACGGCGCTTCCATGCCCGCTGACCAGCAGCTTTCAAAATCCCTGAAACCCAGGCATCTGTCCATGATTGCCATCGCCGGAGTGATCGGCGCCGGACTGTTTGTCGGTTCGGGTGCGGCGATCCAGCAGGCCGGCCCCGGCATCCTGGTTGCGTACGCCGCGGCGGGACTCGTCGTCATCCTCGTCATGCGGATGCTGGGCGAGATGGCCGCGGCCAACCCGGAAACCGGCTCATTTTCCACCTACGCGGACAAGGCCCTGGGCCGCTGGGCCGGGTTCAGCATCGGCTGGCTCTACGCATGGTTCTGGATCATTGTCCTCGGCATCGAGGCAACGGCTGGGGCAGCGATCATGCACCGCTGGGTCCCCGGCATTGACCAGTGGGTGTGGGCGCTTGCCCTGATGGTGCTGCTGACGCTGACCAACCTCGGGTCCGTTAAGTCGTTCGGCGAGTTCGAGTTCTGGTTCGCTTCCATCAAGGTCGCGGCAATCGTGCTCTTCCTGCTCTTCGGCGTCGCCGCGATCCTGGGCCTCATCCCCGGCGTTCCGGCGCCCGGCCTGGACAACCTGATCGGCAACGGCGGGTTCATGCCCAACGGCCCCGGCGCCGTCCTGGCCGGCATCCTCGTGGTGGTGTTCTCGTTCTTCGGCGCGGAAATTGCCACCATTGCCGCCGGCGAATCCGAGAACCCGGTCGATGCCGTCAAGAAGGCCGTGAAGTCCACTGTCTGGCGCATCCTCGTGTTCTACATCGGCTCCATCGCCATTGTGGTCACCCTGCTGCCCTGGAACTCCGCTTCCGTCGCCAAGAGCCCCTACGTCGCGGTCATTGAGCTGTTCGGCATCCCCGGCGCCGGAACCATCATGGACATTGTGGTGCTGACCTCGGTGCTCTCCTGCCTGAACTCCGGGCTCTACACCGCCAGCCGCATGCTGTTCTCGCTGTCCCGCCGCGGCGACGCCCCCAAGTCGTGGATGCGGATTTCCAAGCGCGGCGTGCCCGCCGCCGCGGTACTGGCCTCCACCGTGGTCGGCTTCGTCACCGTCGGACTGAACTACGTCGCCCCGGACACGGTCTTCCTGTTCCTGGTCAACACCTCCGGCGCCATCGCGCTGTTCGTGTGGCTCGTCATCGCGACCTCCCAGCTGATCCTGCGCCGCCGCATGGGCGCCGCCGCCAAGGACCTTCAGCTGAAAATGTGGCTCTTCCCGTACCTGACCTGGGTGTCGATCGTGAGCATCGTGGCCCTGCTGATCGGCATGGTGATCCTGGAAACCACGCGGGAATCGCTGCTGCTCTCGCTGGCTCTCGCCGCCGCCGTCGTGGGGATCGGGGTCATCCGCTACCGCAGGAACGGTGCCAAGGCCGCTGTTCCCGCAACAGGGGCCGGCGAGGCTCCTGCCGGGGACGCCACCCCGGTTGACGCCGAGCCTGGCGCTGAAGACGCCACAGTGGGCGCCCGCCCGGTGTCGTAGCCCCGGAAGGCCCCCGCGGCCGTCCCGCTCCACCGGACATGCCCTCCCCCTGCGCCCACCACTGGACATAGCGCCATCATGTCCACTGCCCGGCGCGAGGGGAGGGCATATCCATGCGTGCCGGGGGGACATGCCCAGTCCCCGGGCCGAGGGGAGGGCATGTCCATGCGTGCCGGGGCACAGCCGCGTCACAGGAAGGGACTAGCCAGCCCATAGCGCTGCCGGGTTCGATGGGGTCATGACAAAAATGCCGCAGCCCCCGCACGAGCCGCACCCCAACCACGACCGCGGCCTGGAATTCGATCTCTCCACCCTCGTCAGCCGCCGATCGCTGGGCATGTTCCTCGGCGCGGGAACGGCCGCAGCCCTTGCGGCCTGCAGCCCGGGCGGCACCAGCGGCACCAGCGGCAGTTCGACGTCGGCCGCGGGGACCTCGGCCGCAACAGCCCCGGCGCCCTCGGCCGCGTCGGCGTCGGCCACTCCGACGCTCACCCGGGCGATCGCCGAGTGCGGGGTCGAAATCCCGCAGGAAACCGCCGGCCCCTACCCCGGTGACGGTTCCAACGGGCCCAACGTCCTCGAGGCATCCGGCGTGGTTCGTCAGGACATCACATCCAGCTTCGGGACCTCCACCAGCACAGCCGAGGGCGTACCGCTGACCGTCACGCTGACCCTTCTCGACAACGCCAACGGCTGCACCCCACTGGCCGGTGCCGCGGTGTACGCCTGGCACTGTGACCGCGAGGGCAAATACTCCATGTACGATTCGGGGCTTCAGAACGAGAACTACCTCCGCGGCGTCCAGGAGGCCGACGCCAACGGCCAGGTCACGTTCAAGACCATCTACCCCGGCGCCTACAACGGCCGCTGGCCGCACATCCACTTCGAAGTGTTCGAGTCCATGAACAATGCGACGGCGGCCGGCCAGGTCCTGGCGGTGTCACAGATCGCGCTGACCGAGGCCGCGTGCAAGGAGGTCTACGCGTCGGCCGGGTACGAATCCAGCGCGCAGAACTTCCCCCGCACCACGCTGAAGTCCGACAACGTGTTCGGCAACGACGGCGGCATCTACCAGCTGGCCACCATCACCGGCTCGGTGGCCGCGGGCTACGCCGCCGGTCTCAACGTCACCGTCTAGGCGCGGCGTCGCCCGGCACCGCGGCCCCCGGGGCCCGTGCGTGCCGGGCTAGACTCGGAGCCATGCCCACACCGAGCACTGCCGCAGAGCACATCCAGGACCTCGGCGCGTACGTCAGCGCGTCGCCGTCGAGCTTCCACGCCGTCCACGAGGCCGCGCGCCGGCTGGACGCGGCGGGCTTCACCGGCCTGGACGAACTGCAGCCCTGGCCGGAGCCCGCGGCCGCCGCCGGCAAGTTCTACGTGATCCGCGACGGCGCCCTCATCGCCTGGGTGGTGCCGGCAGGCGCCGGACCGACCACGGGTTTCAACATTCTCGGCGCGCACACGGACTCGCCCTCCTTCAAACTCAAGCCGAAGCCCACTACCGGCAAGTTCGGCTGGCTGCAGGCCGGCGTCGAGGTCTACGGCGGACCCCTCCTGAACTCCTGGCTGGACCGCGAACTCCAGCTCGCCGGCCGGCTCGTCATGCGCGACGGCACGCAGCACCTCACGGCCACCGGTCCGCTGCTGCGCTTCCCGCAGCTCGCCATCCACCTGGACCGGGCCGTCAATGAGGGCCTGGCCCTGGACAAGCAGCAGCACATGAATCCGGTCTTTGGCCTGGGCGATCCCGCCGGCGAGGACCTGCTCGGACTCCTCGCGGACCGCGTTGCCAATGCCGAGGTGGATCCGGCGCAGATCGGCGGGTACGACGTCGTCATCGCAGACACCCAGGCGCCGGCGGTGTTCGGCGCCAGGGGCGAATTCTTCGCCTCCGGCCGGCTCGACAACCTCTCCGCGACGCACGCCGGGCTCACGGCGCTGATCGCGCACGCCGCCACACCCGTGCCGGACGGTGCGCCGATTGCCGTGCTGGCCGCCTTCGACCACGAGGAAATCGGCTCGGCGTCCCGGTCCGGGGCGTGCGGGCCCATCCTCGAAGACGTCCTCGTGCGGATCTCGGACGGACTCGGCGCCTCTGCAAGCCAGCGGCGGCAGGCCTTCGCGGCGTCGTTCTGCGTCTCCGCGGACGCCGGCCACGCCGTGCACCCGAACTATCCCGAGCGGCACGATCCCGCCAACCGGCCGGTCCTCAACGGTGGTCCGCTGCTGAAGATCAATGCCAACCAGCGCTATGCCACCGACGCCGCCGGCGCCGCCCTCTGGGCCCGGCTGTGCACCGACGCCGGTATTCCGTACCAGGAATTCGTCTCCAACAACGTGATGCCGTGCGGGTCGACGATCGGCCCGCTGACCGCCACCCGGCTGGGAATCCGGACGGTCGACGTCGGGGTCGCCCTGCTGTCGATGCATTCGGCGCGCGAGCTGTGCGGCGTCGAGGACCCGCACCGGCTGGCCGCGGTGACCCGGACGTTCTTCCGGACGGCGGCCTGACGCCTGGCGCCCTACGCGGCGACGCCGACTACGAGGTTGATGGTGGTTGCCAGAATGATGGTCCCAAAGAGGTAGGAGAGCAGGCTGTGCTTGAGGGCCTCGGCCCGGATGCCATGGTTCTGCAGCGCGGTGTCCGATACCTGGTACGTCATGCCCAGACTGGTGGCTAAGTAGGCGAAATCGGTGTACTGCGGCGGCCGGCTCTGGTTGAAGTCGATGCCGCCCACCCGGGAGCCTGCCCTCGTGCCCGTGCCGTAGTACAGCTCCGCGTACCGCAGTGTGAACAGCGTCTGGACCAGGGTCCAGGACAGCGCCACCGAGACTACCGCGAGCAGCCCGCCGGCAATCCTGGAGAGGGTGTCAGTGTTGTTGTGCGAATCCACGATGACCGCTCCCGCCGCCGCCAGGCTGGCGGCGTTGGCGGCCAGGATAAGCAGGTCTGTCGTGCTCCGGGCCGGGTCTTCCGTTGTGGCGTGCAACCGGGTGTCCGCGGGGTCGAGGCGGCCGATAACCAGCCAGACCCAGACGACGTAGGTCAAGGCGGCGGCGCACCAGCCAATCGTGGGAGCCTGCACCCAGTGCCCCGACATTCCGGCCGCCCCGGCGGCGAGTAGCCCCAATAGCACCATGGCGGCGAAGCGGAGACGGCTGCGGCGGAGCGGTGGCGGCACGGCTGACGAGGGGTTGGTGTGCATTTTCAGATCATGGCACAGCCGATGCGCCCCCCGACTGAACGCTGGCCGTGTGGCGGTTATCCACATGGCCGCCGACGCTCTTCCCGGCCACGCCGCGGGGCCGTACGGTGGAGGCACGGAATCGCGGATTCCGGCCCGCATGCACTAAGCTATTGAAGTCTGTGCTGCGCCCTGCCTCCGTTCCGGCGGCCGGGCATTGCACGACACCGCAAATGAACCTCCTGTTACGGAAATGCCGTAACCGCTTAGCCCAAAGGAGGTGGGTTCACATATGCGTCCTTACGAATTGATGGTAATCATCGACCCCGAGGTCGAAGAGCGTGCCGTTGAGCCGTCGCTTCAGAAGTTCCTGAACGTCATCACCAACGATGGTGGAACCATCGAAAAGGTTGACATCTGGGGCCGTCGTCGCCTGGCTTACGAAATCCAGAAGAAGTCCGAAGGTATCTACGCCGTGGTGAACTTCACCGCTGAGCCGGCTACCGCCAAGGAACTTGACCGCCAGCTGAGTCTCAACGAGACCATCATGCGCACCAAGATCACCCGCCCCGAAGAGCAGAAAGTTGTTGCTGAGTAATTCAGCGGCCAACCTTCAATCTTCATCCCCGCAGGAACGCACAAGGAGGCAGTAGATGGCAGGCGAAACCACTATCACGGTTATCGGTAACCTCACCAATGACCCCGAACTCAGGTTCACACCGTCCGGTTCGGCCGTAGCGAATTTCACCATCGCTTCTACTCCCCGCACCTTCGACCGGCAGTCCAATGAGTGGAAGGACGGGGAAACCCTGTTCCTCCGCGCTTCGGTCTGGCGCGAAGCAGCCGAAAACGTCGCCGAGTCCCTGACCAAGGGCATGCGCGTTATCGTCTCCGGCCGCTTGAAGAGCCGTTCCTACGAAACAAAAGAAGGCGAGAAGCGCACCGTTATCGAGCTTGAGGTCGATGAAATCGGCCCGAGCCTGCGCTACGCCAACGCCAAGGTCAACCGCACCCAGCGCTCCGGCGGTCAGGGTGGTCAGGGTGGCTTCGGCGGCGGCAACAGCGGCGGTGGATTCGGTGGCGGCCAGGGTGCAAACCAGGGCGGCAACACCGGTGGGACATGGGGCGGCAACCAGCCCGCCGCGCAGGAAGACCCGTGGGCCACGCCCGGGGTCAGCAATGCGGGCGGCGGCTGGGGCAACGGCCCGGATTCCGAACCTCCCTTCTAAACAACATCTAAGGTCCGGCAACGAAAACCGACTGGCCGCCGCAAGGCGGTCTGGTGCAGACTGCGCCGGATCACCACCATCCCGTGGATCAATATCCACGGGCTCCATCGAATAGGAGCTCCACGATGGCTAAGGCTGAACTCCGTAAGCCCAAACCAAAGTCCAACCCCTTGAAGGCCGCTGACATCACTGTCATCGACTACAAGGACGTAGCATTGCTGCGCAAGTTCATCTCCGACCGCGGAAAGATCCGCGCCCGTCGCGTCACTGGCGTCACGGTGCAGGAACAGCGCAAGATCGCCCAGGCAATCAAGAACGCCCGCGAAGTTGCTCTGCTGCCTTACTCCGGCGCTGGCCGCGGCTAAGGAAGGGATTAACTAAAATGGCAAAGCTCATTCTGACCCACGAAGTAACCGGTCTCGGTGCTGCTGGCGACGTTGTCGAGGTCAAGGACGGTTACGCACGTAACTACCTGCTGCCCCGCAACTTCGCCCTGACCTGGTCCAAGGGTGGCGAGAAGCAGGTTGAGTCCATCAAGGCTGCCCGCGTTGCCCGCGAGCACGCTTCCCTGGAAGACGCTCAGAAGCAGGCTGCTGCACTCTCCGCCAAGCCGGTCAAGCTGGTCGTCAAGGCTGGCGCAACCGGACGCCTGTTCGGCACCGTCAAGCAGGGCGACGTGGCCGACGCTGTTGAGGCCGCAGGCCTGGGCCGCATCGACAAGCGCAAGGTTGAACTGCCGGCACACATCAAGTCGACCGGTTCCTACCAGGCAAACGTCCGTCTGCACGACGACGTTTCCGCTGTGATCGAACTCGACGTAGTCGCAGGCAAGTAGCCCTCACCGGCTGCAGTCCTGAACTGCTGGAAGGCCCCCGCCTCCGGACCTCTCTGAGGACCGAAGGCGGGGGCCTTCTGCTTTAACCCCAACACGAGGTCACTTGCGGTCCATGTTGGACGGCGTCATGGGCCGTAGGTGACCCCGCGTTGCTTTGGCGGGGCGGATCCCTTAGGCGTGGTGCAGCGCCGTGGTGACATGCCGGTAGCCGAGCCGGACCAGTTCAGTGAGCACGGCATCGTCGACGTCGTCGAGCTTGTTGACGTACAGGCAGCCGGCGCCGAGCTTGTGCCTGCCCAGCCTGCCGAGGAGTTCGGCGGCCTCCGGCCCATATGTCAGGCCGTAGAGCGACAGGCTGGATTTCCTGGGGGAGAAGCCGACCGCCGCGGCATCGCCCTCCCTGCCGCTCGCGTACTTGTAGTGGTAGCGGCCGAAGCCCACAATCGTCGGACCCCACATTTGCGCCGGTTCGCCCGTTATTTCGGACATCAGTGCCAGCAGGCGGAACCCGTCGGCGCGCCGGACCGGATGCTCGACGGCGGCCAGGAACTCCTGAACCGACGCGCCGGTTGCCTGCGTTTTGTTTTCAGCCATGAGGGCAGTCTTGCAGAGCGCGACATTCCTGTCAGGCGGGGAGGGTGGCCGGGAATAAATCCCCCTGCCCGCCGCTTCTAGAGGTAGATGCAAACGCATGTAGTCGCGTTGCTGACCAGGATTCAACTTAGGAGCACTCCGTGGAAACCCGCCGTATCACCGTTATCTCCGCCGGACTCGGCGTCCCCTCCTCAAGCCGCCTGCTCGCGGACCAGCTGGCGGCCTCGGCCGAGCGGCAGCTTGCCTCGGCCGGCTACGCCGTGGACATCGAGGTCCTGGAGTTGCGGGACCTCGCCGTGGACATCGCCAACAACTTTGTAACCGGGTATGCGGCTCCGCGGCTCGCCGAAGTGATCGCCGGCGTCGAGGCCTCTGATGGCCTGATCGCCGTCAGCCCCGTGTTCAGCGCGTCCTACAGCGGGCTTTTCAAGTCCTTCATCGACGTGCTCGATCCCAAGGCGTTCGAAGGCAAGGCCGTGCTGATCGGGGCCACCGCCGGCACGGACCGGCACCAGATGGTGCTGGACTTCGCGATGCGGCCGCTGTTCACCTACCTGCGCACCCGGATCGCCGCCACCGCGGTTTTCGCCGGGCCGCAGGACTGGGGAAACAACGACGACGGCGGCTCGCCACTGTCGGTGCGCGTGGACCGGGCGGCGGGGGAGTTTGTCGCTCTGCTGCAGGACTCAGGGCCGCAGCAGAAGCCGGTCGCGCTGGAGTCCCTGCCGTTTGAGCAGCTGCTGGCCGGGATCGCTGCCCAGCGGTAGGTCTGCCCGCGCAGGGCTTCCGGGCCTGCAGCGCCGTCCGAACCTTTTCGGCCGCCCGCTCGTTGTCCGGGACATGAAGTGTCCCGTGGATTCTATTGACCTGATCATGAGTGAACGCAGCGGCGTGGAGATTGACTATTGCCCCCAATGCCGCGGGGTGTGGCTGGACCGGGGAGAGCTGGACAAGATCATTGACCGTGCGGCGGAGTCGTTGGGCCCGGCAGCCGGCGTCCCCGCCGCACCACTGCCGCCGGCAGCGATGCCACCTACGGCGTTTTCACCTGCTGAGTTTTCACCTGCGTCGTTTTCACCTGCGGTTGCTGGCCACATTCCGCCGCCGCTGTACAACCCCGACCCGCGCCGGGACGACCGGCGTCCGGATGACCGCCGCTATGACGAGCGCCGGTACGATGACCGCCGCGACCGTCCGCGTCCCGACCAGTCCAGGTATGAGCAGCCGCGTTACGATGACCGCCGTCGTCCGAAGAAGAAGGAAGGCTGGCTGGGGGACTTGTTCGACTTCTAGCCATGCCGGGTCCCCGGCCGTGCCGGTGGCCCGGAGCCGGCGCGGGCCCCGCGGGGCTCAGTCGCCAAGCAGTGCGATGAACTCCCGGGCCTGTTTCATGGAAATATCCGAGTGGCGGGTCAGGGCGGTCGCTGCGGCCTCGGTGTCGCCGCTCTTAGCCAGGGTGCGGATCCTCCCGTAGATCTCATCATTGAGCATGTTGCTGCTCACCTCGCGGGTGACATCGCCCTTGCTGGCGATCGCGCGGTAGCGGTACGAGAACCGCTGGGGCACGTCGTCGTCGTCCGGAACGGCCGCCGGCGCCGGCTCAGGGGCGCGGAAGGGCTGGGGGTGGGCTGCCAGCGCCGCGACGGCGTCGCGGGACGCCCGTAGGCCCTCGCCTGTGGCCTCGAGGTAGACCTTGATGGCGGTCATGGCCTGCCCCTGCGCGATCAGCGCGTAGAGCTGCCGGTGCTGGTCCTCGGTGAGCCTGGCGGCCGCCGTCCGGGCCAGCTCCGCGGAGTTGGGGTCCGGCTGCGGCGCTGGTGCCGGCATGGTGCGTTCGCCGCGGCGGCTCCACGCCCGTATCGCCAGCAGTACGGCGGCGGCCACGAGCACCAGGATCAGTACGGGAATGAGCAGGGAGTCCATGTGCTAGAGCCGATCTACGTAATTCTTTGCGGTCTTCAGGTCCGAGCGCGTCGATTGCCGCAGCAGCCGGACGGCCTTCGTCTTGTGGCCGTCGTGGGCCAGCGACTGGAGCTGCAAGAGGAGCTGTGGGCTCAGGTGTCCAATGGCGGACAACGCATCCTGGTGGCCGGAGCTGTCCCGGCCCAAAAGGGCGGAGCGGGCGTGGTCGGCCTGCTGCGATTGCTGCTGGGAGTTCTGGCTGGGGCGCGTGGTAGCTTCAATCCGGGCGCGGGAGGCCTCGGCAGCCCGGACCTGTGCCGCGTAGTGGGCCTGGGACTTGAGCGCCAGTTCCTGCTGGTAACGCTCGGCATCTGAGATGCCGTGGTTCCGCGGCTTCAACGCCGTGACCGCCGCCCAGAGCACCGCCGCGAGGATGAGGGCAGGCAACATGACTATCAGTACATCGCCCATGATTAGAGCTTATGCCAGATTGCGGTTATCCACAGCATGTTCCGCACCTCGCGTACAGTGCGCCGCTGCTGGCGTCAATTCGGCTCGGCGGGAATGAATCCGGTCACAAAATGTGCGTATCGGGCGGCAAATGTGGCCTCCTGTGCCGCATCGTATCCCCAGCTCCAAGGTGCAGGCTGTGGATGAAGCTTGGCGGAAATTGTTTTGTGTCCACAAGATGAATGCAACATTTCCGCAGGTCAAGCACTGATTACAGGCTTAACTTTTTTTCTATCCACAGCTCTACCCACAGACTGTGCACAAGCATCAGGCACTAGTGCACAGGTTATCCACAGGGCAGCGGAGCGGCCGGGTTGGTGCCTGCCCCGGCGGCGGATAACGTAGCAGGATATCGGGCGTGGGAAGCGGAAAAACCTGCGGTCGCCGGATGGTGCCCACCAGGACACCGGCTCCGGGATCCGGTGCCCTGCGGCCGCACCAGCACTGTGGATAACGGCGGTTGCTGGTCCGGCGCGAACTGTCGGAGCTGACTGGTAAGAATAGAGCGGCCGGCATGTGCCGGGTTTTGCCGCCCGCATCACAGCAGTTCGGCAACACAGCAGTTCGGGATCACAGCAGTTCGGCAACACAGCAGGTACGCATCACAGCTCCGCAATGACAGCAGTTCGGCATCACGGCCGTTGAGCACCGCAGCGGCTGGGCGTTGACCCGGCGGGATACGGTGCTTGGCCTTGAGGCACTGGGTACGAGGGCATTGGGCATAAGGCGCAGTGCTTACGCGCCGCGGCGAACGGACATCCGCCACGGCACACAATGAAGGACGGCAGTTTTGTCAGTTACGCATCTGGACTCAGTCGAGGGTACGCGGGGAGCCGAGGGCAGCCGCAAGCCTCCGCAGGACATCCCCGCGGAGCAGTCAGTCCTGGGCGGCATGATGCTGTCCAAGGACGCCATCGCCGACGTCGTCGAGATCCTGCGTGGCCAGGACTTCTACCGTCCGGCGCACGAAACCATCTACGAGGCCATCATCGACCTCTATGGCCGCGGCGAGCCCGCGGACGCCGTGACCGTCTCGGACGAGCTGACCAAGCGCGGCGAAATCAACAGGATCGGCGGACCCGCCTACCTGCACGAACTCATCCAGACCGTCCCCACGGCGGCCAACGCCGGTTACTACGCTGAAATCGTGGGCGAACGCGCGGTGCTGCGCCGCCTGGTCAACGCCGGCACCAAGATCGTCCAGCTCGGCTACGGACAGGACGGCGAGGTCGAAGACCTGGTCAACCAGGCCCAGGCCGAGGTCTACGCCGTCGCCGAACGCCGGACCGCCGAGGACTATGTGGTCCTCAAGGACGTCATGGAATCCACCGTGGACGAGATCGAGGCCTCCGGCCACCGCGGCGAGGGCATGGTGGGTGTACCCACCGGCTTCTACGAGCTCGATGAACTCACCCACGGCCTGCATCCCGGCCAGATGATCGTGATCGCCGCCCGCCCGGCCGTCGGCAAGTCCACGTTCGCGCTGGACTTCGCCCGCTCGGCCGCCATCAAGAACAACCTTGCGACCGTCATGTTTTCCCTCGAAATGGGCCGCAACGAGATCGCCATGCGCCTGCTGTCCGCCGAGGCCACGATCGGTCTCCAGGACCTCCGCAAGGGCACCATCAAGGACGAGCAGTGGTCCAAGATTGCCACCACCATGGGCCGGATGAACGATGCGCCGCTGTTCATCGATGACAGCCCCAACATGTCGCTGATGGAGATCCGGGCCAAGTGCCGGCGCCTGAAGCAGCAGCATGACCTCAAGCTGGTGATCCTGGACTACCTGCAGCTCATGAGCTCGGGCAAGAAGGTGGAATCCCGCCAGCAGGAAGTCTCCGAGTTCTCCCGTGCCCTGAAGCTCCTGGCCAAGGAACTCCAGGTGCCGGTGATCGCGCTGTCGCAGCTGAACCGTGGCTCCGAGCAGCGCCAGGACAAGCGCCCCATGGTCTCGGACCTGCGCGAATCCGGCTCCATCGAGCAGGATGCCGACATGGTGATCCTGCTGCACCGCGAAGACGTCTATGACAAGGAGTCCCCGCGCGCGGGCGAGGCGGACATCCTGATCGCCAAGCACCGTAACGGCCCCACAAAAGACATTGTGGTGGCTTTCCAGGGCCACTACTCGCGGTTTGCCAACATGGCCGCCGACGCCGGCGGTGGCGGCGGCTTCTAGCCCCGCCCGGCTAGTGGTCGCGGGCCGCGAGCAGGTGGTTGGGCAGCCGGTTCCCCGGGGCCCGGCCGCGGATTTCCAGCAGTTCGCGGGCGTGGGAGTGCAGCCGGATATCCTCCGCTGACACCGGCACCCACTGCGGAATCGGGACCGAGGTGCCGGTCTCGTCGCGGGCGACCATGACCGTCAGGCAGTATGTGGTCAGGTTCAGCTCGCGCCCCTTGGGGTCTCCGGAGCGGACGTGGACGGCGATGTGCATGCCCTTGGTGCCGGTGTAGACCAGACGGGCCTCCACCTCTACGACGTGGCCGATCAGCAGCGGCCGGTAGAACCGCACGCCGCCGGAGAATACGGCCACGGTGTCCTTGCCGCAGTAGCGGGAGGCGCAGACGTAGGCAGCCTCGTCGATCCACTTCATGACGATGCCGCCGTGCACCTTGCCGCCCCAGTTCACGTCCGTGGGCGCGGCCATGAACCGCAGCACCACGCTCTCGGCCGTGCCGGCGTCGGTATATTCCTGTCCGCTCATGGCCTCCACGATGTCCTCGCGGACCTTGATCCGGGCCAGCGCGTGGTCCCGCTGTTCGATTTCGTCCGGCGTCTCAGGGACGAACTGCGGCACCGGTATGGGCTTGCCGTCCGCGCCCACGGCCACGAAGATCACGATGCACTGGCTCCGCATGGTGGCGGGGCCGCCCTTCGGATCGCCCGAGGACACCACGGTCCGGATGTGCATCGAGGACCGCCCGGTGTACACGATCGTGGCCTCGACCTCCACCATGTCGCCACTGTTGACCGGGTCCGCGAAGTGGATGTTCCCCACGTAGGCCGTCACGCAGTAGGACTTTGCCCAGCCGACGGCGGCGGCATAGGCCGCCTTGTCCACCCACTCGAGCACGGTGCCGGCGTCGACCGAGCCGCTGTGGCCGACATCGGTGGGGGCCGCCAGGAAGCGCAGGGTCACGGAATTGGGCGCGTTCTCGCTCATATTGTGAGTTTACTGATTGGCCCGGCGGGCGCGGCCGGCCGGCGACACAATCGCTCTCCTGCAGGCCACAACCACGCCATAACCCGGAGACACACGACGGCGGGCGGCCACCAAAAGGTGACCGCCCGCCGTCGCGCTCCAGGCCGTGAGCTATGCCGTGGAGGCCTTAGGCCAGGACGCGGAGCTTCGAGTCGGCGCGGCCGAAGAGGGCGCGGTCGGCGGAGAACTTGCCCGCACCGACGAGGGCCACGGCTGCAGCGGCGGCCGCCAGGATCAGGACGAGTTCATAGCCGCCGGTTGCGACGAAGACGCCGGCGGAGGCGTGGACCATGAACAGGGCGCCGAGCATGTCCAGTGCGAGGAGGACCGCAAACACGCGGGTGAGCACGCCCAGGATCAGCGCGACACCGCCGACGAGCTCGAGGGTCGCGACGACGGGAGCCACCGCCTGGGCTGCCGGAACACCCATCTGGGTGAAGGCGGCCTGGGTGCCTGCGATCGTGAATTCGTTGAACTTCTGCCAGCCGTGGGCGGCGAAAAGGAAGCCGGCGATGACGCGCAGGATGGTTCGGGCGGAGGTGGTCAGGGCGGGCTGGTTCATGGGAAATACCGTTTCGTAAGTAGGGGGCGTCGCGGCTCTCAGCCGCCGCGGCTTCGGTTGCGTTCAAGATCCAGTCTTCCGGATATTTAGTTGAAATGTCAACTAAATGACGTGCTGGGTCGATTCAACGGCCCGGCTAGGGTTAACGCGTGCAACCTTCCCCGCAGCTGTCCACCGCCCCGCCGCCGACTACCGGGCAGCGCCGGGAAATCCTGCGCCTGGCAGTGCCGGCCTTCGGCGCCCTGATCGCCGAGCCGCTGTTCCTGCTCGCGGATTCGGCCATTGTGGGCCATCTCGGCGTGGCCGAACTGGCCGGCGTCGGGCTGGCATCGGCGGTCCTGCACACGGCAGTCGGACTGATGGTGTTCCTCGCGTACTCCACCACCCCGGCAGTGGCGCGGGCCATCGGCAACGGCCAGCTGGCCAAAGCCCTCGCCGCCGGGCGCGACGGCATCTGGTTGGCGTTGCTGCTCGGACTCGTCCTTGCGGTCGCCGGGTTCCTGGCCGCGGGGCCGCTCCTGGACCTGATGGGCGCCGACGGCGAGGTGCATGCCTTTGCCGTGGACTACCTGCGCGGGTCCATGCCCGGCCTCGTGGCGATGCTGCTCATCTTCGCGGGCACCGGGGTGCTGCGCGGACTCCAGGACACCCGGACCCCGCTGATCGTCGCCGCCGCGGGTTTCACGCTGAACATCGCGCTGAACCTGGTCCTCGTCTACGGGTTGGGCTGGTCCGTGACCGGCTCGGCCGTGGGCACGAGCATCGCGCAGTGGGCCATGGCTGCCGTCTATGTGCTGATCGTCCGGCGCAACGCCCGCAACCACGGGGTGTCCCTGCGGCCGGACTGGCGTGGCATCCGGGCCCTGACCGGGGTGGGTTCCTGGCTGATGCTGCGCACACTCAGCCTGCGGATCGCGATTCTCGCCACGGTGGTGGTGGTCACCGCCCAGGGGCCGGTCAATCTCGCCGCACATCAGCTGGCCATGACCATCTTCACGTTCTTCGCTTTCGCCCTCGACGCCCTCGCGATCGCGGCCCAGGCCTTGATCGGCAAGGAACTCGGCGCGGCCCGGCCGGTGGCGGCACGAGCGCTGACGCGCACCATGACCCGGTGGGGGGTCGGCTTCGGCGTCCTGACCGGAATCCTTCTGGCAGCCGCGGCACCGTGGGCGGGCGCCCTCTTCACACCCGACGCCGAAGTCCGGGCGGCACTTACCCTCGCCCTGTGGGTGCTCGCCGCCGGGCAGCCGCTGGCCGGGTACGTCTTCGTCCTTGACGGCGTCCTCATCGGCGCGGGCGACGCCCGCTACCTGGCGATCGCGGGCGTCGTCAACCTCGCTGCCTACCTGCCGCTGCTGCTGGCGGTGCTGTATTCCGGCGCCGGTGCCGGCGCGGGATTGCTCTGGCTGTGGGCCGCGTTCTCGCTCGGCTACATGGCGGCGCGGGCGCTGACGCTGGGCCTCCGGGCCCGGACGGACCGGTGGATGGTGCTCGGCGCGCGGTGAGTGCGGGCTGGCGCCGCCGGCAGGCGTGCGAAGCCGCGGCTTCGCACTAAACTGGACGGGTGACTCTTCCCGCAGCGCCTGACGCGACCCCTGCCATCCGCGCCGCGGCCGACCTCTTCAAGCCCGTGCTTGTCAGGGCGGCCGTCGCGCTCGTGTTTGGCGCGGTCACCGTGTTCTGGGCGGCACCGCCAGAATCGGGCATGGGCTGGGCCGGCGGCCTCTACCTGCTGGCCACCGGTGTGGTGATGATCTGGACCGTGCCCAAGACCGGATTCCCACCGCGGGAAGGCGCTGGCAGAGTCCTCTCCGCCGGCGGGGCAGCCCTGGCCGGAGCCGGCGCGGCCGTGGCCCTGATCCCCGCCCCGCTCGTCTTCGGAACCATCGCGGCTCTGGGCCTGGGCGTGGCCGGCGCCGCGGAGCTGTTCGCGGGCATTCGTGGCCGCGGCCGGTCCGTGCTGGCCCGTGACTGGATCGCCTCCGGCGTGATCGGACTGGGCACTGCGATCGCGCTGCCGTTCTTCATCGGCCTCGGCCCGCACGCCCTCCTCGGGGTTGCCGGCGGCGGGGCCATCATCAGCGGCGTCCTGTGGATGCTGTCCGGACTGACCCTGCGCCATGATGCTCCGGGCGATTCCGCGGAGGCCGTAAACTAGTACCGACAGGTTCTACCCGGCGTAGAACAATTGCGGTAACAAGACAGCCACGCTATTTGCGCGGGCTGCAGGAGGAAAACACCTTGGCACAGCAGAAACCCGGAGCGCCCCGCAGCCTGCGGACCTCGGTCAAGGGACCGCTCATGTTCTCCGCGTTCTGGGCCGTGGTGGTTTTCTTCGGCGTCCTGATCTTCGCCTCGGGCGGCAGCGCCCGCTCGCCCCGGTTCGATCTGGCGCTCACCGGCGCCGGCATCGCCTTTATTGTGATCCTGGTGGTGGCCGCCATGCTGGCCATGAGTCACAAGGAGAATCCCGCTGACCTGGGGAAGGGCTCCGGCGTCAACCTCAGTTCCAAGCGCACGCCCTCCGGCCATGGCGGCCCGTCAGCGCAGCCCCGGCCCGAGGCCGGCCCCGGCGATTCCCGTGACAGCGGCCCGCAGGCCTAGCAACGAGGCCTGGCAGCGTGGCCCCACGGTGAGGCCCGACAGGCCGGCCTGACAGCAGGGCCCGACACCGCGGGCCCCTCCCGCCGGCACCCTCGGCGTCAGGACGCGGCTTTCCGGGCCCGGTACGCGGCCACATGCGCGCGGTTGGCGCAGTTTCCCGTGTCGCAGTAGCGCTTCGAACGGTTGCGGCTCAGGTCCAGCACGACGGCGTCGCAGTCGTCCGCGGCGCACACCAGCAGGCGGTCCATTTCCTTGCTGCGGATCACGTCCACGATCGCCATGGCCGCCTCCGTACTCATCCGGTCGGCCAGCGGCGCCTCCGGGGTGGTGGCGTGCAGGTGCCAGTCCCAGGGTTCGTGCTTGACCAGCTGGGGCAGCGCCCGGGCCTCCCGGAGCAGCCGGTTCACGGTTCCCGCGGCTGCCGACTCCTCGGCCTGCCAGAGCTCGGCGAGCTCGCCGCGGAGCCGCCGCACGCTGGCCAGCTCGGCCCCGTCCCGGGTGCGGGAACCGGTGAAGCCCTCGGCCTCCAGGAAGGCATCCAGATCCCTGACCGTGGCCAAATGTTCCTCACCGTTGGCCGCGGTGTTGATGAGGTTGACCACAGAACGCAGGGCAACTTCCGTGTCAGGGGCAAAAACCATCTTGACTCCTTACCTTGCCGGGGCGTAATGTCATGAGCATAACCCTACTTTACTCCTGACAGGAGAATGCCCGTGTCTGCCCCCCAGCGCCCCGTCGCCACGCCGGTCCGAGACCTAGCCGCCCAGCGGTCTGCCTCCGAACCGGGCGGCACCCCGCAGGGAAGCAAACTCGAAGGCAAACGGGGAGGCAAGCAGGCCGCCAGGCAGAGCACTACGCCGGCCGCCGCACCATCAGGGTTCATGGCATCGGGCCTGGGCGTCGCCCTGTTTTCGTCCGCGGTGTTCGGGCTCTCCGGATCATTCGCCAAGGCGCTCCTGGAAACGGGCTGGACTCCCGGGGCGGCCGTCACGGCCCGGCTTACCGGTGCGGCCCTGATTCTGGCCGTCTTCGCCATTCCCTCCTTGCGCGGGCGTTGGCACCAGCTCCGGGACAACTGGCTGACCGTGCTGCTGTTCGGATTCATCGGCGTCGCCGCCTGCCAGCTGTTCTATTTCAACGCCGTATCCCGGCTCTCGGTCGGCGTCGCCCTGCTGCTGGAGTACCTGGCGCCGGTGCTGATCGTCCTCTGGCTGTGGGCCGCCAGCCGGAAACGGCCGCGGCCACTGACGATTGCCGGCACCCTCCTGTCCCTCGGCGGGCTGATCCTGGTCCTGGACCTCACCGGAGCCGTCAAAGTCGACCTCATCGGGGTGCTGTGGGGGATCGCGGCCGCGGTGTGCCTGGCCATCTATTTCTTCATCACGGCCAAGGAAAACGACACCCTGCCGCCCATCCTTCTGGCCTCCGGCGGGCTCATGGTGGGCGCCATCGTCATGTGGCTTGCCGCGGCAACCGGGCTGCTGCCGATGGCCTTCAGCACGGCCGACACCCGCCTGGGGCCTTGGGTCACCCCGTGGTGGGTGGCGCTGGGCGGCCTCGTGGTCCTGGCCACGGTGGTGGCGTACGTGTCCGGGATTGTCGCCGCCCGGGCACTCGGCTCGAAAGTCGCGTCCTTTGTCTCGCTCACCGAGGTGCTGTTCGCCGTCATCTGGGCGTGGCTGCTGCTCGGCGAACTGCCCGGACCCATCCAGCTCCTGGGCGGGCTGCTGATCGTCGGCGGGGTGGTGCTGGTCCGGCTGGACGAGCTCCGGGCCCCGTCCGGCACCGGCGCGGCAGCGCTGGACCACGCGAACGACTGCGAGCCCGTGCCGTAGTCGGTTGTCCGTTCGGCCCGGGCACCTCGTTCCCGGGCCCGAAGGAATCTCAATTGGTCGACAGCCTACAACGCGCCTAACCGTGCCTCAATCACCACAAGGCCCTTAGCATGGAGATATGTGCCGAAATATCCGGACCCTCCACAATTTTGAACCCCACGCCACCACCGCGGAGGTGGAGGCCGCCGCGTTGCAATACGTGCGCAAGATCAGCGGCAGCACCAAGCCGTCCAAGGCCAACGAGGACGCCTTCAACCGGGCTGTGCATGAGATTGCCCATGCGACGCAACACCTCCTCGACTCCCTGGTGACCCACGCCCCGGCAAAGGACCGCGGGGAGGAAGCGGCCAAAGCCAAAGCCAGGGCTGCCATCCGCTATGGCGCGGCCTGAGGCGGGGCGCCCGGCCTAAGGCCTGACTACTTTCCGAAGCTGCGCAGCCGCAGCGAGTTGGCCACCACCAGCACGGAGCTGGCGGCCATGGCGGCGCCGGCGATCATCGGGTTGAGCAGGCCCAGGGCTGCCACCGGGATGCCCACGGCGTTGTAGAAGAAGGCCCAGAAGAGGTTCGTCTTGATGGTGCCGAGCGTCCGGCGGGAAAGCTCGATCGCCTGCGCCACCTGTCCGAGGTCGTTGCCCATCACCGTCAGATCGGCTGCCTCGATGGCGACGTCGGTGCCGGAACCCATGGCGATGCCCAGGTCCGCCTGCGCCAGCGCCGCGGCGTCGTTAACGCCGTCCCCGGCCATGGCCACAGTGGCGCCGGCCGCTTGCAGCGTCCGCACGGCCTCAACCTTGCCCGCCGGGAGCACACCGGCAAAGACGTCGCGCGGGCTGATCCCGACGGCGGCCGCCACCTGGGCAGCCACAGTGGCGTTGTCGCCGGTCAGCAGGATCGGCCGGAGCCCGAGCTCCCGGAGCCGGGTAACTGCGGCCGCGGAACCGGGCTTAACGGTGTCCCGCAGGCTGATGATTCCGGCGATTTCGCCGTCCACGGCAACCCAGACGGCCGTGGCGCCGGAGTCTTCGGCAGCACCAAGCGCCTCGCGCTGAGCCGGGGCCGGAGCGACGCCGGACTCCAACAGCCAGCCGGTGCGCCCCGCGACCACGCGCCGGCCGTCGACGGTGCCATCGACTCCGCCGCCGGGTGCGGAGCGGAAGCCGGCGACGGCGGGGAGGCCGGCGCCGTTGTTGTTCACACGCCCCGCCGCCGCACCCAACGCCGCAGCGGCGATGGCCCGGGCGATCGGGTGCTCGGAGGCGTTTTCCACAGCACCCGCCAGGCGCAGGACCTCGGCTTCGCTGTGCGGCCCGAAACTTTGGACGCCGTCCACGGCAAGGCGGCCGGTGGTGACGGTTCCGGTCTTGTCCAGCAGGATCGTGTCCACCGTCCGGGTGTCCTCGAGGACTTGCGGACCCTTGATCAGGATCCCCAGCTGGGCGCCCCGCCCGGTCCCGGTCAGCAGTCCGACGGGCGTGGCCAGCCCGAGGGCGCAGGGGCAGGCAATGACCAGCACGGCGACGGCGGCGGTGAAGACGGCCCGGACCTCGCCGGCGTTGACGGCAGGTGCGGCCGCAATCAGCCAGGCCCCGAAGGTGAGGGCGGCGATGACCAGGACGACCGGTACGAAGACGGCGCTGATGCGGTCGGCGAGCCGGGCGATGGGTGCTTTTCCGGTCTGCGCCGCGGAGACGAGCCTGCCCATCTGGGCCAGGGTGGTCTCGGACCCGACGCGGGTGGCGCGGACCAGGAGCCGGCCTGAGGTGTTGATGGTGGCCCCGGTGACCTGGCTGTCCGGGCCGACTTCCACGGGCACGGATTCGCCGGTCACGAGGGAGGCGTCCACCGCAGAGGCGCCGTCGATGACGACGCCGTCGGCGGCGATCTTCTCGCCGGGGCGGACCACTATCACGTCTCCGAGGGCCAGCTGGTCGGCCGGGATCTTGTGCTCGGTGCCGCCGCGCAGGACAGTAGCGTCTTTTGCCCCCAGGTCCAGGAGGGCCTTGAGGGCGTCGCCCGCCTTCCGTTTGGCGTTGGCCTCGAGGTAGCGGCCGAGCAGCAGGAACGTGGTGACCACGGATGCGACCTCGAAGTACAGGCCGCCGGAGCCCATGCCCTCCGCTGCCAGATGTTCGGTCATACCCGGGTCGGCAAGGAGTTGCCCAACCGAGAAGGAGTAGGCGGCAATCACGCCGATGGACACCAGGGTGTCCATCGTCGAGGCCAGATGCCGCGCGTTGATGGCCGCGGCGCGGTGGAACGGCCACGCCGCCCAGGCAACCACCGGCAGGGCCAGGATGGCGGCCACCCAGCCCCAGTTCGGGAACTGGAATGCCGGGATCATCGAGATCGCGAAGACCGGGACGGTGAGTACGGCCGCCACAACCAGCCGCGGGCGAAGCGAGGGTGCGGCTGTGGCGGCCGGAAATCCGGTGCCGGCCGGGAGCCCTGCGTCCTCCACCGGCGTGCCCGGATACCTGGCGGACCGGACCGTGGCCTTGTAGCCCGCGGCCGCGACCGTGGCCGTGATCTGGTCATCGGTAATGTCCGCCGGGACGCTGACCCGGGCGGACTCGAGGGGCAGGTTGACGCTGGCCTCGACTCCGTCGAGCTTTCCGAGCCTG
The DNA here is from genome assembly GCF_056398725.1 of Arthrobacter sp. 01T425. NCBI lineage: Bacteria > Bacillati > Actinomycetota > Actinomycetes > Micrococcales > Micrococcaceae > Arthrobacter > Arthrobacter sp. 01T425. The sequence continues at coordinate 17,844 of NZ_JBFTPY010000012.1, read as the reverse complement.
CGCTCGACCCGGTTGACGCAGGACGCGCACGTCATGCCCTCGATATCGAGGTCAATGACACGGCTCCCGGCCCGGTCCAACAACTGCTGGTCCAACAACTGCTCGCTGCTCACGGCGCCCTTCTTTTTCGGCTCGATTGGTTTTCTGCCGTTCCGGCGCCTGCGCCCGACGGCGGTTGCCGTTCCGGCGCCTGCGCCCGACGGCGGTTGCCGTTCCGGCGCCTGCGCCCGACGGCGGTTGCCGTTCCGGTGTCTGCGCCCGCCCGGGGCTGTTGTCACTCAGGCTTCGCTGGCGACCACGAGGTAGCCGGCTTCGGCGATTGCCTCGCCGATTTCGGAGGAGGACAGTGCTTCGTTGGAGGTGATCGTGACGGTGGAGATGCCGCCGGCGTTGAGGTCGACGTCGATCTTTTCGACGCCGGAGAGCGCCTCAAGTTCTTCGCTGACAGAGGACACGCAGTGGCCGCAGGTCATGCCGGAAACGTTGACGGTGGTGGAAACGGGGGCCATGGGGTGCTCCTTGTCGCTGGGCCGGGTGTGGTTCCCCGGCCCGGTGGTGTGGTGGGTGGTACGGGTACTAGCGGAGCAGGCGTCCGATGGCATCGGTGGCCTCCTTGACTTTGACATCGATGGCCTCCGCCCGAAGCTCCGGGTCTGGCTCGGCGGCGGCGCCGACAACGCAGTGGCCGATGTGCTCTTCGACGAGCCCGAGGCTCACGGCATGCAGGGCCTTGGTGACGGCGGCGACCTGGGTGAGGATGTCGATGCAGTATTTGTCCTCGTCAACCATCCGGGCGATGCCGCGGACCTGCCCTTCGATCCGCTTGAGACGGCGAAGGTAGGCGTCCTTGTTGGACGTGTAGCCGTGTTCATGGGGCGGGGCTTCAAGGGGAACAGTGTCCAGACGTGCCGTGCCGGGGACTTCTGACTCGCTCATGCCCTCAACATATACCCCCTAGGGGTATGTTTCAAGCCCGCGGCCCGGCCGGCGCAGCATGTGGAATGTTGGGTAAAACAAAGAGCTCCGGAGTGCGTTATTGGGGGATACGCACTCCGGAGCAGCTTTGGGGTAGGCCGTTCCTCCGGCCTACAGATCGAGCTTACTCGCCGGTAGTGGGGTAACACCAGCGCTCTGAATAAGTACTTTCGCTTTATTTTCTTCCTGCCGGAGCGACGCCCGGAACGATCAGGATCGGACGTTCCTGATGGTGGCTGAGCCATGCCGCCACGGAGCCGTTCAGCGCGGCGGAGATGCGGTGGCCGATGCCGCGTTCGGGGGTCCCCACCACGATCATGGATGCGTTGGTGTCCGCGGCCAGCCTGCCTATCGCCCGGGCGGGATCCCCGGCCAGGGTGCGCAGCGTCCAGTCGATTCCCAGGGGAACGCAGAGTGCCTCAACAGCGGAACGCAGCTCCTGGGCGGTGGCCCGGATCCGGGCGTCGTCCGCGTCCGGGTGCAGAGACAGGCGGTGCGCGGACCGCGCCGGGTCCCACTCCACGAGGTAGCTGGCCTCGTCCACGTAGGCGCAGATCAAGGGCGCGGCGAGGGACTTCGCGAGGGATGCCGCCGTCTGCAGCACTTCCGGATGCTGTCCCGGAACCACACCCACCACGAGGGGCGCCGGGCCGTGGGCGGAGTCGTCAGGCATACTTCATTCTGGCGCCGGGGTGCGGCCCTGAACAGGGGCTTACTTCCCGTCTGCCGGCCCGGGAGGGTGCGGGCGCCGTTTGCCGCGGCCTCCCTTGAACAGCCCGGGGGTGGGGCCTACGGTTGAAGAACACAGGAGGAGGTGGCCGCCGTGGAGATCTACATGTGGTGGTTGGATCTGGATTTGGCGAGCAAGGAATGGCTTCGGGAAAACCTGCGGACCATTGAACTGCCCGAGGCCGTGCAGCGGGGAATCGCCGATGCCGGCGGGCCCGGTCCGGCTGAGCCGTCCGCCGCCGGCGCGGCCGTATTGACGGCCGCGGACTGGGACTTCATCGAGACGCAGTCGGAGTTCGTCGACTGAAAGATGCCACCGGCGCGGCAGAGCATGCCGGCGGGCGCCGGGAGAAAACCGTTGCGGCCTTCGGGCGGGGATGGTTGCATGGACCCCATGGCTACTGCAGAGAGTTACGTCCTGGCGATCGGGACCAAGAAAGGCCTTTGGCTGGCGACCAGCCGGGACCGGAAGGACTGGTCGCTGTCCGGCCCGCATTTTCTGATGAGTGAGGTGCCCAGCATCGCCATCGATACCCGCGATGACAGGACCCGGATCCTGGTGGGGGTCCGCTCCGAGCACTGGGGCCCCACGGTTTTCCACTCAGATGATCTCGGCGGATCCTGGACCGAACCCGAAAACGGCGCCATCACGTTCCCCGACGGCACCGACGCCGCCCTGGAACGGATCTGGCAGATCTATCCCGACGCCGACTCCCGCCCGGGCGTCGTGTGGGCGGGCTGCGAACCGATCTCGGTCTGGAAATCCACCGACGGCGGCGAGCACTTCGAGCTCAACCGCGGCCTCTGGGACCATCCGCACCGCAGCGAATGGGGCGCAGGCTATGGCGGCGCTGCGGCGCACTCGATCGTCGTCGACCCCACGGGCGAGAAAGTCCACGTCGCCATGAGCACCGGAGGGGTCTACCGCTCGCTCGACGGCGGCACCTCCTGGGAGCCGCGCAACAAGGGAATTTCCGCGTACTTCATGCCGGATCCCAACCCGGAATTCGGCCAGTGCGTCCACAAGATCGCGGCCGACGCCGCCGTCGACGGCCGCCTGTACGCGCAAAACCATCACGGCGTGTACCGCAGCGACGACGGCGCCGAATCGTGGGAGTCGATCGCCGAAGGGCTGCCGGCGGACTTCGGTTTTGTGATGCTGACGCATCCGCGCCGGGCCGGTACCGCCTGGGTGGTCCCGCTGAAGGCTGACGGCGAACGTATCCCGCCGGACGGGAAGCTGGCCGTACACCGGACCGATGACGCCGGCGCCAACTGGAAACGGCTCGATGCCGGGCTGCCGGAAGCCGAGTACAACGCCGTGCTCCGTGATGCTGCCAGCGTCGACAGCGCGGAGCCTGCGGGCGTCTACTTCGGGACGCGCGGCGGCAGTGTCTACGCCAGCGCTGACGAGGGAGAACACTTTACCGAGGTCGCCTCGCACCTGCCGGATGTGCTGTGCGTGCGGGCAGCCGTGGTCTCCACTGCCCTGCTCCCGGCGCAGGCGTGAAGGGGTAAAAAGCGCATGAACAGCGGCGAGATCAGCGGCGACGCCATGCCGGCAGACTCGGCGATCAGCGTGGTCCTGCCCAGCGTCCTCCAACCGCTCGCCGGCGGGCAGTCCATCCTGACTGCGCCCGCCGAGGCAGCGGTGACGGTGGAGTGGGTGCTGGATACGGTGACCGGGGGCTATCCGGCGCTGTCGCGGCGGTTGCGGGACGAGACCGGAAGTGTTCGCCGTTATGTGAATATATACGTCAACGGGAATGAAATCCGGCGGCTGCAGGGTCTGGTGACTGCCGTGGCGCCGGGCCAGGAAGTCCTCATCATCCAGTCGGTGGCCGGAGGCTGACGCCTCAGGCGACCCGCCAGACGCTGCATTCGTCGGCATTGATGGCCTTGCGCATGCCGGTGTGGCGGTCCATGATCCAGACGACGCCGATTCCGGGGGCCGTTTCCTGAACGCTGCCGCGGCGGATCACGACGTCATCGTAGTTCGGGCCCACCCGCAGGCGGGCCTCGATCTCGTCGCCGCGGTGCAGCTGGTCGAGCGCGCGGACGCGGGTTACATGGGCTTTCGCTTCCTTCAACATGGCGGGGCCTCCTGGACTGGAGTCGGTGCCTGCTCTTGCCGGCACTTCCAGTCTCCTGCGCCAATGTTGCGTCCGCGTTTCGGCACGGTAAGGGGCCGGTTAGATTTCGGGGGCGCAGCGGATACCGGCCACCATCAGGGCTGCGGGCGCCCTCAGGGGAGCTGGCGTTCGCCCGGGCGCTCGACCCGGAACCACCGGTACCCGTAGCGGTCCAGCGGGACTTCGAAGGCGCCGTCGTCGGAGAGCGGGATGTCCTCGCCGCCGAGCAGGTCCCGGAGCACGGCCCCGGCGTAAGACCGCCCCGCCGCGCCCTTCCCGTCCGGACCCGCCGGGCCGCCTTCCTCGCCCTCCGGCGGGACCACCGAGGCCGTCACAGACGCCGGTTCGGCGCCAAAATTGTGGGCGACCACCACTGTAGAGCCGTCCCACGTGCAACGGTGCAGCAACACCGCCGGTGAGGCCTGCTTGATGAGGGCAAACCTGCCCCAGCCGAGCTCGGGACATTCCCGGTACCGCTGGATCAGTGTCGCGATGAAGTTCCACAGCGAATCGGGATCCCGTTTCGCGGCCGCGGCGTTGATGCGCGCGGGCCCGTACGGTCCGTCCACGGGCTGGGCGACGAGGTCCCCCGGCGGGGCGGTCGAGAAGCCGCCATTTTCGGTGTGGTCCCACTGCATGGGGGAGCGGACGGCCGAGCGGCCCTTCGCGCGCAGATCTTCGCCCATCCCGATCTCTTCGCCGTAGAAGAGCACCGGGGTGCCCGGCAGCGAGAACATCAGGGAGTACACCATGCGGATCCTGGCCGGGTCGCCGCCGAGCATGGTGGGCAGCCGCCGCCGCAGTCCGCGGCCGTACATCTGCATGTCGGGATCCGGACCGAAGGCCGCGAAGACCTCCTCGCGTTCGGCATCGCTGAGCTTGTCCAGGGTGAGTTCATCGTGGTTCCGGACGAACATGGCCCATTGGTTGTCGGGATTGACCTTCGGACGGCTGCCGAGCGTCCGGGCCAGCGGCCGGGCGTCCTGCCGGGCCAGTGACAGGTACATGTTCTGCATGGAGAGGAAATCAAACTGCATGTTCAGCTCGTTGCCGGCAGGGCCGCCGAAGTACTTCAGCTGCTCTTTGTATGGAAGGTTGACCTCGCCCAGCAGCACCGCGCTGCCATGGCGGCGGTTGAGGAAGCTGCGCAGGGCGCTCAGGTACTGGTGCGGGTCGATTTTCGCGGCTTCATCCTTGGGCTCGCCGACCAGCTCCAGGAAGAAGGGCACCGCGTCCAGCCGGAAGCCGTCCAGGCCCAGCTGCAGCCAGAATCCCATTGACTTCGCAATCTCGTCCCGCACCTTGGCATTCATCACGTTCAGGTCCGGCTGGTGTTTGGCGAACATGTGCAGATACCACTCACCGGTGGCCTTGTCCTGGGTCCAGATGGACGTTTCCTCGCCGGGAAACACCACCTGGTCCGAGGTGTCCGGCGGCGTGTCCTTCCGCCAGACGTAGTAGTCGCGGTAGGGGTTGTCCACGGACTTGCGCGCCTGGACGAACCACGGGTGCCGGTCGGAGGTGTGGTTGATGACGAAGTCCGCGATCACCCGGATGCCGCGGTCGTTGGCGGTGCGGATGAATTCCACCAGGTCCCCCAGGCTTCCGAGCCGGGGATCCACGCCGTACATGTCGGTGACGTCGTAGCCGTCGTCGCGGTCCGGGGAAGGGTAGAAGGGCATGAGCCAGATGCACGTGATGCCGAGCGCGGCAAGATAGTCCACCCGTTGGATCAGTCCGCCGAAATCTCCGGTGCCGTCGCCGTCGCCGTCGAAGAACGTCTCCGGATCCAGGCAGTAAATCACCGCGTTCTTCCACCAGAGGTCCGAGGTCTCGGCGATTCTCACAGCGCACCGTCCGTTCCGGCCGGAGCCTGTCCCGCCGCCGGGCGGAGCTGGGGGATACCGGCCACCATCAGGGCTGCGGGCGCCCTCAGGGGAGCTGGCGTTCGCCCGGGCGCTCGACCCGGAACCACCCGTACCCGCAGCGGTCCGAGCACATGGCGGCATCGAAGCCGGCCTGCCCGGCCAGTTGAACGTCCTGCAGGAGGCGCCGGGGGCTGATCTGCTCATGCGAGGCGTGGAACCCGATGGTAGCCATCACCCATGTTTACCGCCGGGGCCGGGCCGTGTCGAGGAGCCCCCAGTTGAGGAGCCCCTCGCGAGGACCCACAGCGTGGGGCTGGCGGTCCTGGGTCCGCGGCGCAAGAATGGGCGCTATGCACCTGCCGTTGATGCCTCCCATTGCGCCCATGCTGGCCAAAGCACTGCCGGCCCTGCCGTCGCCGGACGCCGGAACGGGCTGGCTCTTTGAGCCGAAATGGGACGGGTTCCGCTCCATCATCTTCCGTGACGGCGACGAGGTGGAGATCGGCAGCCGGAACGGCAAGCCGATGACGCGCTATTTCCCCGAGCTTGTCGAGGCGCTGAAGTCGGAGCTGCCGGAACGCTGCGTGGTGGACGGCGAGATCATCATGGTGGCGGCCTCCGGGGACCGGCTGGACTTCGACGCGCTCCAGCAGCGCATCCATCCGGCCGCCAGCCGGGTGAAGCTGCTCGCGGAACAGACCCCGGCGCGCTTCGTGGCGTTCGACCTGCTGGCCCTCGGCGACGAGGATCTCACGGGCAAACCCTTCTCCGAGCGCCGCCGGCAGCTGGAGCGCGCACTGGCAGCCAGCGCGGCGCCGGTCCACCTCACAGCCGCGACCTCCGACCGGGACACGGCGCAGCGCTGGTTCCGGCAGTTCGAGGGCGCCGGACTGGACGGGATTGTGGCCAAGACGCTGGAGGGCAGCTACCAGCCGGACAAGCGCGCGATGGTCAAGGTCAAGCACGAACGGACGGCGGACTGCGTGCTCGCCGGATACCGCGTGCACACCTCCGGTCCGGACCGGATCGGCTCGCTGCTCCTGGGGCTCTACGACGACGCCGGGGTGCTGGCGAACGTCGGCGTGGTGGGAGCTTTCCCGATGGCCCGGCGCGCGGAGCTGTTTGCCGAGCTGCAGGAACTGGTCACCGGTTTTGACGGCCACCCCTGGGCCTGGGCCCGGCAGGAGGAGGGGGCGCGCACTCCGCGGAAGGCCGAGGGAAGCCGGTGGAGCGGCGGCAAAGACCTGTCCTTCACCCCGCTGCGGCCCGAGCGCGTGGTGGAAGTGAAGTATGACCATATGGAGGGCGAACGGTTCCGGCACACAGCCCAGTTCCTGCGCTGGCGTCCGGACCGTGATCCGCGTTCCTGCACCTATGACCAGCTGGAGGAACCGGTGAAGTTCGATCTCGCCGCGGTACTGGGCGCCGCCCGCTAACCGGTTAGCCCGCTAACCCGCTCAACGCATCAACGACGGCGGCCCGCCCCCAAAGGGACGGGCCGCCGTCGTTGATGCGGAATAGCTGTGCGGAAGTGCGGTTGAGATCCGCTGCCGGTGCGGGGGCTACCGCTGGCCGAGCTGCTTAGTGGGGACCCGGAATGTTTCCTTGGCCGTCAGCGCCGCGACGGTGGCGATGAGGCAGATGATTGCGGTGAAGATGGAGATCTGGACCCAGCCACCGGGCTGGATGCCGCCCATGGCCGCCACGATCGCCGGGGCGAAGCCGGCCATCAGGAAGCCCAGCTGGGTGCCGATTGCGAGGCCGGAGAAGCGGACGTTGGTGCTGAACATCTCGGCGTAGAAGGAGGGCCAGACCGCGTTGGCCGCAGCGTAGCCGAAGGAGAAGAACGCGATTGCCGCAAGGAACATCAGCGCGACGTTGCCGGATTCGAGGCTCAACAGGAAGACCGGGGTCAGGGCTGCGCTGGACAGTGCGCCGTAGATGAAGACCGGCTTGCGGCCGATCTTGTCGGCGAGCATGCCGAAGAGCGGCTGGGTGCCCAGTGCCATGAAGTTGGCGCCGACGACGAGCCAGAGGGTGGTGGTGCCGTCCACGCCGGCGACGTTCTTGGCGTAGCTGATGGCCAGGGTGCCGAAGACGGTGGACACGGCGGCGATGAAGGCGCAGGCGATGACGCGGAGGACATCGCGCCAGTGGCTCTTGAGGAGGTCCGCGACGGGGAGCTTGGAGATCTGCTTGGTCTTCTGGGCCTCCTCGAACGCCGGCGGTTCGTGCAGGGTGCGGCGGATGAAGAACGCGATCAGCACAACCACGGCGCTGAGCCAGAACGGGATGCGCCAGCCGATCGTGTACTTGATGTCGTCAGGCAGGGCGAGGACCGGGATGAAGACGAGGGCGGCTAGGATCTGGCCGCCCTGGGTGCCGGTCAGGGTCCAGGAGGTGAAGAAGGAGCGGCGGTTGTCCGGGGCGTGCTCGAGCGTCATGGACGAGGCGCCGGCCTGCTCGCCGGCGGCGGAAAAGCCCTGGCAAAGACGCGCCAGCACCAGCAGGACAGGGGCCCACCAGCCGACCGTCTTGAAGTCCGGCAGGCAGCCGATGGCAAAGGTGGAAGCGCCCATCAGCAACAGCGTGAACATGAGGACCTTCCGGCGCCCTATCCTGTCACCGAAGTGGCCGAGGATAACGGCGCCGACCGGGCGGGCAATGTAGGCAAAGCCGAAGGTGGCGAACGACATGATCGCCGCGTTGGTGTCCGCATCGGGGAAGAAGACATGCGGGAAGATCAGCGCGGCTGCGGAACCGAAGATGAAGAAGTCGTAATACTCGACGGCGCTGCCCAGGAAGCTGGCAAGGGCCGCCTTCTTCGGCGTCCCTCCTGTGGTTATACCCGGCGTCGTGGACGGGACAGTGTGGCTCATGGTGTTCCTTTGGTGTGACGACGTTGTCGCGGATGGATCAGGAAGGTCTCGGCTGCCGCTTGGTTAAGTGTGGTGCAGCCGGAGGTCCGTGGAAAGACCCGGACTAGTAGCCACATGGTGGAAGCTACTTGTGCTATGTAGCAATCATGACTGTGAGCGCAGTCACTTGTCAACAAAAATAATCACCATCTAGAAATAGCTCTCACTATGTGGGAACATCGATGCATGAGTGTGAATCAAACCACAGATGTTCCCGCCGTTTCCGGGTATCCGGCGGAAGCCCCTTCGAAGCCTGCCAAGGCCGCCAGGGAGGACTCGCGGACGGACATGGTGGGCAAGGCCCTGGGCCTGCTGGTCCTCCTGGGCGACGAGCCGCGGGGCGCCAGCGCCGCGGAGATCTCCCGCCGCGCGGATCTGCCGTTCAGTACCACGTACCGCCTGCTCGGCTCCCTGACGCGGGACGGCTTCGTTGACTACGAGCCGGACGGCCGCCGGTACCACCTGGGACTGAGGGTCTTCCAGCTTGGCCAGCGCGTCTCCAACCACCACGGCTTCGCGGGTACGGCGCTGCCCATCCTGCGGCGCGTGACCGAGGAAACGGGTGAGGCTACCATCCTCTCCGTGCGGGACGGCATCCACCACCTGACGGTGAACAAGGTGGACGGCCCGCAGACCTTCCGGGTCACGAGCGACCCCGGGCATCTCGGGGCACTTCATACCACCTCGGTGGGCAAGGCGCTGGTGGCGTTCGCCGACGACGCCACCCGCGCCCAGCTCGTCGAGGAGCTGCCCCTGGAACCGCTGACGGCGCTCTCCATTACGGACCGCGAGGCTTTCCGGGCCGAAATCGAGCAGGTCCGGCGCCAGGGCTTCGCCACCATGGATGAGGAAAACGAACTCGGCATGCGCGCCGTCGCCGTCCCGGTTTTCAACGCCCAGGGGCACGCCTTCGCCTCGCTGGCCACCGCGGTCCCGGTCTTCCGCCTGAGCATGGAGGCCCTCGTGGCCCTCGTGCCGCTGCTGCAGGCGGCGGCCGCCGAGCTGTCGGCCCGGCTGCCCCAGCGGTGACGGCCGACCAGCCTGCGTCATGAAAGCCTGCGTCATGAAAGCCTGCGTCACGAAAGCTGGCGCCGAAACGAGCCGGCGCCGTAATAATATGTTCGTCATTCGAACAACAGTGCAACATGTGAACAAGGTCTGTAATGTAATCCCTATCACCCGGCCCGCCGCGGACGCCGCAAGCGTCGCAGCCCGCCGAGTGCCGTTGTCAAAGGAGCAAACTGGATGAGCAATCGAGCAGAGTCCTTCCTCGTGGGCCTCGTGGGAGACGGCGTCATGCCCTCCCTCACGCCCTACATGCATGAACGCGAGGGCGACGTGCAGGGCCTCCGGTACCTCTACCGCCCCATCGACCTCACCGAACTCGGCCTGCCCGGCCGGGCCGTGGGGGAGTTGCTCTCCGGCGCCCGAAGCCTCGGGTTCAACGGATTGAATATCACGCACCCCTGCAAGCAGCTCGTGCTCGAGTACCTGGATGAGGTCTCCGCCGACGCCCGGCGCCTGGGCGCCGTCAATACCGTGGTGATCCGCGACGGCCGCTTCATTGGCCACAACACCGACTTCTCCGGCTTCGCCGCGGCGCTGGCCTCCGGGCTTCCCGGCGCCACCCTGGATCGCGTGGTGCAGCTGGGGGCCGGCGGCGCCGGCTCCGCCGTCGCCTACGCCCTGCTCACCGCGGGGGTCCGCGAGCTGGACCTCGTGGACACCGACGCGGCCCGGTCCGCCGCGCGGGCGGCCGAGCTCGCCGGGTTCTTCCCGGACCGGACCGTCACCGCCCGGACGACGGCGGAGCTCCCGCAGCTCATGCCGCAGGCCGACGGCCTGGTGCACTGCACCCCCGTGGGCATGGCCGCCCATCCGGGGGTTCCGCTGGACATGTCCCTCGTGGAGTCCCGGCACTGGGTGGCCGACATCGTGTACCGGCCGATCGAAACCGAGCTCGTCCGCGAGGCGCGCGCCAAGGGCTGCGAGGTGCTCGACGGCGGCCGGATGGCCGTGGGCCAGGCGGCGGACGCCTTCCGGATCTTCACCGGGCGCCAGGCCGACGCCGACCGCATGCGCTCCCACTTCCTGGAACTTGTGGCCGCGGAAGAGGTGCCCGCCTGATGCGCACCGGGATCGCCACCGTCTGCCTCGCCGGCACCTTGCGGGAAAAAATGCAGGCCTGCGCGGTGGCCGGCTTCGACGGGATCGAGATCTTCGAACAGGACCTCGTGACGTCGCCCCTGAGCCCGGAGGATGTCCGGAAACTGGCCGCCGACCTTGGCCTGACCCTGGATCTCTACCAGCCGTTCCGGGACTTCGACAGCGTTCCCGAGGACCTGCTCGCCGCCAACCTGCGCCGCGCGGACGCCAAGTTCCGGCTCATGTCCCGCCTGGGCATGGACACCATGCTGCTCTGCTCCAACGTCGGCACCGCCACGATCGACGATGACGAGCTCCGCGCCGCACAGCTTTCCCGGCTCGCGGACCTCGCGGGTGACCACGGCGTCAAGGTCGCCTATGAGGCCCTGGCCTGGGGCAAGTACGTGAACGACTACGAGCACGCCCACCGGCTGGTTGGGATGGTGGACCACCCCAGCCTGGGCACCTGCCTGGACTCTTTCCACATCCTCTCCCGGGACTGGGATACCGCGCCGATCGAGGCCTTCGACCCGGAGAAAATCTTCTTCGTCCAGGTCGCCGATGCCCCCAAGCTGTCCATGGACGTGCTGTCCTGGAGCCGGCACTACCGGGTGTTTCCAGGGGAGGGCCAGTTCGAACTCGCCAAGTTCATGGGCCACGTGGTCCGCGCGGGCTACACGGGACCGGTGTCGCTGGAAGTGTTCAACGACGTCTTCCGCCAGGCCGACGTCGAGCGCACCGCCGTCGACGCCATGCGGTCGCTGATCTGGCTCGAAGAGCAGAGCGCCGCCTGGCTCGAGGCAAACCCGGCGAATGCAGCAGGCGGGATGACCAGCGGGGCGGCGGGCCCGGTGTCCGGTGCCCGGCGCCGCTACCCCATGGAGCTTGCCACGCTTCCCCGCGTGGCCGAGCCCGCCGGCTTCAACTTCGCCGAGGTCCGGGCCGGTGACACCGCCGGACTGGAAACCCTGCTGGGCCAGCTGGGGTTTGCGTTCAACGGGCGGCATCGCACGAAGGATGTGCAATTGTGGACCATGGGCCACGCGCGCGTGATCATCAACGAAGAACCGGCAGCCATCGGCACGGCGACCGCTGCCGCCGGTACCGGCCAGCCGGCTCCCGCCGCCCCTGCCATCTCCGCCCTGGGCTTCGACGTCGACTCTCCCGTCATCGCCGCCGCCCGCGCCCAGCAGCTCAAGGCCCCCGCCGTGCCGCGCAAGAGCCAGGCCAACGAGGAAGTCTTCCAGGGCTTCGCCGCGCCGGACTCCACCGAAATCTTCCTCTGCCAGGGCAGCCCGGACGGCACCCCCGCGTGGACCCGGGAATTCGGCGACGGCCCGGACGTCGCCGCGGCGGACCCGGCAGAGCACCCGGGCGCGGTGATCGACCACGTGAACCTCGCGCAGCCGTGGCAGCACTTCGACGAGGCCGTGCTCTTCTACACCAGCGCCCTCGCACTGGAACCGCAGCCGTTCGCCGAGGTGGCCAGCCCCACCGGGCTGGTCCGGTCCCAGGTGATGCTGACGCAGGACCGCGGCGTCCGCCTGGTGCTGAACCTGGCCCCGCTGATCCAGCAGGAAGGGACTGCCGGCACCGGCCACCGCCCCGGCTACCAGGAACACATCGCCTTCGCCGTGGAAGACCTCGTGGCCACGGCCCGGGCCGCACGGGACCGCGGACTGGACTTCCTGCAGATCCCCGCGAACTACTACGAGGACCTCGACGCCCGGTTCGCTCTGGACCCGGAATTCCTGGCCACGCTCCGTGAGCTCAACCTGCTCTATGACCGCGACGCCGACGGCGAGTTCCTGCACTTCTACACCGCCACGGTGGGCAGCGTGTTCTTCGAAATGGTGGAGCGCCGCGGTGCCTACGACGGCTATGGCGCCCCGAACGCCCCGGTGCGGCACGCCGTCCAGTACGACCACCTGCACCAGCTGACCCGTACTTCCTGACCCCATCCGAACAACAAACACACCAACGAAAGGAGGCTGCTGTGCCTGAAGAAATCAACCTCGACGTCTTCAACGCCGACCCGATCACCGAGGACGTGTCCGACGAAGCCACGGAGGCCGCACCAAAGACGTATGCGCCCGCCGCGCATGCCTTGGATACTGCCGCGGAGTCGCAGGCGGACCTCAGCGCCGAGATGAAGGCGATCGGCGAAGCGTACGCGCAGGCCCTCAAAGGCGGAGCCCCGGCCGAAACCCAGCCGCGGCTCGACTACGCGCCGTACCGCAGCAGCGTCCTGCGCCACCCCACCAAGGATCTGCACCACGCGGATCCGGAAACCATCGAACTGTACTCGCCGGCGTTCGGGCACATGGACGTGCACGCGCTGGAAGCGGACCTGACCATCGCGCACAACGGCGAGCCGCTCGGCGAACGAATCGTGGTCTCCGGCCGGGTGCTCGACGGCGACGGACGCCCCGTCGCCGGCCAGCTTGTCGAAATCTGGCAGGCGAACTCCGCCGGCCGCTACATCCACAAGCGTGACCAGCACCCGGCACCGCTGGATCCCAACTTCACCGGCGTCGGCCGCTGCATCACGGGCGCGGACGGCTCCTACAGCTTCACCACCATCAAGCCCGGCGCCTACCCGTGGAAGAACCACCTCAATGCCTGGCGCCCGGCCCACATCCACTTCTCCCTGTTCGGGCAGGAGTTCACCCAGCGGATCGTCACCCAGATGTACTTCCCCGGTGACCAGCTGTTCCCGCTGGACCCGATCTACCAGTCGATCGTGGACCAGGATGCCCGCGACCGGCTCGTGGCCACCTACAACCACGAGCAGACCAAGCCTGAATGGGCTCTGGCGTACAACTGGGACATCGTCCTGACCGGGTCCAAGCGGACCTGGACCGAAAACGAGGCATTGGGCGCAGGAGGCGATGAGAATGAATAGCAACGCCGTGGGTAAACTCACTCCGACACCGGGCCAGACCGTGGGGCCGTTCTATGGCTACGCCCTGCCCTTCGCCAAGGACCGCGAGCTCCTGGCTCCCGGAGCCCCGGGTTCCATCCGGCTCCAGGGCACCGTCTATGACGGCGCCGGGCACCCGATCCCGGACGCGATCCTGGAGATCTGGCAGGCCGACGCGGACGGCAAGGTCCCGCACCGCACGGGCTCCCTGGTCCGGGACGGCTACACCTTCACCGGCTTCGGCCGCAGCGCTGTCGGCAACACCGGCGCCTTCACCTTCACCACGGTGAACCCCGGCCCCACCGAGGAGGGCGCGGCGCCGTTCATCGCCGTCGCCGTCTTCGCCCGGGGCCTGATGAACCGCCTGTTCACCCGCGTCTACCTGCCGGAAGACGAGGAAGCCCTGGCCAAGGATCCGCTGCTCAGCTCGCTTGACCCGGACCGGCGCCGGACCCTGATCGCACGCCGGGATCCCGACGGCGGACTGAACTGGGACATCCGCCTCCAGGGCGAGGGCGAGACCGTGTTCCTGGATTTCAGCAGCGCCGAGGGTGCCTCCAAGTGACCTTCTTCGAAACCGACGGCGACGCCGGCCTGCTGAGTCCCGTGTCGGCGTCGCCGTTCGTGGCGGCGCTGACCGGGGACCGTGCGGTGCTCGCCGCCATCCTCAAGGTCGAGGCCGCCTGGGCGGCGGTCCTGGACGAGGCTGGCCTGGCCCCGGCCGGCTCCGCCGCGGTGGTGGCCGCCGCCGCGGACGTGCAGCGGTACGACGTCGCGGACCTCGCCGTCCGGGCCCAAGGCGGCGGCAACCCCGTCATCCCGCTGCTCGCCGACCTCCGGGAGCAGGTCAGGAACCTGGACACCGCCGGACTCGGTGCCGTCCGCGCCGTTCACACCTCGCTGACCAGCCAGGACGTGCTCGACTCTGCCCTGATGGTGCTGGCCGCCGGGGCCATCCGCGAACTGCTCGCGGAGCTCCGGTCGGCAACGGCCGCCCTCGCCGGCCTCGCCGAAACCCACGGGCACACGCTTTGTGTGGCCCGCAGCCTGACCCAGCACTCGCTTCCCTACACCTTCGGGCTGCGGGCCGCGCAATGGTTCAGCGGGCTGGCCGCCGCGGCCGGCCGGCTCGAGGCCCTCGAACTGCCGGTACAGACCGGCGGCGCCGCCGGGACCCTGGCTTCCGGCACTGTACTTATTGACGGCACTGTACTTATTGACGGCACTGTACTCACTGACGGCGCTGGGCCGGCCGCGGGGACGCTGTCCCCGTTTGACCTCGCCGACCGGCTGGCCGCCCGCCTGGGTCTCGCTCCCGTTCCTGCCCCCTGGCACAGCAACCGGCTGGCCGTGACCTCGCTCGGCGACGCGCTGGCGGCGGTGACCGACGCGGCCGGAAAGATGGCCGCAGACGTCCTGTTCCTGAGCCGGCCCGAAGTTGCCGAGATCGCGGAACCGCGCGTCGCGGGGCGCGGCGTGTCCTCGGCCATGCCGCAGAAGCAGAACCCCGTGCTCTCCGTGCTGATCCGCAGCGCCGCCCTGCAGGCCCCGGCACTGGCCGCACAGCTGCATCTCGCGGCCGCCAATTTCAACGACGAACGCCCCGACGGCGCCTGGCACAGCGAATGGGCGGCCCTGCGCCAGCTGCTGCGCCTGGCCCTCGGCGCCGCGGTGCAGCTGCGCGAACTGGCCGAAGGGATGGCGGTCTTCCCCGGAGCGATGCGCCGCAACCTCGAGCTCGGCGGCCCGCTGCTGCTTTCCGAAGCCGTCAACGCCGCCGTCGCACCGCTCTTGGACGGGACCGTTGTGGACGGGACCGGTGCCGGCCCGGGAGCCGCCCGGACCGGGAAACAGCGGCTGCAGGCCGTCGTGGACGAAACGCTCCTGGCCCCGGCTGCGGAGCAGGCGGACACCTACCGGGCACTGCTCCGCGCCGCTGTCCCGCAGGAGCTGCTCAGCGACGCCCGGCTTGAGGAACTTTTGAACCCGGCCAACTACCTCGGCCAGGCCGCTGAGGTCTCCCGCCGCATCCTCGCGGCGTATCCGGAATACACCGGCCAGGCCGGCGCCCTCGCCCACCAAATCCAGAACGGAGCTTCCCGTGGCTAGACCCACCGTCAAAGCAGTCCTGCTGTCGCCCCAGCGCGAACTCGGCGACAAGCCCCTCCTCATCGTCGGACCCTCGCTCGGAACATCCTCCCTGCTGTGGAGCCAGGCCGGCACGTTGCTGGGCGCCGACGTCGACGTCATCGCCTGGGACCTGCCGGGGCACGGCGTCTCGCCCGCGGCGGAGGAGACCTTCACGGTCGCCGACCTCGCGGATGCCGTAATCGGCCTGGTCGATTCGATCGCCCCGGGCGCGCGCTTCCACTACGCCGGGGTATCTCTCGGCGGCGCCACCGGACTGCAGCTTGGCATCAAGCACGGCGACCGGCTCAAGAGCCTCTCCGTGCAGTGTTCCGGCGCGAAGCTCGGCACTGCCGAGGGCTGGCTGGAACGCGCAGAAACCGTGCGCACGCAGGGCACCCCGGTGATGATCCAGGGTTCCGCGCAGCGCTGGTTCGCGCCGGGCTTCATGGAGAGCCAGCCGGAGCTCAGCAGCCGGCTCCTGCACAGCCTCAGGGACGCCGACCGCTTCAGCTACGCCTTCTGCTGCGAGGCCCTGGCCGGCTTCGACGTGCGGGACCAGCTCGGCACCATCCGCGTTCCCACCCAGGTTGTGGCGGGCGCCCTGGACGACGTCGCCCCGCCGTCGATGGCCGGGGAAGTCGCCGCGGGCATCACCTCCGGCGGCGGCACTGCCACGGCCGTCAGCCTGGAGGGCGTGGCACACCTGGCGCCGTTCGAGGCGCCGGGTCACGTCGCCGAGCTGCTCAAGGGCCTCATCACCTGGACCGAGTCCCAGGGAGCGGGAGCATGACTCTCTCCGAAGCCGGCAGTGCTGAACTCCTCGGGCCCGAACGCAACGGTGTGGTCCAGCCCGGCGCGACCAGCCAAGAGATCTACGACGGCGGCATGAAAGTCCGCCGCGAGGTCCTCGGCGCCGCGCACGTGGACCGCGCCAACGCCAACAAGGATTCCTTCACGGAGGACTTCCAGGACATGATCACCAGGATCGCCTGGGGCGGCATCTGGACCCGGCCCGGGATCAGCCGCCAGATGCGCTCAGCCGTCACCCTGACCGCCATGGTGGCCCACGGGCACTGGGAAGAACTGGCCATGCACATCCGCGCCGCCATCACCAACGGCCTGAGCCGGGACGAGATCAAGGAAATCCTGCTCCAGACCGCCATCTACTGCGGGGTCCCCTCCGCCAACACCGCGTTCAAGACCGCCCAGCAGGTCTTCCATTCCATGGACGACGCAGCCATGGACGAAGCAGAAACGGACAAGAACCCATGAATCAGGCATTTATCTATGACGCTGTGAGGACGCCGTTCGGGAAGTTCGGTTCCGGCCTCGCCGGGATCCGCCCGGATGACCTCGCCGCGCACGTGATCCGCGAATCCGTGAAGCGCGCCCCGGCCCTGGACGTCGAGCGGATCGATGAGGTGGTGTTCGGCAACGCGAACGGCGCCGGCGAGGAGAACCGCAACGTCGCCCGGATGGGCACCCTGCTGGCCGGGCTGCCCGTCTCGGTCCCGGGCACCACGGTCAACCGGCTCTGCGGGTCCTCCCTGGACGCGGCGATCATCGCCTCCCGCCAGATCAACACCGGCGACGCCGAGCTGATGCTGATCGGCGGCGCCGAATCGATGTCCCGGGCCCCGTGGGTGCTGCCCAAGACCGAGAAGCCCTACCCGGCCGGGGACCTGACCCTGGCCTCCACCACGCTGGGCTGGCGGCTGGTGAACCGGGCCATGCCGGCGGACTGGACCATCTCCCTGGGCGAGGCCACCGAACGGCTCCGGGAGAAGTACGGCGTGACCCGCGAGCAGCAGGACGAGTTCTCCGCCGGCTCCCACAACCTCGCCGCCGCGGCCTGGGACGAGGGGTTCTACGATGACCTCGTCGTCCCGGTCCCGGGCACGGACCTGGTCCGCGACGAGGGCATCCGTCCCGGGTCCTCGGCGGAGAAGCTCGCCGGGCTCAAGACCGTGTTCCGGACCGGGAACGGCACCGTCACGGCCGGGAACGCGTCCCCGCTCTCCGAC
>NZ_JBFTPY010000011.1:0-170076 GCF_056398725.1 Arthrobacter sp. 01T425 | reverse complement strand
ACCTGCACGAGGCCGGCTGCGACCTGATCACCATCACCCAGTACCTGCGCCCCTCCGAACGGCACCTGCCGGTGGACCGCTGGGTCAAGCCGCAGGAATTCGTCGACCTGCAAAATGAGGCGGACGAGATCGGCTTCCTCGGCGTCATGAGCGGGCCCCTGGTGCGTTCCTCCTACCGCGCCGGCCGGCTCTGGGCCACCGCGATGCGCAAGAAGGGCTGGGAAATCCCGGCCGAGCTCGCGCACATCGAAAGCTCCGGCAGCACCCGCCAGGAAGCCAGCTCGCTGCTGGCAGCTACGGCCTGAACAACCCAACCTTGATGCCCAAAACCTGATACCCAAAAACCTGATGCCCAAAAAATCTGATGTTCAGAGAGGACCAATGATGTTCCCCATCAGAATAGAAATCATCCCTTCCGGGGGAATCGTTGAGCGCGTCACGGACCTGGTGCCGTTGACCACGACGCTCACGGTGACGTGCCTGCCCCATCACGGCATCGAGCGGACCATGCGCACTGCCGTGCAGCTTGGTGTGCTGGGCTACACCGTCATCCCGCACCTCGCCGCGCGGACCCTGCATGACCGGGCCGAGCTGACCGGAATACTCCGCGACTGCGATGCCGCCGGCATCCGGGAGGTCTTTGTCATCGGCGGGGACCGGAAGCAGCCGGCCGGCCCGTATGAGTCCGCCCTTCCTCTGCTGGAGGACATCGCGCAGTACACAGGCGGGTTGATGCGGGCAGGCATTGCGGGCTACCCGGAGGGCCACCCCTCCGCCGGCCCCGTGGAGGTGCTGGACGCCCTCCTGGCAAAACAGCACCTGGCCTCGCACGTTGTGACCCAGATGTGCTTCGCCCCGGAGAAAATCCTTGATTACGCGGCGCTCCTGCGCCGCGAAGGCGTTGAGCTGCCCATCTGGGCAGGGGTGGCGGGGTCCGTGCCCCGGACCAAACTGGTCTCGCTGGCTACGCAGATCGGCGTCGGAAGTTCCCTGAAGTTCCTGAGCCGGAAGGGCCCGCTGGCCCGCAAACTCCTGAGCGGCGACCACTACTCGCCGCAAAGCCTGGTGTCCGGGCTGGAAAACCAGCCTGGCAACCTCGCGGGCATACATCTCTACAGCTTCAACAGCCTTGACTCGGTTCCCGGCGGACCGGGTCAGGCGCCCATCTCAGCAGCACTCCAGACAGCATTGATTCGAGGAGCAGCACGTGACAACTGAAACCGTAACTTCCCACCAGGAACCGCATCTTGAGCGGCAGCTCAGCAACCGGCACATCCAGCTGATCGCCATTGGCGGCGCCATCGGCACCGGCCTGTTCATGGGCTCGGGCAAAACCATCTCCGCGGCCGGACCCTCCGTCATCTTCGTCTACATGATCATCGGCTTCATGCTGTTCTTCGTGATGCGGGCCATGGGCGAGCTCCTGCTCAGCAACCTGAACTACAAATCCTTCAGCGACTTCGCAGCGGACCTCCTCGGGCCCTGGGCCGGCTTCTTCACCGGATGGACGTACTGGTTCTGCTGGGTGATCACGGGAATCGCGGACGTCATCGCCATTGCCGGCTACTCCAAGGAACTCTGGCCGGGGCTGCCGCTGTGGATCCCGGGCCTGGCCACCGTGGCCATCCTCCTGCTCCTGAACCTCACCACGGTGAAGGCGTTCGGCGAGACGGAGTTCTGGTTCGCGCTGATCAAGATCGTCGCTATCGTGGCGCTGATCGTGGTGGG
Source organism: Arthrobacter sp. 01T425 (assembly GCF_056398725.1). Lineage (NCBI taxonomy): Bacteria > Bacillati > Actinomycetota > Actinomycetes > Micrococcales > Micrococcaceae > Arthrobacter > Arthrobacter sp. 01T425. The sequence continues at coordinate 168,348 of NZ_JBFTPY010000011.1, read as the reverse complement.
CCTGTTTATGATCTTCAGCGGGTTCCAGTCCGATGCCGGCCCTGCCAGCTTCACAAATCTGTGGAGCCACGGTGGATTCTTCCCGAACGAGTTCATGGGTTTTGTGGCCGGCTTCCAGATCGCCGTGTTCGCTTTTGTGGGCATTGAGCTGGTGGGCACCACCGCCGCGGAGGCCAAAGACCCGGAGAAGAGCCTGCCGAAGGCCATCAACTCCATCCCGATCCGAGTGCTGCTCTTCTACGTGGGCGCCCTGATCATCCTGATGTCTGTCACTCCCTGGACCCAGTTCCAGGCTGGCCACAGCCCGTTCATCGCCATGTTCTCCCTGGCAGGGCTCGGAGCCGCGGCAACGATCGTGAACCTGGTGGTGCTCAGCTCGGCCATGTCCTCGGCCAACTCCGGCATCTACTCCACGTCGCGCATGGTCTACGGGCTGGCCCAGGAGGGCGACGCGCCGTCAGTCTTCAGCAGCCTGTCCCGGCGTAAGGTCCCGCAGAACGCCCTGTTCCTGTCCTGCGTCCTCCTGCTCTCCGGCGTGGTGCTGATGTACGCCGGACAGGACATCGGCAAGGCCTTCGACATGGTGACCACCGTGTCGGCCGTCTGCTTCGTGTTCGTATGGTCCATCATCCTGGCCAGTTACCTGGCCTTCCGCCGTCGCCGCCCGCACCTGCATGACGCGTCCAAGTTCCAGATGCCCGGCGGAATCCCCATGGTCTGCGTGGTCTTCGCGTTCTTCGCCTTCGTCCTCTGGGCGTTGACCACGCAGCCGGACACACTTCTGGCACTCCTGGTAACGCCGGTCTGGTTCATTCTGCTCGGCGCCGCGTGGTTCGTGCTGCGCCGGCGCCCCGCGCACTTGGCCCGCTATGAAAGCTTCCAGGCTGAGCTCGCGCAGGACGAGGAATCAGCTGTTGCGCGAAAGTTTGAGAAGGTGCAGAAATGACCGCACAGACCCCAAACAGCCCCGAGCCTGCAGCCGTGGAACCCGGTGCCACGGCAGAGCACATCCTGACCGTCGACTGTGTTGAGTCGCCGGGCATCGTCCATTCGGTCTCGGGATTCCTGCTCAACCACGGCTGCGACATCCTGGACATCAAGCAGTACGGGGACAAGGGGCAACGGCACTTCTTTATGCGCGTCCACTTTTCCTCGGGTTCCTCCTCCGACGCCTCCTTAGGGCAGGATTCCTTCAGCACCGAGGACCTGCGCCGCGACTTCACGCCTGTGGCCGAAAAGTGGGAGATGAACTGGCAGCTGGAACCGCACGGCCGCAAACGCCGTGTCCTGGTGATGGTGTCCAAAATGGGCCACTGCCTCAACGATCTACTCTTCCGGGCACGAACCGGCGACATCCCGGTGGAAATCGTGGCGGTGGTGTCCAACCACCGCGACCAGGAGGGCCTGGTCCAGTGGCACGGCATCCCGTTCTTCCACCTGCCAGTCACCAAGGACACCAAGCCCGAGGCGGAGGCCCGGCTAATGGAGCTGGTGGACGCCTTCGACGTGGAACTCGTGGTCCTGGCCCGTTACATGCAGGTCCTGAGCGATGAGCTCTCGGCTCAGCTGGCGGGACGGACCATCAACATCCACCACTCGTTCCTGCCCAGCTTCAAAGGCGCAAAGCCGTACCACCAGGCCTACGACCGCGGCGTCAAGACCGTGGGCGCCACGGCTCACTACGTCAACGCCGAACTCGACGAGGGCCCGATCATTTCCCAGCAAGTCATCGAGGTGGACCACACGTACACCGCTGATGACCTGGTGGCGGTGGGCCGGGACGCCGAATGCGCGGCCCTCCGCAACGCCGTCCGCTGGCATTGTGAAGGCAGGATCCTGCTGCTCGGCAACCGCACCGTCATCTTGCGGTAGGCCATGAAACCGACAAATGTGCCACGCTGGCGCCCAGCGTCGTGGAACGCCTTGCCCGTCGGGCAGCCGGTGAGGCTCTCGCAGGACGGCCGCCCTATCGGCTCCGGCACCGTGGACGGAACCACGCCAGACGGATCCATCATCTGGGTTGTCCTTGACGGCTGGTCCGAACGGCGAATGTTCCACCGGGAGGATTATGTTCGGGTCGAAATTAGCGCGTAGCCGGCCGCGGCCAGCGCGCGAGTCATCGCACCGGAAGCGCGCTGATCGGCGGTTGCGCAGGGAAACCTGGGCTGTCATTCTCGCCGCCGGTGCCCTGTTGGCAGTGATCCTGTGGCAGGCACTGTCCTATGGAAACTGACAAAACGCCAGCGGACGACGCCGACTGGGCTCCATAGAAGGTCAAGACGACGGCACCAGAGTCCGTCGAATTCAGACTGGTTCGATTTTGCTGGGCCGGGGTCAGCATGATGTCCGTTCTGCTTGCTCGGGATCTCGGTCGGCGCTCAGGGGAGCGCGTACACGCGTCGGGCGTTGTCGCGTCCGACGCGTTGCACGATCCTGCGGGCGTCCGCCTCGGAACAGTCGTCGTCGATCCATCCGCCGACTACCTTGGTGATTGCGTTGCGCCACAGTCTCGCTCCGAGGTAGTGAAGTTCGGCTGGGCCGCCACCGCCGCGCAGCTCGCCGCCTCCATCACCTTCCTGCTCAGCGACGACGGCACCAACGTCAACGGCGCCACCGTCGCTCGTTTACCTGCGTCAGGAGGGCGGCGCAGCGACGGTTCAAGTCCACCCTCCGGACGCCGCGACCGGCTTTCTGGAAAAGTTGCGCAGCCAGGTGTGGGACAAGCCCGAGGTTATAGGGCAGCTGATGACGGCAGCGCCGACAGCCAGGGTTCTGGAAGAGGTGGCCCGCGAGGGCCAGGGCGCGGGCTGACCGCTGAGAATCCGGTGGTCCCCGCCGGATGAGCTAGCCGCAACTTCATGTCGTCCCAGGACGACGGCGGGACGTCCCGCCGCCGTCGGATTCCATGTCCTCCCGCGCCCCGTCGGCTCTTGGGCTCTTGACCTATATTCGGACGAGGGGAAAGGATCGGACTGCATTGCCGGCACAAAGGAAGGCGGATTTCTGAATGGCTCGAATGCCGCCAGCCACGGTGGAAGTGAGTGACGCGGTGGTCCAGCGCCTCGTCCGGGACCAGCGGCCCGACCTCGGCGATTTTCCTTTAGCGCGGGTTGCCAACGGCTGGGACAACGCGACCTTCCGGCTCGGTGACGGCCTGGCCGTCCGGCTTCCGCGCAGGGTGGAGGCCGTTCCGCTGATACTGCATGAGCAGCGCTACCTTCCCGACATAGCCCGCCGCTCCCCGGTTGCTGTTCCTGTCCCCGTCCATGCCGGCAGGCCGACGTCGGACTTTCCATGGCCGTGGAGCATCGTACGGTGGGTCCCCGGAGCCGCTGCGGCCGACGTCGGCCCGGCAGACCGCGGGCCGGCGGCTATAGGCCTGGCCGATTTCCTGCTGTCCCTTCACGTGCCCGCCGAAACGGGCGTCCCGGTCAACCCTTTCCGAGGCGTGCCGCTGGCGGACCGTGACGCTGTGCTGGTGGAACGGCTCGGGGACCGCGAACGCTACCCGCAGGCGGCCGCGCTGAGAGCAGTGTGGGCGCAGGCCTGTGCCGCCAAAGCCTGGGATGGTCCGGCGATGATGCTCCACGGGGACCTCCACCCTGGCAACATCCTGCTGGCCGACGACGGCTCCCTGGCCGGCGTCATCGATTTCGGCGACGTCGGGGCAGGGGACCCGGCTGTCGATCTTGCGGTGGGGTGGCTGATGTTCGACGCCGGCACCCGCCACCGCTTCATGGGCGCCTTCGGCTCCGCAGTAGAAGGGGACATCTGGATGAGGGCGCGTGGTTGGGCCCTCATCCTGTCCACGGCCATGCTGAGCAACTCCGACGATAATCCGCGGATGTTCGCCGTAGGAAAGTTCGGGGTCAGGCAGATCCTGGATGACGGACTTCGCCTGCAACTCTGACGCCAGCGTTAAATGTCAGTGGCGCCTGCCATGCTGAGGGTGTGGAAGGCAAAGCAGCTGCGGAGACGTTGGAGGCCATGGAGGCCTCCCTTGCCAGGTTGTGTGCATTTGCAGGTCGCGGAGCCGGGAACGCGGCCTCGACTGGCGCTGACCCTCTTCGGGACGAAGCCGACGCGTGCCTGGACGGTATGGCTGAGGTGGCCAGCATGGAAGCCAGGCTGGCCGCGCTGAAAGTGCACTTCGCCGGCGGATATGCCCGCGCTGCCGTCGCCATGGCGGGCCCAGCCGTTTCCCCGCAGGAGCGCACCGCCCAGGAAATGGCCGTGACAGCAGAGGTGGCCTGTGTCCTGACCGTGAGTGAAAGATCGGCGGCGGCGCTCCTGGCAGAGTCGGCCACCCTGACCACTAAGTTGCCCCTGACGCTGTCTGCGCTGCAAGTAGGGAGCATTTCATGGCAACACGCGCGGGTGATGTGTGATGAAACGTCCGGTCTGGACCCCGCCGCGGCGGCTGCCTTGGAGGCTCATTTCCTGGACCCCGAAGCTGCCTTTGCCGCGCGTGGCTGCCCGGCGGGGGAGCTGGTGCCGGGCAGGTTCCGGGCCAAGGCGCGCAGATGGCGTGAGCTGCACCATCCCGTAAGCATCGAAGCCCGCCACCGCAAGGGTGTGGAGGACCGTCGGCTGGAGTATGTGCCGGACCGGGACGGCATGGCCTGGCTCTCGGCATATCTGACTGCGGATGTTGCGGTGGCTGCATGGTCCCGTGCCACGGAAGCGGCGCGTGCCTTGCAGGAGCCGAATGAATCCCGGACCTTGACCCAGCTCCGTGCGGACGTCGCCGCTGACTGGCTGCTGGCGGGGGTGGCGGAGGGAACTCCGTCACCCAAGGCGCAGGTCCTGGTGACCGTGCCGGTGCTGTCTCTATTGGGCGCCGAGTCGGAACCGGCCACGCTGGACGGGTATGGTCCCGTTCCGCCGAGCATGGCCCGCCGGCTTGTGGGGGATGGCGCCGGATCGTTCCTGCGTGTGCTGACCGATCCGCGCAATGGAGCGCCGCTGGAGATCGGACGGACCAGCTACCGGGTTCCGAAGGCGATGCGCCAATGGTTGCGGCTTCGGGATGGCCGGTGCCCTTTTCCCGGCTGCAACAACCATTCCCTGGATAACGAAGCGGATCATCTGTTGGCTTGGTCCGAGGGAGGCGGCACCGGCGTCACCAACCTGGGCCAGCCATGCCGACGGCACCACCGGCTCAGACACACCACAGCATGGAGGCCGGTTGACGCGACCCGGGACCAGCCACCCGGCTGGATCTCACCTGCGGGACGCTCCTATCCAAGCGAACAACAAGACTGGGAACCACCACGCTGGCCGCAACACCTCGGCCACACGGGTGAAGGCCGGGAGTTGGAACCGCCCGACTGGCCGGACGTACTTGTCGGCGCTGTTGGACCCGGAGAGACCGTCGGACCCGGAGAAGCCGCTCCGCCATTGCCGGTGGATCCCTTTCCTGACTGGGCACTGTTCATCGCGGCGTAGGAGCGGGGCTCCATGTTTCCCTCCCCGTCCAATGAGAGGCTCGAAAGGATGTGCCGGCCATTGGCCTGCACCCCTGCCTCCGCCGTGACCCTGAGCCGTGACCCTGAGCCGTGACCCTGAAAGGCCGGATCGGCCAGGACCAGCGCGATTCAGGCCACTGTCCCCACGCCCATCACGGTCCGGGTCAATCTCGATTCACCGGACGGGTTCGTCGGGTCTGCTTGCTGCGGCGATCATGCGACGCATGACGCCGAATGGACGGGGAAGAAGGCCCTGATGAAAGTTTCTTCATGACCGTTTCATCCCTGCCTCATTGTTGTGGTTCACGCTGGACACACGAACGGCTTGCGCCGGAAGAGCCTGGGTATGGGGAAGCGGGGGCATGGTGGACGGAGCATGGCTGTCTACTGTTCGGGGGCACGGCACGCCTGGAACGCGTCAATCTGATGCGTCGCACCACTGGCTGGCGCCTCCGCCGGTCCATGGAATTGATTCCATGGATTGGCCCTCCGCCGTTCCGGCGTCTGCCGACGACGATACCGGCACGTCCTGGCTGGTTCAGCGGGCTTGGCCAGAAAAGACACCGGGAGAATTTGTACTGGAGGTCCGGACGCCGGGAGTGCCCGGCGTCCGGGGAGCTTATTTGCGTCACGGGCAGTTCGAACTAATCCCGTTGGAGGATCCGGGACTTCCCGCCTTGCGGGGGGAAGCGCAGCAGGGGGAACTGATTTCGTATTGGCCGTACCACCAGGCTGTCGTCCGGGCGGAGGGCCGCTATATAAAGATCTTCGGGCCCGGGGGCGCCGTCGTACCGGCCGAGCGCTGCGCGCAAATGGAGGTCCTGCTGGACGCCGGCAACTTCACAACGCCCAGAATCCTTCGTCAGAGTTCCCAGTCTGACGTCATCGTTTTCAGCGCCATACCGGGACCGACTCTGAACGAGCTGGGCCGGGTGGAAGCGGCCGTCTGCGATGAAGCGTTCGCCAGGGCATGGGAGAAATGGTCGCGCGCCTGGGTCGCGGAACTGAACGGCTCCCATGGTCCAGCAGCACGAGGTGCTCTCGACAGCCTTCCGCTCCGTTCAGCAGAGTGGGAAGCGACGAAGGTGTGTCGACGGGTGGACGACTGGTTGCGGCACAATGAAAACGTCCCCGAGTTGTCGTCTCAGCGCGCTGTCTTGCGCGCCGCCGCAGAGCACGTGGCCATGAACCTGATAGGGACGGCACCGGATCCGGTGGTATGGGCCCACGGAGACCTGTACGACAAGCAAATCATCGTTCCTGACGGCGACATCCCGCCCGGACTGCTGGACTTCGACAGTACGGCCCGGCACGAGGCCGCCCGGGATCTGGCCGGCCTGGACGTCCATCTGGAGCTTCATCTACGCAATAACCGCATGACGCCGGCACGCTACCTGACGGCTCACACGCAGGTGCTGGCCGTGGCCGAGGAACTGCGCGTCAGTCCAGCCCGGTTCGATGCGTACTCGGACGCCATCTGGCTCCGTCTGGCACTTTCGCCGCTACCTGGCCGCTTCTCTCTGGCCATCGGCGTCCTCGCGGAACGGGCCGAAAGGAGCTGAGGCCCTCGAAGCGGCCAGCCCGGCGAGCCCTTGGCATGTTTTGCCGGTTAGCCGCTCACTTAGGTGTAAAAGCGACAGAATGATTGCTACTCTGGATTCTGCACCTAGAGAGAGTGAGCAATGATGCTTCTCGAAAGAGACCTCATCCAGTCCGTCGGCTTCCGCAACGTAATGGACGGCGGACGTGTAACCGGCTTTCAGTTCCGGGTCCGGATGCCTTCCTACCGGGGCATGGCCGCGTCCCTCATCGATGGCATCGCCGTTCGCGTGGGCGGCATCGTCGACGTCGGACCTGACGTTCCGCTGTGGACCTTCGGCGGGCGGACCTACACCCTGCAGCAGCTCTGGGAAAGTGATGGCGTGCGCTGGCCCCTTGAGGAAGCGGCAGTGGTCACCGTTCCCCTCGATGGCGGCCTGCCGCAGGGCGTCCACGAGCTCTCCATCGAGCTGCGGCTGCGGATGTCCTACATACCAGTCGAGCACCAGCCCACCACCCACCGGACCAGCCGCAAGGTGACCCTCGCGCCGGAAGGCGGCGAAGGTACCTTCCGCTACGGCGTTTCCCTCTACAGCTTTATGGGCGATTACGGCACGGTGATGGACCTTGAGACGGCGCTGGCCGCCGTCGCCGACGTGGGCGCCACCGGCGTCGAGATTCTCGGCGAGGGCCACGTTCCCAACTATCCGGAACCGTCCCCGGCCTGGATCGATAACTGGTTCGGCCTGCTGGAGAAGTATTCGCTGGAGCCGACGAACTACGGTTCCTGGATTGACACCCGTCTTCACCCGGGCCGCACCATGACGGTCGCCGAGGGTGCGGAGGCCCTGCAACGGGACCTGCGGCTTGCCAACCAATTGGGTTTCGGCTTCGTGCGCCCCAAGATCGGCGTGGTGTCCAGCGATCTGGTCCCAGACCCCATCTGGACCGAGTCCGTGGAACGCTCCCTTGATCTGGCCCACGAGCTGGGGATCATCATCTGCCCGGAGATTCATTCGCCGACTCCCATCAGGCACCCCGTCGTCGAGGACTACATCGGCCTCATCGAACGAACAGGCACCAAGAACTTCGGCCTGCTCATCGACACCGGAATCTTCCAGGACCGGCCCATTCCGCTGCGTGCAGGTGAGACCCGCGAGACCCGGCCCGCCTTCCTCGACGGCATCGGCGTCGACCCCGCCGACTTCGCCGATATCGCCCAGTATGTGGTGTTCGTCCAGGCGAAGTTCCACGACATCAACGAGCGGCTGGAAGACCAGCAGATTCCCTGGCTGCCCGTGCTCAAGGCCCTCAAGGACTCCGGCTACACCGGTTATCTCTCCAGTGAATATGAAGGCGAACGCACGCCATGGCACGCCATTGACCAAGTGCGGCGCCAACACGCCCTGATCCGCCGCATCACCGGCGAACTTACCTGACCCATCCCCTTTTCCCAGTAAAGAGAGCAACAATGCCAAACGGACTTCTTGACGATGCAAGCCTCCGCACCCATCCCGACGGTCTCGCGCTTGCCCTGACCCTGCCGTGGTACCGAAGTCTGTGGCTCTCCTCGGTCTCCAGCCTGCGGCTCACCGTCGACGGCCAGGATATCCCCGCCGGGAACTTGTCCCTGGAACTGGGCGGTGTCCGCTATGCGCTCCCGGACCTGCCCGCTCAAAGCGAAACGCTCTGGTACCTCCAGGAACATCCCTTGCTAATCGCCACAACGGAGAGCCCTGTTGCCTTGGGCGAGCAGCACACCGTCCGGCTCATCGGTGAGCTGCGCCTGCCGTACATGCAGATTGTGCCCGGCCAGGACGGCGGTCCCGGCATGTACGTTCCCAACTTCGTGAACCAGACGTTGGAGCTGACCGTCACGGACAGGGCTGCGGCGGCACCGGAACTGACGACGGCGGTCACGCCGCCCCCACCGAAAGCGGAGGAAGATCCGTTCTCGCTGGGGCTCACCCTGTACTCGGCAAGCGCCGAATTCCGGGCCGGCTGGTACGACTTCGACGGTCTGCTGAACCGCGTGGCCGAGCTCGGCATCGGCCCCGGGATCGAGATTGTGGCATCGCAGGTCCTGCCTACCTATCCCAACGTGACTGACGACTTCGTGCGCTCGTGGCAGCGCGCCTTCGACAAGCACGGCTTCACCGCCAGCTCCTTCGGCGCCAATCTGGACATGGGACGCCGCCGTGACCGCGACATGACCCCGGACGAGGAGTACGAGTTCACGCAGACACTCTTCCACGGCGCCAAGAAGCTCGGTTTTCCGCTGGTCCGCATCCAGAGCGCGAAGCCGGACCTGCTTCGCCGGCTGCTGCCGCTCGCCGAGGACCTCGAACTCAAACTTGCCTACGAGATCCATGCACCGCTGGGACCCAACTCGCCCGAGATCATGAAGGTCCGCGACGTCTACGCCGAGCTGGATTCACCGCTGTTGGGCTTCGTGGCTGACTTCTCCTCAACCATGCACAGCATGTCTCCCACGCTCCTGCGCGCGGTTCGCCGTGCCGGGCTGGACGATGAAGCTGTCGAAAGGCTGCAGGCTATATGGGGCACTGAGGCACCGATGCGGGTGCGGCAGGAGGAGTTCATTGCGTACCTGCGGGGACATGACTTCGATCCTGCCCGGCTTGGGTCCTTCGCCCACCTGGCGTTCAACATGCACGGCCACGTCAACCCGAAGGAGTGGGCTGACATCATGCCGCAAATCATGCACGTCCACGCGAAGTTCTACGACATTGATGAGCAGGGCAACGAGCCGGCCATCGACTATCCGGAACTGGTCCGCGTATTCGTCGAAGGCGGCTACCGCGGTTACTGGTCCAGCGAATGGGAAGGCCATGCCTTCGCTGAGCTCGGTGAGGTGGATCCGCTGCTGCTGGTGCGGAAGCAGCATGACCTCATCCGCAAGAGCATGCGGACGGCGCTGGCATCAGCCTGACCTGAAAGGCCGACGTCCCATAGCCTCGATGCCCGTCCGTTTAGCCGGCCGGGCATCGAGGCATTTAAGGGGCTTCCTTGGTTGCGGCGGCTGCCACGATGTCGGCAGCCTCTTTGAAGAGGCCCCGCATCCACTCATGCTCGGAGTCGCGGTTGTGCACGGGGTGCCACCACAAGGCATTAACCAGCGGCGTGGCATCGAAGGGCAGCGGCAGGATCCGAATCCCGCCCACGCGCAGGGCGAACGGCACCAGGGCCGCCTGGATGAGCGCGATCCGGTTGGTTCCAACCACAAAGTGCGGCAAGGACTGGAAACTTTCAACAACCACGTCTACGCGGGGCTCAACGCCCAGCTGCTGGATCTGCCGTTCCGCCGACGTTGAGGCTGAGCGCGTCTGATAGGTCATCACCCAGGGAAGTTCAGCGATGTTTTCCATGGTGATTTGCTCGCCGACGGCTTCATTGGACGTGGAGACCACGGCGACCCACCCGTCCCTCCACAGGTCCAGGTAGGGCAGCCCGGTGAGGAATCCATGGGGAATCACCATGCCGTCCACCGATCGAAGGCGGTTGGCTGCATCCTCCACCACCATCGGATTGTGGAGCATGAACCGGAACCGGACTCCTGGGGCGCGCTCGGCTGCAAGCTCGGAAGCAACCCGGCCAATGGTGGTGAAGCCGTAATCCGAGCCGTAGATGGAGAACTCGCGCTCGGATTCTGTGGGCTCCCAGGTGGCCTGGCTTTCGAAGACGCGGCGTGCGGCCTCCAGCGCGGTGGTGGTGTGTTCGGCGAGCCGGAGGGCGAAGGGGGTGAGCTCGTAAGCATTGCCGCGGCGGGCCAGGATCGGGTCCCCGAAGTGGGATCGGAGCCGGGCGAGTGAGGCGCTGAGCGCCGGCTGGCTGAGGTGGAGCCGCTCGGCCGCCCTGGTAACGCTTCGCTCGGTAATGAGGGCATCCAGCGAGATCAGCAGGTTGAGGTCGAGACGGGAAAGCAGGACATGTTTCGTCACGGCGCAGCGATCCTTTGGGAGTGGAACCGTTTCAAGGGAGTGTATCAGCGGGATCAATAACGTAGGCGAAGTCATCAGGGATCTGGATAGACCTTCCGCGGACCCCCGTTAAACTTATGTCCGTCATAGCAAAGACTTATGTGTGTTTTAGGCACATCTCCTGCATACTTGTGAGTGACCGGGGTCACGACACCCGGATTTTTGGACAATGAAGTCAGAAAGGCTGGACATGACACAGCACCGTCGCTATTCAGGCCTGAAGGTCGGCGCCCTCGCCGTCCCCACCGTCGCAGCACTCATTCTTACCGGTTGCTCGGCCTCCACCGGCAGCAGCTCCTCTTCGGGTGGTTCCCAGGAATTTTCACTGTCCTTCGCGACATCCAACACCATCGAGAGCCCCTTCCAGGTGTTGGCAGAAAATTACATGAAGTCACACCCGAACGTGAAAATCACCTTCAATCCTCAGCCGAACGACTCCTATGACCAGACCCTGCGCACACAGCTCCAGGCCGGAAACGCCTCAGACGTCGTAGTGACCTCACCCGGCTCCGGCACCGGCCGCAGCATCCTGCCGCTCGTCCAGGCAGGTTTCCTTGAACCGCTTGACGATGCCGCGAAGCAACTGCTCCCCGAGGGAAGCGCCAGCACCTTTGGAACCGACGGCAAGGTGTACGGCCAGGCCACGGAAATTACGATCTCTGCCTTGGTGAGTAATGAGACGGCTGCAGCTGCAGCCGGCGGCTTCCCTGCCGACTATTCCTCCCTCCAGCAGCAGTGCAAGGCTCTGGAGTCCTCCGGTAAATCCCTCTTTGCCCTTGCCGGATCAGCCCCTCCCAACACAGGGCTGATGGCGATGTCCCTGGCAGCCTCGCGCGTCTACGCGGAAGACCCGAAATGGAACGATAAGCGCGCTGCCAAGGAAGCCACCTTCGCCGGCTCGGACGGTTGGAAGTCGGCCCTCGAAGCAGTTAATACCTTGAAGGACGCGGGCTGCTTCCAGAAGGGTGCTGCCGGCGGCGGCTTCGATGCCATCACCAAGGGGCTTGCCAGCGGAACGTCCGTGAGCGGCTTCATCCCGGCCCCAAGCTGGAAGCAGCTGCAGTCCGCCGCTGGGGGCTCCCAGTTTGCCGTACGGCCGTTCCCCGCGGAACAGGGCTCAGGTAATAGCTACGTATTTGCCAGTGCAAACTACGCCTTCTCCATCAACGCGGCCTCCAAGAACAAGGACGCTGCCAAGGCCTTCCTCGACTGGGCCGCCCAGCCTGAGCAGACCAAGGCCTTCGCAGAAATCGACGGTGCCCTGCCGGTCAGCGGACTCGACAAGTACGATTTCGACGGCGGCGCCTACAAGAACGTCGGAGGCCTGATCAAGGACGGCAAGTACGGCCCGCTGCCCAACATCCAGTGGCCGAATTCCGCCGTCTACGACGCACTGGCCACGGGGGTCCAGGGCATCATCACCGGCCAGAAGAGCCCTGACCAGGTCCTGCAGGCCATGGACGCGGCCTGGGAACAGTAGAGTTCTTCACCATCAACGTTCCGACGACTCAAAGGGACAAGCAAGGAATACCAATGACTGCGACGATGCAACCGAAAAGCGAAGCAGCTGAAGCACCCCGGCGAGGCAAGCGGACGCCGGGGACGGGTGAGAACACCCGTCCCCGGCGGGGGCCCATGGAGTTCGGACACTGGTGGTGGGCGCTGCCCGGGATCGCCCTGGTGTTTGCCATCCACTACGTGGCAACCGGAATCGGCGGATTCTTCGCCTTTACCAACTGGACGGGCATCGGCTCGTTCAAAATCACGGGCTGGACAAACTTTGAGGCCATCTTCAAGGACCCCACGAAACTCGGAGCCCTCTCCAACACCCTCTTTCTGGCCTTTGGCTCGGTTCTCCTGGGCAACATCGCCGGGTTGGTCATTGCGCTGGGCCTGAACCGCGTCGTCAAGACGCGCTACATCCTCCGGACCCTCTTCTTCATGCCGGTGGTGCTCAGCCCGCTAGCCACGGCCTACATCTGGAAATACATCTTCGACTTCGACGGTCCGCTCAATGCCTTCCTTACGGCAATAGGCGCCGGCGACCAGGCCAGGCCGTGGCTGGCCGACCCGCAGTGGGCCATCTGGACCGTGCTGGTGGTGCTGGTCTGGTCTTCCACCGGCTTTGCCATGGTGATTTTTATGGCCGGCCTGGCCGGTGTCCCCGTGGAAGTGGAGGAGGCGGCGGCCATTGACGGCGCCAACCTGTGGCAGCGGTTCCGCAACGTTACCCTGCCCGCCATCCGCCCCGCCGTCGCCATCGCCACCACTCTGGGAATCGTCCAGGGGCTGCGCGTCTTCGATCCCATCATGGCGCTCACCGGCGGCGGACCGGCCGGAGCGACGGAAACGCTGGCCACGCTGGTTTACAAGCAGGCCTTTGCGCTCGGGAACTTCGGCGGCGGTGCCGCCCTGGCCCTGGTGCTCGCCGCCATCATCCTGATCTTCGCCGTTCTCCAGCAGCGGCTGACGCGTTCGAACCCTGAGGACTAAGCCATGTTCCGCTACACCAAGCTCACCCTGCTCCGCGAAGTCGGCCTCTGGGCGCTGGCCCTGGTGTTCCTCGCGCCGTTCTACTTCCTGGTGACAACTGCCCTGAAGCCGGACAACGAGTTGTTCACCACCTCGGCCCTGGCTCCGCCAACAAGCCCCGACTTCAGCAACTTTATCGACGTCCTCACCGCCACCGGCAACTCCAACGTGGTGATGGGCCTGGTCAACAGCGCCATCATCACCGCAGGCAGCATCGTGGGGCTGATCGCACTCGGTTCCATCACCGGATATGTCATCTCCCGCAGCACCCGACGCTGGAGCAAGGGCGCGTATTACCTCTTCCTGATCGCCATCATCCTCCCCGGCCAGCTCGGCGCCGTCCCGCTCTACATGGGTGCACGGGCCCTTGGGCTCACCGGATCCGCTTGGGGCCTGATCATCCTCTACACGGGCATGCTCCTGCCGTTGTCGATCTTCCTCTACGCAAACTTCTTCCGCGGCCTCGGCACGGACTACGAAGAAGCGGCCACCATCGACGGCGCCAGCAAATCCCAGATTTTCTCCAAGGTGGTGTTCCCCATGATGGCCCCAGCCACGGGAACGGTCACCATCTTCGCTGGGCTCATCGTGTGGAACGACTTCTTCACGTCGCTGATCTTCCTGGGCGGCTCCGCCAACCAGACGCTGCCGGTGGCCATGTACTACTACATCGGCTCCCTGGTCTCCCAGTGGAACTCGATCTTCGCGATAGTGATCGTCTCCATGATTCCCATCCTGGCGCTGTTCCTGTTCGCGCAGAAACGGTTCATCCAGGGCTTCTCCGGCGGCCTGAAGGGCTGACCCGCGATGGTTGACAACCGCGCAGCGTTTGAGCGCTTCGTGGAGATCTTCTACACCCAAAAACGGGTGCGTGAAGCCTTCGACTTCCTTGTGGCCGACGACTACCGGCAGCACAACCCGACCATTCCTGACGGGCCTGAGGCGGCAGTACGAATGCTGACGCCGAAGTTCGACGGATCGCCAGACTCCCGGTTCGAGGTTCAGCGCATCCTGGTGGACGGTGACCTGGCGTTGGTGCATGTGCGCGCTTCAGGTCCCGGGCGTCCCGACGCCGCCGTCGCAGACATTTACCGCTTCGAAAACGGGCGGATTGTTGAGCACTGGGACGTGCTTCAGCCGGTTCCCGAGCACCCGGTCCACGACCACCCCATGTTTTAGACCACCATCTCAATTCTCTAGGAGACATCCATGTTTCAACTTTCGCCCAATATCGACCTTTTGTTCGCCGAAGCAGGCGAAAGTGCTGCCGATCGGGTTCGCGCGGCGGCAGCAGCCGGCTTCGACGCCGTCGAAATGTGGGGCCCAACGGGCAAAGACATCCCGGCCCTGAAGCACGCACTCGAGGAAACCGGAGTCCAGCTCACCTCCCAACTGGCGGAACCGCGTATGCAGTTCATGATCCCGCCCCGCAACCACGATGCTTTCTACACCGGGCTGGACGCCGGCGTCGAAGTGGCACAGCAGCTCGGCTGCCCCCGGATGGTAGTGGGCAGCGGTACCGGATTCGGCGGGCGCAAGCGGCAGGACCAGCTGGACGAACTGATCGAGATCTTCACCCGAGGCGTCGCGCACATCGAGGGTTCCGGCATCACCCTGGTCCTCGAACCGGTCAACGTCAGGGTTGACCACCCGGGAGCCCTCCTGGACCGGACCTCGGAAGCCGTCTATGTCGCCAAGGGCGTCAACTCGCCCAACTTCGGCGTTCTCTACGACCTCTACCACTCCACGGTCGAGGGCGAGGACGTGGCCGCCGAGCTCGCCAACGCCGGCGACCTCATCAAGTATGTTCAGATCGCCGATGCGCCGGGGCGCGGCGAACCCGGCTCGGGATCCATCGACTGGCACGCCCGGCTCACGGACCTGGGGAACAGCGGGTATGGCGGCCCCATCGGGCTCGAGTACTACCCCACGATCGACTCGGCGAAGTCCGTCCGGCGCATCCAGGAACTGGTGGCGGGATGGTGAGCGGTAACCGGTATCCCGCTGCGGTCGACGTCGCCATCGTCGGCAGCGGCCCCACGGCATCGGCATACGCGCGGATCCTCAGCGAGGAAGCCCCTGGTGCCACCATCGCCATGTTCGAGGTGGGCCCCACGGTCAGCAATCCACCCGGGGCGCACGTCAAGAACATTGAGGATCCTGAACGCCGCAGCCTCGCGCAGCGGGCATCGGAAGGCCCCGGTGCAGGTGCCGAAACGGTGAACTCACCCGGCGCCGTCAAAAGCGGGGAGCGAAGGGCCAGGCCCGGCACCTACCTGCTCCAGGACGGCTACGTCTTCCCCGGCGAGGACGGGATGCCCGTTGCCGCCATGTCCAGCAACGTGGGCGGCATGGCCGCTCACTGGACCGCTGCCTGCCCCCGCCCGGGCGGCAAAGAGCGCATTCCGTTCCTGCCGGACCTTGAAGAGCTTCTTGAGGACGCCGACCGGCTGCTGGGGGTGACCACCCGCGCCTTTGACGGGGCTCCGTTCTCTGACCTCGTCCGGGAACGACTCGCCGCCGCCGTGGACGCGGGCCGTGGCACCGCCTACCGCGTCCAGCCCATGCCTCTTGCTGTACACCGGCGGGAGGACGGCGGCCTGGTCTGGTCAGGTTCCGACGTCGTGATGGGGGATGTGACCCGCGAAAATCCGCAGTTTGAACTCTTTGATGAGGCGCTGGTAACGCGTGTGCTCCTGGAGGATGGCGCTGCTGCCGGCATCGAAGTCCAGGACCGCCGCAGCGGCGAAACCCATCAGGTGACCGCCCGCTACGTTGTGGTGGGTGCGGATGCCCTGCGCACGCCGCAGCTGCTGTGGGCTTCCGGGATCCGGCCTGACGCCCTGGGCCGTTACCTCAACGACCAGGCGCAGGTGGTGTTCGCGAGCCGGCTGCGTGATGTCACGGCTCCGCAGGGCCGGGCAGCCGTCAACGGCGCGCTCAGTGAGCAGAGCGGAGTTGCCTGGGTTCCCTACACGGACGGGGCGCCCTTCCACGGCCAGATCATGCAACTGGATGCGTCACCGGTTCCCTTGGCCGACGATGACCCCGTTGTCCCGGGCTCTATCGTGGGGCTTGGCCTGTTCTGCGCCAAGGATCTGCAGCGCGAGGACCGGGTGGCGTTCGACGACGGTGTCCGCGACTCGTACGGGATGCCCGCCATGCGCATCCACTATCGCCTCACAGGGCGGGATCACGAGGTGCTGGACCGCGCCAAGCAGGAAATTGTCCGCCTGGGCAAGGCGGTGGGTGAACCGCTCGACGAGCGTCCGTTCGTCATGCCGCCCGGCGCTTCGCTTCACTATCAGGGCACAACCAGGATGGGTGCAAGGGACGACGGCGAGAGCGTGTGTTCGCCCGACAGCCAGGTGTGGCAGGTCCCCGGCCTCTTCGTGGCCGGCAACGGCGTCATTCCCACCGCCACGGCCTGCAATCCCACGCTGACCGCTGTGGCGCTCGCAGTGCGCGGGGCCCGGAAACTCAGAGAAGAACTCAACAGCTCTTTACTTATGTCTGAATCAGACAATAGACTGACTAAATAATGAATAAGTGGTGCGATGCCGCTGCTATTTCGTTCCATCACAGGCAAGGCATGCCGCAGACAAGGAGGTCTCGATGATCGCCGACCGCATAATCGAGCAGGGAACACTGATCACCCAGGACGGCCGTACCGCCGTCGAAGTCCGCATCCCCTGGTACCGGGCCCTGCCGGGTTCCTGCATCGCTGGAGCTGCATTGACAGTGGACGGCGTCGCCGCCCCCGAGGGCTCACTGCGCTGGACCATGAACAACCGCACTTTCAGCTTCGAGGAACTCGTGGACGAGACCGGCGAATGGTGGTTCCCGCTGGACTCGGCAGTCCTTTCGGGCGACCTTCCCGTCCCGGACAGCCGGACCGAGCACGAGGTCAGGGTGGACCTGAAGCTCTACATCCCCTACATCATCACCGACCACGGCGTGCTGCACATCGAAGAGCACGACACCAAGACCATGAAGGTGGGACAGCGATGACCAGCCTCGGCACGCCGATCCAGGGCGTCACCCTTTACAGCTTCACCCGGGCCTTCCACGCCCGGCAGTACGACCTCGATGGCCTGATCCGCAAAGTGGCGGCCGAAGGCTTCGGCCCAGGGCTCGAAGTCATCGGATTCTCCAGCCTGCGCGGCTTCCCGGACCGGATCGATGACAACTTCGTGGGCCAGTTCCGTGATCTTGTGGCCGAGGTTGACCTGGTCCCCACCTCGCTCGCAGTCAACGTTGACACCGGTATCCGCCGCGACCGGCTGATGAACCATGACGAGCTTGTCGAATACATGCGCAAGCAGATCGAAGTAGCCGCCAGGCTCGGCTTCCCGATCGCCCGGGTGCAGATCTCACTGACTCCGGACGCCATGGAAAGCCTGCTGCCCGTGGCCGAGAAGTACGGCGTCACCCTGGCCCTCGAAGTCCACGCGGACCAGCACGGCGCCCACGAGCGTGTCCTGGCCCTTCGCGACCGCTACGAGAAACTCAATTCCCCCTTGCTCGGCTTCACCGCCGACTGGGGTGCCACCGTTACCGGTTTTGCGCCCTCCCTGCTGGAGGCCTACCGCCGCCGTGGTGCTTCGGAGGAACTTCTCGGACAGGTGGTTGACCTGTGGAATGGTTTCTACGTCGACGGACCGCCAAACACGCAAAAGGTTCACGGTGAACGCTTCGGTGCCTTCATCGGCCTGGCCGCCCGGAACGGCCGGCCCGACCTTGGCATTGACTTCGCCATCAACGGAACAGGGCTTTTCGGTCCTGCCCCGCTGGACACCTGGCTGGAGATCATGCCTTGGGTCCGCCACGTGCACGGCAAGTTCTTCGGCATCGACGAGACCGGCGAGGAGCCCTCGGTGCCGGTTCGGAGCCTTGTCCGGCAACTGGTTGAGCACGGCTACTCCGGCGCAATCTCCAGCGAATACGAAGGCTGGCACTGGAACAACTGGCAGGACCCGTTCGACATTATCCGCGGCGAGCAGGCCGTCCAGCGCTCAGCGGCCGCCAACGCCGGTTCGGCCATGATCACCGACGCTTCAGAAGCCCGCCGCATCCTCAACAGCCATCTCGCCCAGCCCGTCCGCGGCTGACAACGAAGGAACCAGAAATCATGTCAGAAGGCATCGCAGGCTCGGGCATCGAGCTTGGCATTACCCTCTATTCGCTCACCTCCGAGTTCGCCGCCGGGCTCTACACCCCTGAGACGCTGATCAAAGCTGTTGCAGATGAAGGCCTCGGCCCGGGGGTTGAGTTCAACATCGCCCAGATGCTGCGCACCTACCCGGACGTCGACGACGACTTCGTCCGCCTGTGGCGCGACAGCATGGACCGCTACGGCCTGACCCCCAGCGCACTGGGCACCAACCTGGACATGGGCCGCCGCAAGGACCGGGACATGACACCCGATGAGGAGTACGACTTCTTCGCCGCGCAGCTGCACACGGCCAACAAGCTTGGTTTTCACCGCGTGGTGATCCGCTCCGCGGGCAAGGAATTGCTCCGCCGGCTGCTTCCCCTGGCCGAGAAGTACGACCAGAAGCTCGGCTACGAAATTCACGCGCCGCAGGGGCCGAACGATCCCAAGATCCTGCAGATCCGCGAGATGTACGAGGAACTGGGAAGCGACCGGCTCGGTTTCACCGCAGACTTCAGCTCGACGATGCACAGCCTTTCCCCGACCCTCTTCCGCACGTTGACGCAAATGGGGCTGCCCGAGGAGCACTTTGCCGTCATGCAGGAGATCTGGCGCAAGCCGTTGCCGATGCAGGAGCGCAACCAGGAGTTCGAGGACTACCTGAACGCCAACAACTTCGACCCCGCGCGCCTTGGTCCCTTCACCCGTCTGGCGTTCAACATGCATGGACTGGTTCCGCCGGAGGAATGGCTGGATATCATGCCGCAGATCTTCCATGTGCATGCGAAGTTCTACGACATCGACGAACACGGCAATGAACCCGCGATGGACATTCCCCGCATTGTGCGCCAGTTCGTCAAGGGCGGCTACCAGGGCTACCTGTCCAGCGAGTGGGAGGGCCACGCGTTCGCCGACCTGGGCGAATCCGATCCGATCGACCTCGTCAAGAAGCAGCACACGCTGATGCGGCATGCCATCGAAGAGGCCGTTGATCCAAATGCATCCGACTCCCACGCGACCCTGGTCGAGACTGTTAAGTAAGGAAAGCCATGGCTACTCACAATTCCCTGTTCCAGGACACCGACGTCCGCAGGCACCCCGAGGGGATTGCCGTATCGGTGCAGCTGCCCTGGTACCGCAGCCTCTGGCTGTCCGCCGTTGACGACGTCGTTGCAACGGTCAATGGCGTGGAGATTCCCAAGGAGTCCCTCCGCTTCGAATTGCAGGACAAGTCCTACTCCATAGCTGAACTCCCGGAGCAATGGGAAACCCTGTGGTTCGTCGCAGACAAGCCCGACGTGATCATCCCGCTGGACCGCGTCCCCGACGCCGGCGAGGAGATCGACGTCGAGGTCATCCTCACCCTGCGCCTGCTGTATATGCAGATCGCGCCGATGCGCTACGTGGGCAACCGCGTCGCGGTTGAACGGACGGTGGTGCTCGCATGAAAACCCTGCGCGTGGCCATGATCGGTTATGGCTTCATGGGTGCTGCCCACTCCCAAGGCTGGCGGACGGCGCCGCGGGTATTCGGCCTGCCTGCCGAGCCGGAAATGGCGGTTATCGTCGGCCGTAACGCTGAAGCGGTCGCCGCCGCTGCCAGCAAGTGGGGCTGGGCCGAGTCAGCAACAGACTGGCGGGACGTGATCGCCCGTGACGATATCGACGTCGTCGATATCGTCACCCCCGGCGACTCCCACGCCGAAATCGCGATCGCCGCGCTGGAGGCCGGGAAGCACGTTTTGTGCGAAAAACCACTCGCCAACTCGGTGGCGGAAGCCGAAGCGATGGCCGAAGCTGCCGAACGGGCGGCTGCCCGGGGCATCCAGGCAATGGTCGGGTTCACCTACCGCCGCGTTCCGGCCGTCACCTTCCTCCGCAACCTCATCGCCGAAGGCGCCGTGGGCACGATCAACCAGGTGCGTGCCTCCTACCGGCAGGACTGGCTGGTGGACCCGGAGATGCCGCTGGCGTGGCGTCTGCAGAAGGAACACGCCGGCTCGGGGGCCCTGGGGGACATCGGTGCCCACGCCATCGACCTGGCCCAGTTCGTCACCGGCTTGAACCTGGAGAAGGTGTCCGGCGTTATCGACACCATCGTGAGGGAGCGGCCTCTTTTGACGGGCTCCACTTCAGGCTCCGGCCCTTCCGATACCGGGCTTTCCGGCGCTGCCGGCGTCGGCTCCGGCCAGGTGACGGTGGACGATATCGCCATCTTCACGGGCCGCTTCGAATCCGGCGCGCTGGCGTCGTTCGAGGCCACCCGGTTTGCCACCGGCCGGAAGAACGCGCTGCAGATTGAGGTTTCCGGGGACAAGGGCGCCCTGGCCTTCGACCTGGAGGACCTCAACAGCGTCCAGTTCTACGACCGCACGGCCCCTGCGGACCGCCAGGGCTTCCGGAAGATCCTGGTCACGGAAGCGGTGCATCCCTACGTTTCGGCGTGGTGGCCGGCAGGCCACATGCTCGGTTACGAGCACGGGTTCTCCCACCAGGTCAAGGACCTCGTGGAGGGCATCGTGGGCGGCTCCGCCCCGCATTCGTCGTTCGCCGACGGGCTGAGGGTGCAGCGGGTGCTCGACGCTGTCGAGCGCAGTTCCGAAAATGATTCCGCCTGGACACGGGTCGCTGCCGGCGTTCCCGTGCCGGCCAGTTGAGGAGGGGAAGTACGTGGCACGACCAATTACCTTGTTCACCGGCCAGTGGGCCGACCTGCCGTTCGAGGAGGTGGCCCGGCTCGCAGGCGAGTGGGGCTACGACGGGCTGGAGATCGCCTGCTGGGGTGACCACTTGGATCCCTGGCGCTGGGACGACGACGCCTATGTGCAGGGCAAGCTGGACATTCTTGAACGCCACGGCCTCAAAGTGTGGACCATCTCCAACCACCTCAAGGGCCAGGCCGTCTGCGACGACCCGATCGACGAACGGCACCGCGGCATCCTGCCGGACGTCGTATGGGGCGACGGCGATCCTGAAGGGGTCCGCCGTCGTGCCGCCGAGGAACTGAAGAACACTGCACGGCTCGCCGCAAAGCTGGGCGTGAAAACGGTGACCGGCTTTACGGGATCGTCCATCTGGAAGTACGTGGCGATGTTCCCGCCCGCCTCCGAAAAGATGGTCGACGCCGGCTACCAGGATTTTGCCGACCGGTGGAACCCCATCCTCGATGTCTTTGACGAGGTGGGCGTCCGGTTCGCCCATGAGGTGCACCCATCAGAGATCGCCTACGACTACTGGACAACGCAGCGCGCCCTCGAGGCGATCGGGCACCGCGAGGCCTTTGGCTTGAACTGGGACCCGAGCCACATGGTGTGGCAGGACATCGACCCTGTGGGGTTCCTGTGGGACTTCAAGGACCGGATCTACCATGTGCACTGCAAGGACACGAAGAAGCGTCTGTCCAACGGGCGCAACGGCCGGCTGTCCTCCCATTTGCCCTGGGCTGATCCGCGCCGCGGCTGGGACTTCATCTCCACCGGCCACGGCGACGTGCCGTGGGAGGATGCGTTCCGGATGCTGAACGCCATCGACTACCGCGGGCCGCTGTCCGTGGAGTGGGAGGACGCCGGAATGGACCGGCTGAAGGGCGCCCCCGAGGCGCTGGCTTTCGTGCGCCGGCTCTCCGGCTATGAACCCTCCGCCGCAGCTTTCGACGCCGCATTCAGCACGAAATAATTCGCAGACAAGTGAGGCCGGCCCCGCGGGGCCGGCCTTTCCTGTGCCATGAGCTTCTTGTATCCGGTCAGCGTTTTATATCGGTCAGAGGGCAGCCCGGGCCGCTGGTGTCGGCTCCACCAATGCTGGCTCCGTGAGGGCTGCCCCCGCCAGGGCCAGGTGACTCCGCGTCATCTCCGTTGGGTCGTCCTGCAGCCACTCGTGGCCGCCCCACTCGCTGGTCAGCGTGCCCGTGAAGCCGGTCCCGCGCAGCAGGCTGCCGAGGTCATGCAGCGGCTGGGAAACCCGGCCGCCGTCGTCGTCCAGATCCCAGAACTTCAGATGGAAGGCGCCCACCAGGGGGAGGATGCGCTGCAGGTCTGCGGCGTCACTGCGGCCGAAGCGGATGAGCAGGTTCATGAAGAGGGTGTGAATGCGCGGCGGAATCTTCCCTGCGCGGAGCAGGGCGGTGACAGCATCGTGGGTGGCGGGATCGCGCCAGTCGTTCTCCAGGCGCGCCAGAAGATCGGAAGGTACGCCGCCCTGCCGCAACTCATGAAGGTAGGTGACGGGAAGGGCCGGCATGAGCATGCTGATGTCGACGAGTACCCGCACGCGCTCATCTGCCAGTCCGGCTATCGCATCCAGTGCTGGTGCCACCGAAGGGTTGTTTGGAGCCTGCTGCCCTTGGATTTCTTCGTAGAGCACCAGGTCGAGTTCATGCAGCAGCGGCTGCAGCAACGTGAGCAGTTCCGTGCCTGCCTGTCCGATCGGTAACCGGATCCCGCGGGCACCCACTCGGCTGGCGGCGCTGAGCTGGGGGACCAGGAAGTCCAAACGCTCCTGCAACGAGCGGCGGTCGGTTGCGGACGTGAAGTCGTCGAGGCTGGCGCCAACGATGCTGACGCGTCCCCCTCTTGCCGCCAGCGAATCCCGCAGTTCGTCTACCTCGGCGTCCTGCGGAGCGGGGAAGGACCGCCACAGCAGCCCAGGTTCGAGCTCTATTGTCTTCGTCACGGACTCCGCGATGCCAATCACAACGTCCGCGGCTGTCCGCCGGGCTGCCGTGATCTCCGGAGTCCAGTTGAACGAGCTGGCGCAGAGGGTCCAGTTCTCAGGAAGTGCGGAGGCCATGAGATGCCTTCCCATTTATGCTTGTTAATGACAAACTTATGTCACTTTTAGGATAAAGGACAAAAGCCATGTTGCAAACCGCTTTGCGCGAAGATGCGCTGACGGCCACGCCGGAAGGCTTTGAACTCCGGCTCGGCCTGTCATGGATCCGCTCAATGCCCCTTTCCAGCGTGGCTGAGCTCGCAGTTGAGGTCGACGGCATCCCGGTGGCACCACGGGAGTTGGTGGTGGTGCTGGGGGCCCGACGCGTGGGTGCGTACGCATTGCAGGCGGAGTCCGGGTGGTGGTTCGTGCAGGACAGGCTGGTCCTGGCCGGCAGGCGCGAGCTTTCCCTCGGGGTGCACGCCATCGCCGTCGACTTCCAGCTGCTGGTGCCCTACCTTCAGGCGCGTCCCGGTTCGCCGCTGGTCCTGCCGTTCCATCTGGAGGCCCAGCTGGAGCTTGACCGGGCGCCGGTACCCAGCGTCTCCCGCGACGTGGCCTGAGCGGCTATGCCCAGGCCACGCAGTGGACCCTATGCGGGAACGGCGTGCCGTTCCGGTGAGGGCCTGCCGTCAGCAAACCAGCGCGGGAAGGTGACATCGAACAGCTGCTCGCGCGCCAGCTCGGCTCCTCCGCGCAGGGGTTCGCGCTCATCGTTGACGGACAAGGTGATGGTGAGGTCGCGGGTGGCGAGCGGCAGGGACAGTTCGTAGACCCGCTGGCGCACTTCGGCCAGGAATACTTCGCCGGCCGATCCCATGGCCCCGCCGATGACGATGATTCCGGGGTTGAACATGTTCACCAGGGCTGCAATGGTCTCACCCGCTACCCGGGCCGACTTTTGAATCAGTGTGATGGCCAGCGGGTCCCCGGCCTGGGCCGCGAGGGTGATCTCCTCGAGGGTCAGTGTCCCCTTTTTTGCCAGCGGAGCCACGGAGCTGTGGGTGCCTTCCCTGACAGCCTCTTCCGCGTCCCTGACCAGGGCCCAGCCGCTGGCCACCGCTTCGAGACAGCCGATCTTGCCGCAGCGGCATTGGGCATGGGAGTCGGAAACCCGGACATGGCCGATGTCGCCGGCCGCGCCGTTGGCGCCGCGGTGGATCCTGCCCTGGGACAGCAGGCCGGCACCGATGCCGGAACCGATCTTGCAATAGATGAGGTTCGCGAGGGATTCGCGACGCCGGGCGCGCTCACCAAGGGCAAGCAGGTTGACGTCGTTATCCACCCACACCGGTGCGTTAAAGCGGTCCTCGAAGGGTGTGCGGACATCGAATCCATTCCACCCGGGCATGATCGGAGGTGCCACCGGTTGTCCCGTGGCGAAGTCAACCGGGCCGGGGAGGCCCACCACCACACCCCAGACGGGCACTTGGTGATCCTTTTTCAGCACGTCGTCAACGAGCGCCATCACGGCGTCAATGGTCTTCTCGGGGCCCTGGGCGATGTCCCAGGTGCGGTGCGTGTGTGCCAGAATGTCGCCGTCCAGGGCAGTGACGCCAACCCTTATATGAGCGGCTCCGAGGGCGCATATGACGATCCGGCCCTGCTCCGCGCGGAAGCGAAGGGTCCGGGGCGCGCGGCCACCGGAGGAGGCACCGAATTCTCCATCCCCGAGAAAGCCGATCTCAATGGCCTGGTCCACACGCTGGCTGACAACTCCCCTGCCCAGCCCGGTGACCTTGCCGATTTCAGGGCGCGTTGTTGCCTCGCCCGTTCGCACCAGGTTGACGATCCTCAGCAGGCTCGTCACTTCATCCGTTTGTGCTCCAAAGCGGAGTGTGGACTCTGTCGTCATGATCACAATTCTCACACATAAGGGGGGACTAAGGTGGGGTTGAACGCGACTATAGCCGGATATTTTCGTACTTATGAATAATAAGGACAAAAGAGGGGGAGGCGACGATGCCTTGGAATATAGGAGTTCTTGGGGCCGGGCCGGGCGTCGCGGCCCTGCATCTGCCGGTGCTGGGGCGCCTGGCGGAGCTGTTCAAGGTGGTGCACATTGCCGATGCGGGAAGTGGGCGCGCCCAGGACCTGGCCGAAAGGCTTGGTGCCCGGTGGTCAGTGGGGGAGGCGGACCTGCTTGCGGACCCGGCTGTCCACCTGGTGGCCATCTGCAGCCCGCCCGCTGAACATGCCCGCCAAATCCTGGCGGCTGTAGCCGCGGGGAAGCCTGCCATCTTTTGCGAGAAGCCGTTGGCCACCAGCAGGGAAGAAGCCGACGAAGTCATCTCTGCCTGCCGGCTCGCGGGAACGGTCCTTCTGGTGGGGACGAACCACCTGTTTGACGCCGCGTGGGGGCGGGCCAGGCATCATCTTGTGGCCCTCGCGGGCCGGGTACAGGCGATCTCCGTGACGCTGGCGCTCCCGCCGAATGACAGGTACCACCGGCTGGTCGCCGAGGGCGGCCCTTTCCAGGCCGCCCGGCGGGGACGCCTGGACCTCGACAGTCCTGTGGTTGCGGCCGGCGTCCTGCGGCAGCTGCTGACCGGTCTTGCGATCCATGATCTCCCGGCCGTGAGGGACATCGCGCCAGGCATCGACGAGGTTGTCTACGCCAGGGTCGCTCCGCCAGTCGGCTACCTTGTGGGGTATCGGGCCGGCGGAATCCTGGTCCAGTTGGCGCTTACCATGCTTCCGGAAGGACCGGATGCCCTCTGGAGGATGAATATCGCCACCTCCCACGACCGCATCGAGGTGAATTTCCCGCCCGCCTTTGTCCATGCCGGAAGCGCGGCCACCCGAGTGCGAAGCACGGACGGGCAGTGGACGGAGTACAGGCGGGATCCGGAAGACGGCTATATGGCTGAGTGGCGCCTGCTTGCCTCGCTCCTTGAAGGCGGGGTCCCGGTGGAGTACGACGAGCTGCTGGCTGACTCGCACTTTGCAATCGACCTGGCCGATGCTGCCGCAGCCAAGGTTCTGGAAGGGGTGCCGCAATGAGTTCGGCAGATCCAGGGCTCGGCATCTTCACGGTGTTGCCCTCCTATGTCGCGGCTGTCGCCGAGCTTTCCGTCAGCGCTGCACTCACCGGAGACGTCAGCGGGGCGGTGGCTGTGGTGCCTGGATCCGGCGATTGGTGGCAGGGCATGCTGGACGCCCGGGCCAGGGGAGCGGCGGCCGTGGTGATTGCGGACCCTGCTGCGCTCCCGCAGAAAGGAATCGGAGCCTACCCGTGGCCCGGTGACATCCCGGTCATCGTTGAGCGTCCCCGGCTGCGCCCGGATGTGGTTGCCGATGCCCTCCGGGCCAGACGAGGCAGGCCGGCCCGGATCGTCACCGTCGAGTGCGCTGCCCCCGCGGCAGGTCTTGAAGCGGTAATCCGCGACGGCTTGGGCTGGGCCCGGTCACTGGTCCGGGGCCCGTTGACGCTCCAGGTGTGCAGTGCCACGGCGCAAGCCAGGATTGCCCTGCTGGATTCAGGGGGATCCGCGGGCGCGGCAATACCCGTCACCCTGGGGGCGACGGCGGCAGCGGGCCTTCACGCCGACGGCCTGCTCCAGGTGCTGGGCCTCGGCGAGGTGCGAACCGAAGTCACCATGGACCAGCAGGCCGGGCTGACGCGGCTGGAGACGTCCACCGGGGACGGGACACTAAGGGCTCCGGAGCGCTATGAATCATCAGCCCGTCTGGCGCTGCGCCGGGCTATCGAGGCGCGGTCTTCCGGTCAGCCCGGAACGGACCTGGATGAGCTGCTCGAGGACATGTCCCTCACGCGCGCCGTGCTTGCTACATAAATGGGCACCCGCCATACGCGTCTAATTCACGCATTCTTTTGTTGCTTTCAAACTAAAGTGCGGTAGCATGAGTAACGGCGCCGGGGTTCCTTCCGAACCCGTTCTCCGTCGTGATGGTGCGCCGGAGGCACAATACGTCGCGTCGACGGCCCGATCGTTCGGGTAGATCACTATGCCACTTTCACCTTTGAGACTCCGTCTCCTTGTTATCTCCCTGCTCACGGTTTCGTTCCTCGGGGCCCTGGACCACACCGTGGTGTCCACATCCCTGGCTACGGTTGCGGGTGAGCTGGGCGCGCTGAAGCTCATGAGCTGGGTTGTTGTGGGATACACCCTCGCGAGCACAGTGCTGCTGCCGGTGCTCGGCAAACTAGGTGATGTCCTGGGAGCCCGCCGGATCTTCCTCGGTTCGCTGGTGATGTTCCTGGCGGCCTCCCTGGCCTGCGGCTTCTCGCAGGACATGGCCTGGCTTATCGCCGCGCGCGTCCTGCAGGGGATGAGCTCCGCGGGCCTGCAGCTGATGTCGCAGACCATCATCGCCAGGGTCACCTCGCAGCGGGAACGTCCGCGCTACATGGCCATCATTGGCGCAGCTTTCCCCATCGCGGTCCTGGTTGGACCCGTTCTCGGCGGCGCCATCACCGATTACTGGGGATGGCAGTGGGTTTTCTGGATCAACATCCCGGTGGGCGCTGCAGCCCTGGCCCTTGCCCTGGTTGCCGTTCCCCACCTGGAGCCTGGCCCCATGCCCCGCCACTTCGATGTTGCCGGGGCGGCTGTATTTACCGCCGCACTGGTGGCCCTAGTCCTCGCCGCCACCTGGGCCGCAGAACGCAGCGCGGGCCCCGCCACCGCTGCCGCGCTCGCGGTCAGCATGCTGGGCTTTGTTGCCTTCTACTTTGTTGAGCGCCGCGCACCCGAACCCATCGTCCCCCTGCATTTCTTCGCCAACCGGACCATCGCGGCAGGCACCGCACTCTCGGCGATTATCGGCGTCGGCCTCTTCTCCATCACCGCCTATTTGCCCACATACGTCCAAATGGCGTACCAGACAACCGCCACCGTGTCCGGGCTCGTGCCCATCGCAACCGTGTTCGGCATGCTGACCAGCAACCTGCTCACCGGATGGCTGGCCAGCAGGACGGGGCGGTACCGGATCTTCCCCATCCTGGGAACATCGTTGGGGGCCGCCGGACTCTTTGTGATGGCGGTGCTGCCCGCCGGGCTTCCGCTGTGGGTTCCCATGATCGTCATGGCCGTTGTTGGGATGGGCACCGGCGCGTTCATGAGCCTGATCGTCACTGTGGTCCAGGGAGCTGTTCCCGCCAGCCAGACCGGCACCATCACCGCGACCATCAACCTGGTGCGGCAGGTGGGCTCAACAGTGGCGACGGCGATTATCGGCGGGGTGATCGGCTTCGGCGTGGCGGCCCTCTTGCCGGCGGGCCTGGACGCTTCCACCCTGACCCCGCAACTGGTCAAAGGGGCCGCTCCGGCAGTGCAGGCCAGCGTGGCTCAGATCTACGGCTCAGTCTTCGCCCCCATCTTTATTGCCTTGGCGGCCACGTACGCCGTGGGAATAGTCGCGGCGGTCCTGCTTCCGCACGGGCGCCTCTCCGACGAACCCGTTCCCGCCCCCCAAACAACTTCCGAATCCCTTTCGGCCTGATTTCAAAGGAGACATCATGTCCAACCCAACCATCGCCATCGTCGGCAGCGGGCCCATCGGCTCCACCTATGCGCGGGTGCTCCTCGAGCAGGTCCCGAACGCGCGGGTGGTGATGTTCGAAGCCGGACCGCAGGTGACGGAGGTTCCCGGCGAAAGCGTCCGCAACATTGCCGACCCTGGCGAAAAGGCTCGTGCGCGCGAAATGTCGCAGGGGCCGCAGGCCGGCGCCTACCGGGAGTCGCTCGGCATCCCGGCAGCCACAGTCACCGAGGGCATGTTCACCGCCCGCCAGGGAACCCACCTTCTGGACTTCGGCGGCGCGGGCTCCGCCCACGCCCCGAGTTTTCCCGCGGCGGCTGCGGCCACCAACGTGGGTGGCCAAGGTGCGCACTGGACCTGCGCGACGCCGTCGCCCGCCTTCAGTGAAAAAGTCCCCTTCATAGCTGACGACGAATGGGACGGTCTGATTGAGGACGCGAAGCAGCTGCTGCACGTCCACAGCGCAGCGTTTGCCGACTCCGCCGTTGGTGAGGCCATTCGGACCCTCCTCGATGAAGAGTTCGGCGCGGAGCTGCCGGAAGGGTACGGCGTGGGCACCCTTCCGGTTGCCGGGGACCCGCAGCCCGACGGCTCCGTGCGCTGGGCGGGGGCCGACGTCGTCCTCGGCCCGCTGATCGACAAGGACAGCCCGCTCTCGAAGCAGTTCGAACTCCGTGACCTCACCCTGGTCCGCCGCGTGGAACTGGACGGACACCGGGTCACCGGGGTCACCGTCGAGGACCTCCGCACCGGGGAGAAGTCATTCGTGGCAGCAGACATCGTGGTGGTGGCCGCCGATGCCTTCCGCTCCCCGCAGCTCCTCTGGGCATCCGGTGTGCGGCCGCAGGCCCTCGGCCACTACCTGACCGAGCATCCCGTGGTCATCTCCACGGTGGCGTTGGACGCCGAAAGGATGGGGCGGTACGCCACCGAAGAGGACCTTAAGGCCGAGCTGGCCCGGCGCGCACTGAACCCGGCAGACCCCGTCGCGGCGGTCAACCGCATCCCGTTCTCAGAGCCGGAACACCCCTTCTCCGTCCAGGTGATGTACACAGAGACCACGCCGTTCCCAATGGAGCCGGGAACCCCGTACTCCGAGAACCGCTGGGGCTACGTCAACATGGGCTACGGCATGCGCAAGCACCCGCGCTACGAGGATGCCGTCACGTTCGACGACAATGAGCCGGACTACCGGGGATTCCCCAACATGAGAATCGAGTATGCGCTCACAGAACGGGAAAACGCGGAAATCGCCGAGGCAACCGAGCGGCTGCGGCGGGCCGGCAAGGCCCTTGGCGCCTTCGTGGCCGAGCCCAGGCTCATGCCGAACGGCTCGAGCCTGCACTACCAGGGCACCATGCGCATGGGTGAAACCGACGACGGCACCTCGGTGGCGGATCCCTGGTCACGCGTGTGGGGCTACAACAACCTGGTGGTGGGCGGAAATGCGCTCATTCCGACGGCAACGGCCATGAATCCCACGCTGATGAGCGTGGCCATCGCCGTCCGCGGTGCCCGGAAGGTTGCTGAGGAGCTTGGTTCGCAGAGTGCCTAGGTCAGCTGCTCGTTGGGGCTCAGACGCCCGCCAGCTGTGGCCGGGCTGACGTCGAGGCACGGATAACCTGTGGGTATGAAGAACCTGGACCTCAACCTGCTGCCCCAACTGCAGGTCCTGCTGGAACTGCGCAACATCTCCCGGGCAGCCGAGAGGCTCCAGCTCAGCCAGCCGGCCACCAGCGCCGCAATGGCCAGGCTCCGGCGCCATTTCGACGACGAACTCCTGGTGCGGAACGGCCGCACCTATGACCTCACGCCCTTCGCACAGTCTCTGGTCCCGCTGGTTGATGAAGCCATGCTGCACATCCAGCGGGCCACGCGGGTGCGGTCCGGCTTCGACGCCGCCACGAGTGAGCGGGAGTTCATTATCGCCGCCTCGGACTACGCGGCGGCCCTGATCGTGGGGCCGCTGCGGGGGATCCTGCGCGAGGAGGCCCCCGGAGTGTCGGTGGATTTCGTTCCCACAGCCAAGTCCGGGATCCAGGGCCAGATGGCTGACTACTCAAAAATCGACCTGCTCGTCGGGCCCACGGGATACCAGATGCAGGGCGCCAGCAAGCAGCTGTTCCGGGACAGCTTTGTTGCTGTGGCTGACACCGGAAATCCCCTGCTCCAGCGGCCCCGGCTCACTGTGGAGGACCTGGCCACCGTTCCCCACGCCGTCGGCTATTTCGGTGAGGGAATCAGCACCCCGGCGGACAAGCTGTTCGAATCGCGAGGTATCCAGCGCCGCGTGGCGGCTGTGGTGGCCGGGTTCCTGTCCCTGCCACTCCTGGTGGAAGGGACAGACCTCGTGGCGCTCGTCCCCGGGATGCTGGCAGCACGGGCCCAGCGCGGCGCGGATATCGTTGTGCTGGGGTTCTCCGAAGGCGCTGAAGCGTCCCTCGTGGAAGCGATGTACTGGCACCCGTCCCAGGCGGAGGACCCTGCCAGCGTCTGGCTGCGTTCCGTGGTCCAGCGGGCCTGTTCGCGGCTGCACGAACTTTTCCCCATCACCGCGCACCCGGTAACTATCCACGCGGCGGATACCACCTAGAACCAAAGCGCCGTTCCCCATCCGGACCATCCCTGCGAAAGTCGAAGAAACGCACTTTCGAAAGGGATCCCCCATGCCTGTCTCCAGCCAGCGCCTCGACGGCAAGACCGCCGTCATCACCGGAACGGCCAGCGGCCAAGGCAGGGCGGCGGCGCTCGCCTTCGCCGAGGCGGGCGCCGTGGTGGTGGGCTGTGACATGGACGACGACGGCGCCGCGGCCACCGTCCGCCAGGTCACCGCCGCCGGGGGCCGGATGAGCAGCAGCCGGGTTGACCTCACAGACGAGGCCGCTGTGGCGGCATGGGCGCAGGACGTAGCCGCAAACCACGGCCAGGTGCACATCCTGTATGCCAACGCGGCGGTCACCCGCTTCGCCCCGGTGGAGCAGCTCACGTTTGCCGACTGGAAGTGGAATGTCGAACACGAGATGGATGTGGTGTTCCTGCCGGTCAAATACTTCTGGCCACAACTGATCCGGGTGCGGGACGCCGCCATCGTGCTGGTGGGATCCACGGCAGGAGTTAGCGGTTCCATGACCAACGGCCGGCTGGCCCACACCGCCACGAAGGGGGCCGTGGTGGCCATGACCAGGCAGCTCGCGGCCGAAGGGGCTCCGCATGGACTCCGCGTCAATACTGTCAGCCCCGGAATGATCCGCACCGCAGCGACCGAGGGCAACCTCCTGGCCGCCGACCACCCCATGCGGTCCATCGCCGGCAGCATCCCGTTGGGCCGGATCGGCACGCCGGAAGAAGTGGCCAAATGCGCGCTGTTCCTGGCCTCCGACGAAGCGTCATACGTGACGGGCGCCAACCTGATGGTCGACGGCGGCTGGTCGGCCGTGCTGCCGGGCTAGTTGGAATCGTGCACCGCGTCAGCGCATGGCGTCGGAGACAGACTTTGCTCCGCCGTGGCCCGACTGGCCGCCGTCCACCGGGATCTCGGCGCCGGTCACGAAGGACGAGAGCGGGCTGAGGAGGAACAGCACGACGCTGGCCACTTCCTCCACGCTTCCAGTGCGGCCCAGCGGGGTCTCGGCCAGGGTGGCCTGCCTGAATTCCGGCTTAGCGCTCGCCGTCATGGGCGTTTCGATGAAGCCCGGATGGACAGTATTAACGCGGATCCCCCGCGGGCCGAGTTCCATGGCGGCCACCTGCGAGAGTCCCCGCAACGCCCACTTGCTGGCGGTGTAGGCCACCGGATAGTGCGCGGTCAGGCCTGCGACGGAACCGACATTGACGATGGATGCGGCACTGCCCATCAGCGGTGCGAGCGCCTGGATCCCCAGCAGGCATCCGGCGACATTGACTTCATAGACGCGCTGCAGGTCAGCCACAGAGGCATCCAGCAACCGGCTCCGCTGGGTGATGCCTGCATTGTTGACCAACCCGTCCACCTGCCACCCATGGGACTCGATCCAGGAAGCGAGTTCGGACCAGCCGGAGGCATCGCTGACGTCCAGCTGCCGGTACACCAGCGCACCGGCCGAAGGCAATGACATGGCGGCCAGCTCGGCCGGTTTGTCCACTGCTAGGTCTGTGGCAATGACGCGGGCCCCGGCCTCCACCAGCATGCGAGCCTCGGCAGCGCCCTGGCCCTGGCCAGCGCCGGTGACCACCACGGTCCGGCCATCGAGCTGAAGGGAGACCACCCTACGTCCCGGAAGGAACCGCAGCGGCAACCCGGTTGCGCGGACGCTGCCGGGCACGCACCAGAGTCCCGGCGTTACGGCGTTCACCTACCGTGTTCTCTATGGTCCCGATGCCTTCCACCGTCATGCGGACCACGTCTCCCGTCTTCAGCGGCGGGGGAGTCTTCGCGCCGTTCCGTCCCCAGAGCTCCGCGAGGCAACCGCTGCCGCACGTGCCGGAGCCCAGCACATCGCCGGGCCGGACCACGGAGTCCTGCGAGGCGTAGGCCACTAGCTCGGCGAACGGCCAACCCATATTGGACAGCAGGTCCTGGCCGATGGCTTTCCCGTTGACTTCCACGGCCATGGAGATCGGCAGGAACCCTTCGGCGTCGTGCAGGTCCTCGAACTCATCCGCGGTGACAATCCAAGGCCCCAGCGTATTGGCGAAGTCTTTGCCCTTGCACGGCCCCAGGCTGACTCTCATCTCCCGGCGCTGCAGGTCCCGCGCCGACCAGTCGTTGAGGACGGTGTAGCCGAAAATGTGCCGGTGCGCCTCCGCTGCAGTCAGGTTCCGGCCGTCGCTTCCGGGGACGCGCCCGACGACGGCGGCGACTTCGGTTTCAAAGTCCAGATCCTCGCAACCCGCCGGAATACCAATCACCTCGCCGGTGCCGGTCACCGTATGCGGGTTGGTGAAGTAAAAGGTGGGCGCCTCGTACCATTCGGGCACCACGCCGGCCACGCCGTCGATGCTTTTCCGCACGCCTTCGACGTGTTCCTCGAACGCGACAAAATCCCGGATGGTGGCGGGCGCCAGTGGGGCGAGCAGCCGCACGTCCGCCAGTCTAACGGCCGGGCCAGACCCGATGATCCGCCGGGCCAAACCCAGGGTCTCCTCGAGCCCTGCTTCCAGGAGTGTCTGGACCGTGTGGCCTGCGGGGAGGGCATAGCAGTTACCGCCGTCAACGAAGCCGGACTGCGTCCCGCCGTCGTGGTTCCAGCTAGCAATCTTGACCATAAAAAAGTCCTTAAGCTGTGCGGCGGGCGGCGAGGAGGGAAGCGGGCGTGATGCCGAGGGCAGCGGCGTTGCCGGACAGCACCCTGGCCTCGTCCTCGGCGGAAAGCTGTGCCTCGATGACCTCGGCCGCGGGGCGGTCGGAGCCCATGTCGAACGGGTAGTCCGAGCCCAGCAGGACCTGCTCCGGGCCAGCGGCGGCCACGAGCGCCCGCAGTTCAGCCGGGCTGTGGACCAGGGAGTCGAAGAACAGCTTCTTCACATACGACGACGGCGGCTCAGCACAGCCGCGTGCCTCCGGCCGGACCCTCCAGGCGCGATCGGAGCGGCCAAGGCTGGTGGGAAGGTAGCCGCCGCCGTGCGCGGCCAGAACCAACAGGCTCGGGTGCCGGTCCAGGACACCGCTGAAGATCAGGTGGGACAGGGCCACCGCGTTTTCCGCGGGCTGGGAGACGGTGTTGGCGAGGTAGAAGCGGTCCAGCCGCTCGTCCAGCGAGCAGCCGAACGGGTGCAGGAAGACCAGGGCACCAAGCTCCTCGGCCCGGCTCCAGAACGGTTCCAGCCTGGGGTCGGACAGCTCAACGGTGCTGCGCTCCGGGTCGGCGGGGGTGGCGGCGAACGAGCCGATTTCCACGCCTAGCAACCCGCACTCCAGCATGGCGTGTTCCAGGGCTTCGACCATCAAGGAAGGGTGCTGCAGCGGGACCAGGCCCAGGCCGTTCAGCCGTTCCGGGGCGCGGGCCACGAACTCCCGCACCGCCTGGTTGGCGGCCCTGGCAACCTGCAGGGCCAGCTCTTCCGCGGCGAAATAGTAGAAGTGCGACGGCGACGGCGAGACGAGCTGCACGTCCACGCCTTGGGCGTCCATGTCCGCAAGACGGCGGTCCAGGTCCGTCAGCTGCGGCCAGCGCTCCTTGATCATTTTTCCCGAAGCGGCCATCGACTCTGGTCCGTTGCGCCGGACTTCCAGAGCCTGTTGAGCGCCGAAGCCCTCGGGATCAGCTTCGGCCACCAATTGCTGCAGGGCCGGAAGCAGGATGTGGGCGTGGACGTCCACGGTGGGTTTTTCAGCAGGGCCGGTGCTCATGCGGGCTCCCTAACCAAGCTGGAGACTGAATGCATGAGGCCCGGAACGTTGGCGTCCCGGACGCCGTCGAGCATCCACTGGCCCAGCTGGACGGAGGCGTCGACCACTGCTTTTGCCCGGTCCAGTCGGCGGTCGGTGAACTCTTTCCAGAGTGTCTCGGTGATCTCGTCGGCGCCGATCAGGAGATCGGCCAGCACGGCTGCGTCTTCCATTGCCATGGCAGCACCTTGCGCGATGGTTGGCGGGCAGCTGTGGGCGGCGTCGCCGATGATGACGGTGCGGCCGCGGTTCCACGGCCCGTCCACCAGGTGGGTAGTGAACCAGGTGTAGTTGATACGGGCGCTCTGGTCCAGGTTGGCGCGGATCTCGTTCCATGGGCCGCCGTAGGCTGCGGCGAGTTCGGCCATAATGCGCGGGCCGTCCTCGTGTTTGCGCTCCTGGGCCCTTTCCACGAGGTAGGCATAGATGGTGTCAGGGCCGGTGGGGCAGTAGCCGGCAATAAAGCAAGGGCCGCCGTACGTCAGGTCGGTGCGGACCACGTCCTGCGGCCGTTCCACGAACGCGCGCCAGATGCCCATGCCCGTGGACCGGGGTTCAACATCGATGCCGATGGCCTTGCGGACAGCTGAGTGCAGGCCGTCGGCGCCGATCAGGAGGTCGTAGCGGTCGGTGCCGCCGTCGGAGGTGCTCACGGTGACGGAACCGCCGTCGTCCGTTATTTCGGTGACCGTCTTGCCGTAGCTGATCCGTGCGCCTGCCTGCCCGGCACGCTCGCGGAGGATGGCGGTGAGGTCGGGGCGGTACATGCCCAGGGTGGCTGGGAGGTCGTCGCCGCCGGTCCGCATGTCATCCAATACGGCGATGACGGTGCCGGCGGGGTCTGGGGCGCGCAGGCCGAGGGTGCTGAACGCGTAGCCCTTCGCCTCGATTTGCTCCCAGACGCCCAGCTGGCGGAGGACCCGCAGGGCGTTCCCCTGCAATGTGATTCCAGAGCCAAGGGTTTGCGGGGCATCGGCCTTCTCCAGGATTTCAACCTGGATTCCCGCGTCGGCCAGCAGGATGGCGGCGGTCAGTCCCGCGGCTCCCGCCCCGACGATTCCGACGTTCTGTACTGCTGCCATCGCTGACTCCTTTGTATTGACGGCCTGACTGATGATGGTTGTCGTGCTGTTGTACTGAAAGCTACCGGAGGGCGATCGGGTTGACGGGCGATCCGACGGCGCCGGTAATGGGCAGGGGCGCCGCGGTGAGCAGGAAGTCGTACCTGCCGTCTGCCGCGCAAGCCTCCGCGAGGCCGTCCGGGTCCCACATTTCGCCGAGGAACAGCCCAAGGTTGGGGATGGCGATCTGGTGGAGGGGCTGGAAGGCGCCGTCGAACTCGTTGGGCCGGACCTCGAAACCCCAGGTGTCCGTGGCGATCCCCGCGATTTCACTGCGGTGAAGCCAGGGTGCGGTGCTGAAGGACAGCCCCGGGGCTGAGCCGCCGGCGTAGTCGCCCCAGCCGTCGCGGCGCACCCGGGTGTGCTGTCCGGTGCGGATCACCAGGATGTCGCCCCGGCCAACCTTTGAGCTGGGGCCCTGCAGGTCGATGGTCCGCTGGAGGTGTTCGGGGGTGATGGCGAAACCGTCCGGCAGCTCGCCGTCGTTCCTTCCCAGTTCGGGTCCGAGCGCGCGGCCGACGTCCAGCAGGACGCCGCGGGTGACGATCTTGGCCGCGGCGGTTTCGATGCCGGTGACCAGGTCGCCTTCGGAGGTGACCACGTCCCCTGCGGCGCGGCCGTTCCAGGCCTTGCCCTGGTCGAAGATGTGGCCGAGGCCGTCCCACTGGGTGGAGCACTGCAGCGGCATGGCAATGACGTCGTCCGCGCCGCCGAAGCCGTGCGGGAAGCCCTGGTTGCCGCGTTCGGCGTCCACGCCGGTGTCGGTCATGGTGTGGACAGGGTTGGTGCGTCGCCGCCAGCCCTTCTGCGGGCCGTTGGTGTCGAACGGCTGGGACAGCGAGAAGGCCTCGCCCGTCTTTACCAGGGCTGCTGCTTCAATGCGCTTGTCCGCGTCGATGAAGTTCAGGGTCCCAAGGACGTCGTCCTGGCCCCAGCGGCCCCAGTTGTTGTGGGATTCGGCCATGGCGCGGATGCTGCCGAGCGGATCCTCACGCCGGATGACCGGGGAATCGGTGGCTGATTCCCCGGTGCCGGTGGTGGTTGGTGCTGTGTCCTGGCTGGTCACTGCTGGCTGCCTTCAGTGACAACTTCGTCCTTGCAATGGATGAGCTGGGTGCCCAGGCCCGTAATGGTGCCCTCCATGACGTCGCCGTCCTGGAGCAGCCTTCCCCAGTGCTGGCCGTTGCCGGCGGGGCTTCCGGTGAGCACCAGGTCTCCCGGGCGCAGCGGCATGATCTGGGAGGCCTCGCTGATCAGCTTGGCGACACCGAAGATCATGTCTGAGGTGGACTCGTCCTGCATGGCCTTGCCGTTGAGCTTCAGCGTGACCTGGACGTCCTGCGGGTCGCCGAAGAACTTGGCGGGTACCAGCAGCGGTCCGGTGGGCAGGAAGCCGGGGGCGTTCTTGGCGCGGTACCAGTCCGAGCCGATCGCCGGCATGTCCTTGCGGAACACGTACTCACGGGTTGTGATGTCGTTGACCATGGTGTAGCCGAAGACGTAGTCCAGGGCTTCCTCGGGGGTGACCCGGAACGCCGTCCTGCCGATCACCGCGGCCAGTTCAAGTTCCCAGTCGTGGGACTTGGAGTAGGCAGGAAGAGTGAGGTCGTCCGTGGCGGACGCGATCGCCGTCGGCAGCCCGATGAAGAAGTACGGCGTTCCCTGGCCCGCGCGCTTGTCCATCATCGCGGCGGTCCGGTCCCGGACTTCGTCCTCGTCCTGGCCGGGTTCGCGGTGGGCTGCGGCGAGGTCGATGACGTGCTTGCGGTAGTTGGCGCCGGTCTGAAGGACCTGGACAGGCTCTACCGGGGCGAGGACCTCGATGTCGGCCATCGCCAGGCCGGTGTCCTCGCCGGCCGATGCGGCGATGGCGTCCAGCTGGCTCTCGGTGGTGTCCCAGTGCTCGATCAGTGTATTGATCTCCTCATTCAGGGCCACGACGCGGTCGCCGACCAGCAGGCCCGCGCGGGCCTTGCTGTCACCGGTCTCCTGGAACCGGATGAGTGCATATTGTGTTTCGGCCATGGTGTCCTAGCCCCGTCCCTGCTTGGCGTAGGGGTTCAGGAGGGCTTCCTTCATTTCGGGGGAGGCGCCTTCTTCGGTGGCGGTAAAGCCTTCCGCGGGAGGGAAGGACTCGGTCATGGAGTGCGGCATGGCGCCGTTTTTGTAGAAGTTGTTGGAGCCTTCGGAGGGCTTCCAGGTGTTGGCTTCCCAGTCCGGGACGTAGTTGCGGTATCCGCCGGAGTTGAGCTCGACGCGCAGGCCAGAGGGGTCGCGGAAGTAGAGGAAGTTTTGCTCGCCCACGCCGTGGATGGAGGGGCCGTATTCCATGGCGGTGCCGTTTTCCATCATGACATCCGCGGTGCGCAGCAGGTCTTCGGTGGCGTCCACCCAGAAGGCGATGTGGTTCACGCGTCCCGCGCGGCTGGAGGTGTCCAGGACGACGCCCAGGTCGTGGGACTTTTCGTTGGTCGTGAGCACGGAGAAGACGGTGATGGGTGCCTCGTCCAGGTCCACGAAGGCCATGACGCGGAAGCCCAGGGCCTCGTTGTACCACTTGGCGAAGCCTCGGACATCGGAGGAGGCCACGGTGACGTGGTCCAGGAAGCGGGGCGCTGCGGCGTGGCTGCTGCGGCGCTCCGGCCGGTCCGGGTAGGTGGATTCAAAACCGGGCTCAGCCACGAACTTCTCAACGTCGAAGAAGAGGCGCATGGGGTGGCCATAGGGGCCGGTGAATTCGTAGGCCTTGCCGTAGCCGTGGCCGCCGGCGGTCCAGCTGCCCTGGACACCGGTTGCTTCGACGCGCTGGGCTGCGGCTTCCAGGGCGGTCTGGGAGTTGGCGCGCCAGGCCATCCGGCCCAGGGAAGCTTCCGGACCTTCGGTGAGGACCAGGCTGTAGCGGTAGTAGTCACCCCAGCAGCGCAGGTAGACGTTGCCGTCCACCCGGTCGATGATGCGCATGCCGAACTTTTCCTCGTAGAACCGTGCCGAGGCTTCGACGTCGGGAGTGGTGATCTCGAGGTGGGCAAGATGGGAGAGGGGAGTTTCCACGTTGAATTCCTTCTAAGTACTGATTGCCTTGAGTGGGGTCGCTGCAGGTCTAGTAACCAGACTGAGGCAAGAGAGGTATTCGGTGAAGAGGCGTTTACTGATGCCACCTATTTGTATGGCGGATAGTTGGCCTGAGGGGTCGATCCGCGCGCAACGCCGTACCGGCTGCTCCGGCTTTTGAACCAGTGTCGGGTGAACCAGTGTCGGGTTCCTAGCCCGCCGCGGGCGCGGTGCGGGTGGTTGTGCCGAGGCCCGCGGGGTCGGCCAGGAACGGGGTAAACGCCAGCTCCGCGGCCCCGATCATCATCAGGTCAGAACCGAGCGCTGCACGGTAGATCTCGACCTGCCCGGCGGGGCCGTCCATTGCCTGGGACAGCAGCACTCCGTCCACCGACTCCGGTGCGAGGGCGTACAGCGTTCCCAGGAAGCCGTCCAGGACGATTGCCTCGGGGTTGAAAATGTTCACGGCATTGCGCAGGGCTATGTCCAGGAACATGAGCTGGCGTGCCACTTCGTCGTTCACCTCAGCACTGCTGCTGGTTGCCAGCGCCTTTTCGAGGTCGGCGGTGTCGCCGCGGCTTAGCCCGGCCGGTTCGAGGAGGCGGGACTGGGAGACTTCGGTTTCCAGGCAGCCGGTGGCGCCGCAGTGGCAGCGCTTTCCTCCGGAGCGGACAAAGGTATGGCCGATCTCCCCTGCGTAGCCGGAGGCGCCCCTGAGCAATTGCCCGTCGGAGATGATTCCGCCGCCGATGCCGCTGGCGCCGCCGTTGAGGTAGATCAGGTTCCCCTGCCCGGCGCCGGCGCCGAAAATCAGCTCCGCTTCGGCGCCGAGGGAGGCGTCGTTCGCGGCCTGGCACGGATAGCCGGTGGCTTCGCTCAGCATTCGGGCGACCGGCTCGTTCCGCCAGCCCAGGTGCGGAGCGTGCCGGACCACGCCGTCGTCGCGGTTGACCAGGCCCGGCACGGCCATGCCAATGCCCGTGATCCGGTAGGACGCATCCAGCTCGGAGCGCATCCCGGCGATCACGGCCGATGCGATATTCACCGCTTCGCGGGCGCTCGGTATCCGTTCCGTGTCGAAGCGGATCTTCTTTTGCACCTTCCCCCCGAGACTGACCAGGCCGATAGTGACGGCGTCGATTTCTGGGTTGACTGCCAACGCCGCGACCGACGGGCTCGGATGGACGTTCGGACTCGGCCTGCCGACGTGCCCTTCGCCGGCGGGCGCCGTTTCATAGACTAGGCCCAACGCAACGAGCTGTCCGATCAGCGTCCCGACGGTGGAACGGTTCAGTCCCGTGTGCCGGGTCAGTTGGGCACGGCTGAGGACGCCGTGGTGGTGGACGAGGGAGGTCAGCAGCGACAAATTGTTGCGGCGGGACGGATCCGGCTCCCTCGCCGCCGCGGAAGCAAGAGTACGTGGAGGCATCATCGTGACACTATCAGCGGCCGGCCACCGCGCGGTCCAGGAAGGCGTTGCGGAATTTCTCATCCGAATCCAGCCGGAGGTCTTGCGGTTCCGACGCAGTGCGCGGATGGGTTTCGTAGCTGAGGTTTTCCGGCCAGTTGCGTTCGGTCACCATCTGATCAATCACGGTGGGATCCTTCCCCCAAGGGCCTCATTGCTTGATCTGCCGGCCAAATTGCTGTTACGAACAACTTAACATTCACCCACCCG
This sequence comes from Arthrobacter sp. 01T425, assembly GCF_056398725.1. NCBI lineage: Bacteria > Bacillati > Actinomycetota > Actinomycetes > Micrococcales > Micrococcaceae > Arthrobacter > Arthrobacter sp. 01T425. The sequence goes on along the minus strand of NZ_JBFTPY010000011.1, from coordinate 127,225 downwards.
CAGGGCCAGAGCCGGGTATCCATTCCGTGCTTGGTGGGGTTGACACCGCAAAAATTCATAATATGTTTGGGTCAAGAACAATTCCCTCTGGTTCCCCGCCAGCCGCGCAACAGCAGCCACACCTACCTTCGGAGCATTCAATGGCGATTCAGCCCACCCGTGACGACAAGTTTTCCTTCGGCCTCTGGACAGTGGGCTGGGAGGCCCAGGACCAGTTCGGCTCCGCCACCCGCCCGCCGCTGGACACGGTGGAAGCCGTCAACAGGCTCAGCGACCTCGGCGCCTACGGCATCACCTTCCACGACAACGACCTCTTTCCCTTCGGCTGCTCCGCGGCTGACCGCCAGCGCGAAATCGACCGGCTGACCGGCGCGCTGAAGGCCACCGGCATGATCGTCCCGATGGTCACCACCAACCTCTTCAGCCACCCCGTCTTCAAGGACGGCGGCTTCACCAGCAACGACCGCGGCGTCCGGCGCTTCGCCCTGCGCAAGGTCCTGGACAACATTGACCTCGCCGCCGAGCTGGGTGCGGAAACCTTCGTCATGTGGGGCGGCCGGGAAGGCAGCGAATATGACGCCGCCAAGGACATCCGCGGCGCCCTGGAACGCTACCGCGAAGCCGTGAACCTGCTGGGCGACTACGTCACGGACAAGGGCTACAACATCCGGTTCGCCATCGAGCCCAAGCCCAACGAACCCCGCGGCGACATCCTCCTGCCCACCCTCGGCCACGCCCTGGCGTTCATCGAAACCCTCGAGCGCCCCGAACTGGTGGGCATCAACCCCGAGACCGGGCACGAGCAGATGGCCGGACTGAACTTCACCCACGGCATCGCCCAGGCGCTCTACCAGGGCAAGCTCTTCCACATCGACCTCAACGGCCAGCGCAGCATCAAGTTCGACCAGGACCTGGTGTTCGGCCACGGCGACCTGCAGAACGCGTTCTCGCTCGTGGACCTGCTCGAAAACGGCGGCCCCGACGGCGGGCCGGCCTACGACGGCCCGCGCCACTTCGACTACAAGCCCAGCCGCACCGAGGACATCGACGGCGTGTGGGACTCCGCGGCCGCCAACATGCAGACCTACCTGCTGCTCAAGGAACGCGCCAAGGCCTTCCGCGCCGACCCCGAGGTCCAGGCCGCGCTGCAGGCCTCCCGCGTGGCGGAAATCAACGAACCCACCCTCAACCCGGGCGAAGGCTACGAACAGCTCCGCGCGGACCGCGCCTCCTACGAGGACTTCGACGCCGACGCCTACTTCGGCGGCAAGGGCTTCGGTTTCGTGAAGCTGCAGCAGCTCTTCATCGAGCACCTGCTCGGCGCCCGCTAAGACCGTGACGGCTGCTTCCATGAACCTTGTTGCCGGCGTCGACTCCTCCACCCAAAGCTGCAAAGTGGTAATCCTCGACGCCGGCACCGGCACGCTGGTCCGCGAGGGCCGGGCCGCCCACCCGGACGGAACGGAAGTCCACCCGGATCAGTGGTGGCGGGCCTTGTCAGCGGCGTTCGACGACGCCGGCGGGCTGGCGGACGTCAGCGCGCTCTCGGTGGGGGGACAGCAGCACGGCATGGTGCTGCTGGACCACGCCGGCAACGTGGTGCGCCCGGCGCTGCTGTGGAACGACACCCGATCGGCGTCGGCAGCGGCCGCTCTCACCGACGAAGTGGGGGCGGAGGACTTTGCCCGCAGGACCGGGCTGGTCCCGGTGGCCTCCTTCACCATCACCAAGATCCGCTGGGTCCGGGACCACGAACCGGACCTGGCGGACCGGGTGGCGGCTGTTGCGCTGCCCCACGACTGGCTGACCTGGCGGCTCCGCGGTTACGGCCCGGCAGCAACCAGCCCGCTGGGCCCGGACCTGGACCAGCTCACCACCGACCGCTCCGATGCCAGCGGCACCGGATACTGGAGCCCTTCGGCCGGCGAATACGATGTGGAGCTGTTCAAACTGGCCTTCGGCCGGGACGCCAGGGAAGCCGGCGGGGGTGCCGGGCACCGGGATCCAGGCACCGTGGTTCTGCCGCGGGTGCTGGGCCCCGGCGGCTCCGCCGGGGCGGTTCACCCCGGCTGCTTCGGCTCCGCGACTCAGTTGCCCGGCCAGTCCGGATCAAGCCCGGCCGGACCCGGGCACCGCATTCTCCTCGGTGCCGGCGCCGGAGACAATGCGGCCGCCGCCCTGGGTCTGGGGGCCGAACCCGGGGACGTGGTGGTGTCCGTCGGCACCAGTGGCACGGTGTTCTCGGTGGCGTCCCGTGCCGTCGCCGATCCCAGCGGAACGGTGGCGGGCTTCGCGGACGCCAGCGGAGAATACCTGCCCATCGCCGTCACGCTTAATGCCGCGCGCGTGCTCGGCTCCGTGGCAGGCATCCTGGGCGTGGACTTCGACGAACTTGCGCGACTTGCCCTGGGCGCCGAACCCGGCGCCGGCGGCGTGGTGCTCGTGCCCTACTTCGAAGGTGAGCGCACGCCCAACCTGCCCCACGCCAAGGCCAGCTTCCACGGGCTCAGCATTGCCTCCAGCACCAGGAGCAATCTGGCCCGGGCCGCCATCGAAGGCATGCTCTGCGGACTGTCCGGCGGCCTGGATGCCCTCCGGGCGCAAGGGAGCCCCGCAACACGGCTCCTGCTGATCGGCGGCGCCGTGCAGAACCCCGCGGTGCAGGCCATCGCGGCCCAGGTCTTCGACCTGCCGGTCGTGGTCCCGAGCCCGGGGGAGTACGTGGCCCGGGGTGCTGCCGTCCAGGCAGTCTGGGCCTCCAGCGGCAACCGGCCGGATTGGCCGGTCGCGGTGGACGCCGCACCCGCCCCGGACTTCCACCCGGCCATCAGGCAAAACTACCTGCGGGCGAGCAGTCGCGTTGACCCCGGCAACTGAGCCGGAGCTCGTGAATGCCTTTGCTTCAACGCGGCAACGAAATGCCGGCTGACCGCTGAGAATACGGTGGTCCTCGTCGGATGTGCCAGCCGCCACAACACCGCGGCCCCGACCCCGCCATCCTTAACAGGTTCCTATCGGTCCTTGATCCCTATCATCGCCATTACGGTGCGGGCTGCTCGGCCGATCCCGAATCCGAGGACACCTCGGGCTGCGGGGTCTGTTCGGTTGCGGGGGCAGGCTGCGGGGTCTGTTCGGTTGCGGGGGCGACGTCCGCCGGCGTGGTGTCGCTTGGTGCGCCGGCTCCCGGCACTGCGGTTCCGGCCGAGCCGCTGTCCGTGCCACTGGGGCTACCCTCCGTGGTCAGGCCATCTGTCTTGGTGGCACCTTGCTCGACCTGCCCGGGCACTTGCGCGACTTGCCCGGGTCCTTCCGTCACGTCCTTGGTCGATGCGTCCGTTTTGTCCGGGACAGTCGGAGTGCCACCCAGGGCCGTGCCCAGCGTCGTCGTGGGGCCAGCCGCACCGTCGATGCTCGACGCCGACGAGACCAGGCTGGAGATGGGCTTATTGGTTCCGAATTCGACTGCAGTGACACCGACCATCGCGATCACGAATGCGGCAGCACTGACCGCCCCGATCTTAATCCAGGTCTTTGGGGTGACCTGCCTCTTCAGCCGGTTGGCTTGAGGTCCGTCGCTTTCGGCCGGGGCGCTGGCGGCCAGCACGCCGGCGTCGTCAGCGGGCAGTCCACCCCTGCGTCGCTTTGGGATTTTCGTCATTGCCACGGTGGCGGCCGAACTGAGTGTCCGGGCATACAGGGCGGCGCCCACCGTGGCAACGATGGAGCCGAGTGCGGCGCCAATAAGCGTCCCGGCAACGCCTAGAAAGGACCCCACCAAGGCAGAGGTCACCGCGGCCAACGCCGAGCCAATAGTCTGGGTGCCACTTAGCCCGAGGAGCTGTTTCGGCTTGTCTTCAATAGCGGAGTCTGCAGGCATCTTCAAACACATTTCAGTCAGATAAATGTTACGAACAGATAACTTTACCCTGCCGGCGGGTTGCCCCCGGCTGCCTCCGTAATAATTTGAGACGCTTCTCACGGTAGATCTTCAGCGCCATCCATGCCTCCGACGGCGGCTCGCCCGCGCTGTCCAGCACCTCACCAAAACGGAAGCGGACGACGGCGGGAAGTCCCCGCCGTCGTCCGGTACACGATCAAACCTCGGCCGCAGCCCGTCGGGCCCGGGCGGCTCGCACGAGCCCGCTGGACACGGCCGCTCCCACGAGGGCGAGCGCCGCGAGCACGAGGAACACGATGTGGTAACCGGCGGCTCCCGGATTTGCGTCGAGGATTGTCCCGTAGACGATGAAAGCGAACATCCCTGGTGCATAACCGACCAGGCATGCGATTCCGAAAGCCGTGCCGCTGGTCTCCTCCGGAATCCCGACCTCGTCCATCGGCGCCCAGAACACACCCCGCATGGTGAAGACGATAAGCGAGAACAGCAGGGTCACGATCATCGCCGGGATCTGGCTGCCGGGATCGGCCGGGAGGAGCAGCAGCACCGCCACCACCGGGATCAGGCACAGGAACGCCAACCGGATGTACCGGCTCGCACCCTTGACCACCTTGTCCGCGAGGACTCCGCCGATCGGGCCACCGATGATTTTCAGGCCGTACTGGTTGATGATGCCGTAGGCGCCGACCAGCGCGACAGGCAGCCCGTACACGTAGGTCAAATACGGGATGAAATAGGTGAGGCCGCAGTACACGACGTACACCATGAACACGGTGAAGCTCACCCACCACAGCTGCGGCTGCTGAGCGGCACGCCAGATTTCGCCGAGGCCGGCCTTCTGCTTCTTCGCCACGGGCTGCTCGCTCGCCTGCTCGCTTGTCTGATTGCTTGGCTGACTGCGAAGCAGCAGGAACAACAGCACGCCGACGACGACGTCAATGATGGCGTAGAAGGCAATGGCCGCACGGAATCCGCCGGTACCCGAACCGAGCAGGACGAAAATTCCCAGCGCGGAGAACGCCACGGCAGTGTCGACGACGCCGCGACCGCCCTCGAGGAGGCCGAAGAGCCGCCCCTGTTCCTTCGAGCCGCCAAGCTGACGGATGCTCTTCAGCAACGCGGGCCAGACCAGGCAGTCCGAGCACACGGCGAGCAGCGCGAACAGGAGCAGGAGCGTGCTGAAGCCGGGGAACGTGCTGAGGAACAGGCCCAGCGCTCCGGTGCCCACGAGTCCGAGCGGGATGAGGATCCGCGTGGAGAAGCGATCGGCGAGGTAGCCGCCGACGATGAAGAGCGCCGTCGCGACCATCGAGTTGACGCTCAGCAGGGTGCCGATCTCAGTGTGGCTGAGGCCCATTGCCTCCTGCATGGGGACGTAGAACGCGTCCTTGAGGTTGGCGAGCTTGTAGATGGTGCCGCCCGCCATGACGAGCAGAGCGAAGCGGATCCACTTGCTCCAGTCGACGCGGTTCGTGGACTTCCCGGGGGTCTGAGTCAATGTGGTCATAGTGCACCTGCCAGGGACTTCGTTGTGTCGAGCTGCGCGACGGCGATGTCGCGCAGCGAGGCGAGCAGCTCCTTCACGTGGGCCACCTGGTGGTCGGCCCAGCCGGGTTCTGCAGCGAGCAGTTCATCCCGGGTCCATCCGGGCGGGATGCCGGTAGTGCTCAGATCGCGGTACGGGATGAACGGGTCCGCGCCTTCGCCGGCGTGGCGGAAGGCGGGAGCGTAGTAAAGATTTTCCTGTTCGAGGGCCAGGGCGATGACCTGAGGCTCGTCCTCGCCGAGCATCAGGAGCTCGAAGAGCATCCGCGCACCGGGCAAGTCGTCCTCAGGGCTTCCCTGCAGGACACCGCGGTGACCGTATCCGTCTCCCTCGGGAAGAACATGGACCCCTTTCAGGTGAACCTGCAGGATGTGCGGCGCGAGCGCGGAGAGGGCATCCATGGGACGCTCGCAGGCATTGATCATGTTCCCGAAATCGAACATGGCGTGCAGGCGCGGATGGGAGACCCGGCGCAGCAACTCGGCGATCTCGGTGGAGCGCAGTTCCTCGTGCTGCTCGAAGGAGAAGTGCAGATCGTGCTCGTCTGCGAGCACGGCGAGGCGGCGCAGGTCCTGCTCGATCAGTGTCATCACCTGCGAGAGCGTGCCCTCGAAGCGCGAGTAGACGCGGATGTGCCGGACGCCGAGAACCCCCGCGATGCGGACTACCTCGTCCACGTCCGCGCGCAGGGTGGTGCTGATTTCGAGGTGGATCCCCAGGCCCAGGTGGCGCGCGCGGTCGGCGAACTCGCGAAGCCTGTTCTCGCTCATCCGGCCCAGGCTCCGCTCCTCGCCGTCGAGGAGGTGGATGCAGGCGCCGGCCAGGCCGTGCCGATGCGCGAAGTCGAGCACGTCATCGGGCCCGTACCCGCCGTAGGTCAGGTTGCCAAGGAGGGCGTAGGCGTGGGCGAACAGAGGGGCGCGGTCGATCCGTTCGATCAGGGTCCGGGCCAGCTCGTCGGTCAGGCGGGGCAGGGAGTCGATCTCCTCTTGGTTGAGGCGGGATCTTAGGAGCGCCTTAAATTGGGCGTCGGCAGGGGGCATCGTTGGCTCCTCGGGAGGCGTGTCAGGGGTGGTGGCGAATGTCACTCATCATTTGTACGCCGGTAATGGATCGCAAAAAAGGTCCATTAAGGCCACAGTCGTTAAGTCCATTCAGGAACCTGCGGCGATGCGCTCCCATCGGTCCCACGCGGCGGCCATCCTGCCGACAGCCTGCGGCATGTGCTCCTCCGCGGTGCCGGCGAACCCGATTAGCAGCGCCGGGGGGAGCTGCCGGGTGAGCCGGTACTCGCCGAGGGGGTAGGTGTACACCCGGCCCGCGGCCAGTCCCCTGGCTACCTCGATATCGTCGACCGGTTCACGGAGCCAACCCATGACGTGCAGGCCAGCGTCGACCGGGGCGGCTTCAATCCTGTGGCTCAACTGGTGATCGATTGCTTCGAGCAGGGCGTCCTGACGTGCCGCGTAGAGACGCCGGGTGCGGCGAAGGTGGGCGTGCAGATGCCCTTCCGACAGGAAGTCCGTGAGGGCCATCTGGAGCACCATCGCGGGCGGGCGCCCAATGACCGATGATGCGGATGCGAACGGCTTCACCAGGTCCTCCGGCAGCACGCAGTATCCGAGGCGGATCGACGGCGCGAGCACCTTGCTGAAGGAGCCCACAGTGATCACCTGCCTGCTCAAATCGAGCCCGAACAGGGTGGGGAGGAATTTCCCGCGGTAGCGCAGCTCGCTGTCGCAGTCGTCCTCGACGATCCAGCTCCCGTTCCGTTGCGCCCACGCGATCCACTCCGCCCTTCGCCCCGGGCTCATCGCAATGCCGAGCGGATGCTGCCGCGCGGGGGTCAGACAGGCCAGGCGTGCCGGAGCCGCGTCGTCGTCCGGGAGGACTGCTCCCTCGTCGTCGACTGGGACGCCTCGGACAGGACAGCCCTGGGACTGGAAGGCGAGCCGTCCGGAGATGTGCCCCGGGTCCTCGACGACGACGGGGTCGCCGGCGTCGAGCAGGAGAACCGCCAGCACGTTGAAGGCCTGCTGCGCACCGGAGGTGACGACCACCTGGTCCGCCGTGCACCCCAGGGCTCTCACGTCGTTGACGTATTCCGCGATCGCTTCCCGCAGTGGGCGGTAGCCGTGGGGATCGCTGTACCCGATCGCAAGCGGATCGGTGCGCCCGGCATGGCGCCCCAACAGGCGTTTCCAGGTCGCCGCGGGGAAAGCCGAGGACGCAACCTGGCTGGCAACGAACGATTCGGTCTCGGCGGGCGCCCACGTGTGCGGCGCCTCGCTGAACAGGTCGGTGCCCCGCGAAGAGGTGGCGGCTCCGCGTTCGGACAGCGGCGGCCGGGACATCGGCCGCTGCGGGGCGGCATCGCTCCACAGGGTGTCGACGTATGTGCCGTCACCCGCACGTGAGCGCAGGAAGCCCTCAGCAGTGAGTTGCTCGAACGCAGACACGACAGTGATCCGCGATACTCCCAGCTCGGTGACGAGTGTGCGGGTCGAGGGCAAGCGGGTTCCGCTCGGCATTGAACCCGTCAGGATCTGGGTGCGCAACTGCGCATACAGCTGCTGGTGCAAAGGCTCAGCCGCTGCGCGGTCGAGCTCAAGTCCGGCCAGCAGTCGGCCACCAGCGCTCTTCATCCCGCGAACCGCGGAGCGGATTTCACCATGGCCCCATTTTACGGGCCCGATTCTAGCTGGCCGTCCGTCCGGACGTTGCGCCAGATGGCGGGATCGTTGGACAGGCCGCGGTCCCCGGCGGCATATCCGAGCCACCCGGACGGGCGGGTGCCTAAACGAGCGGCCAGGGGTAGCGCATGCCGGTGCGGTCAACCGGCAGGACCCGGGCGTGCAGCAGGCGCTGGACGCGGCGCTGCAGGGCGGTGACCTCGTCGTCGTCGAGGAGCTCGGCCACCTCGGGAGGAGCGGCCTCGGCGAGCGGGGCGATGTCCTCGAGCAGGGCATCGGGGATAGGTTCGCCGGCGAAGTCCCAGATCACGGTGCGGAGTTTGAAAGCGGCGGAGAAGCACAGTCCGTGGTCGATGCCCCAGACCCGTCCGTCGTCGCCGCGCAGCACGTGCCCGCTCTTGCGGTCGGTGTTGTTGGCGACGTAGTCGAACAGGGCAATCCGCGCCAGGTCGCGGTGCGTCTCTGGGGCGTCCTCGAACAGCGTGAAGTAGTGCTCGCGGAAGTCGCACTCGATGAACCACTGCAGCGACCCGACCCCCAGCGGAGCTTCCTCGCGGATCACGGTCGGCGGCACGAGGCCCCACTCCAGGGACTCGCTGAGCAGGTAGGCGGCGCGTTCTCGCCGGTACAGTCCGGGCTCGAAATCGGACAACGGCCGTTCGCCGGCCTCGGGCTTGTAGACCGCATAGGCTGCGTCGTCCCCGCAGGAGACCTGGGCGAGGAACGTCTCGTTGCTGCTGCGCGGGATGCGTCCGAGCAGCTCGACGCGGCCCTCGGCGAGCAGGGTCAGCTCCCGGCCGGACACCGGCTGTACCGTATCACTGGCGGTCCCACAGTCTGTCCCGAATTCACGGCGTCCTCAGCCCGCTGAGGGGTTCCGACGTCGAATTCACCATGAGCACGGCGGGTCCCTGGCCGTCCACATAGGAGATGGCGGACACCGAGCCAGGGCTGATGACGATCCGCTGGAAGAGGTCCAGGGGCGTGCCCAGGGCGTGGGCGACGGCGGCCTTGATGGGGTCGGCGTGGGAGAAGCACACGACGACGCCGCCGGGGTGGGCTGTGCGCAGCACCTCAAGCGCTCCGACAATCCGCGCCTGCATTTCCGTGAAGCTCTCGCCCTTCGGGAAACGGAAGGTCGATGGGCTGTGCTGGACTGTCTGCCACGCCCGCAAGCGCGCCAGTTCGGCCAGCGAGGCGCCCGTCCACTCGCCGAAGTCGCATTCGAGCAGGCCGGCATCTTGCTTTACGCCCAATCCGGTGCGGGAGGCCGCCGGCTCCGCCGTCTCGCGGGTGCGCTCCAGCGGCGAGGAGTAGATGCCGTCGACCCGAAGTCCCGCGAGCCGTTCCGCGACCCGGTCAGCCTGGTCCCGGCCCCGGTCGGACAGATGCAGCCCCGGTGCCCGCCCCGGCAGCAACCTGCCCGTCGTCGGCGTCTCCCCGTGGCGCACCAGCAGCAGGAGCGTGCCCTGCTGCTCGGGTGAGGGCCCGGCAGATGGTTTCGGCGCGGTTGATGCAGTCATCAAGAATCAGCCTAACGCTCACCGCCTGCCCCGTCCCTCGCAGCCTCGGACCGGGGACCCCGGGCGGCTCTCTTGCACCCCGCCCCAATGCGCAGGAATCTGCAAGAATCCCTCGATTCACCGCACGGTAGAGGTCTACGGTGGAGGAGTGAGTGATCGCCCCGATATCTTCACTGTTGGTGAACTGCGTGCCTCCGGCCACGTCCACAAGGACCTGCGCCGCGAAATCCGCGACAACCTGCTCGCCGCGCTCGCCGCCGGCCGGGATCCCTGGCCCGGGATGTTCGGGTTCAGCCGGACCGTCCTGCCCCAGCTCGAGCGGGCCCTGCTCGCCGGGCATGACGTCGTCCTGCTGGGCGAACGGGGCCAGGGCAAGACGCGGCTCCTGCGCACCCTGGCCGGGCTGCTGGACGAGTGGTCGCCGGTGATCGAGGACTCGGAACTGAACGAACACCCGTACGAACCCATCACGGAGCACTCCCGCGCCCAGGCCCTCACCGAGGGGGACCGGCTTCGGGTGGCGTGGCGGCACCGCTCGGAACGGTACGTCGAAAAACTCGCGACGCCGGACACCTCCGTCGCGGACCTGATCGGCGACGTCGACCCGATGCGGGTGGCCGAGGGACGCCGTCTCGGGGACCCGGAAACCATCCACTACGGCCTGGTCCCGCGCTCCAACCGCGGAATCATCGCCATCAACGAGCTGCCCGACCTGGCCGAGCGGATCCAGGTCTCGATGCTCAACGTGATGGAGGAACGCGACATCCAGATCCGCGGCTACGTGCTGCGACTGCCGCTGGACGTCCTGGTGGTCGCGTCCGCCAACCCGGAGGACTACACGAACCGCGGCCGGATCATCACGCCCCTGCGGGACCGCTTCGGCGCCGAGATCCGCACCCACTACCCGATCGAGCTCGACGACGAGGTCGCCGTCATCCGGCAGGAGGGGCAGCTGGTGGCCGGCGTCCCGCCCGTCATCCTCGAGATCCTGGCCCGCTACACCCGGGCGCTGCGGCAGTCGCCGGCGGTCAACCAGACCTCCGGGGTTTCCGCGCGGTTCGCCATCGCCGGCGCCGAAACCGTTGCCGCGGCGGCCCTGCGCCGGGCCAGCGTGCGCGGCGAAGACGAGGCCGTCGCCCGGATCATCGACCTGGACGCCGCCGTGGACGTCCTCGCCGGGAAGATCGAGTTCGAATCCGGCGAGGAAGGCCGGGAACAGGACGTCCTGGACCACCTCCTGCGCATGGCCACCGCGGAAGCCGTGCGGGCCCACTTCCACGGCCTGGACATGGGCCCGCTCGTGGCCGCGCTCGACGGCCACGCCACGGTCACCACCGGTGAACTGGTCACTGCGCGGGAGTTCCTCCACAACCTGCCGTCCCTCAACGGATCCAGCCTCTACGACGACATCAGTGAGCGCCTGGGCGCGGAAAACGACGGGCAGCGCGCCGCCGCCGTCGAACTTGCACTGGAAGGGCTCTACCTCGCCCGGCGGATCTCCAAGGAGTCCGACGACGAGGAGACGATCTACGGGTAGGCAGCTTTACGGCTAAGGAGGCCTCATGACCGCTCACAACCGGTCCAGGTACGGCCGGTACACGGGAGGACCGGATCCGCTCGCCCCGCCGGTGGACCTGGCGGAGGCGCTGGACGCCGTCGCCGAGGACGTCATGGCCGGCTACTCGCCCCGGCACGCCCTCCGGGAGTTCCTGCGCCGCGGCGGCCGGAACCGGGAAGGCCTCGACGACCTCGCCGGCCGCGTCCAGCAGCGGCGCAGTGAACTGCTGGGCCGGCACAACCTGGACGGCACCCTCAGCGAAGTCCAAAAGCTGCTTGAGACTGCGGTGCTGGAGGAACGCAAGCAGCTCGCCCGCGACGCGATGATGGACAACACCGACCGCGCTTTCCGGGAGATGCAGCTGCAGAACCTGCCGCGCTCCACGGCGGCGGCGGTCAACGAACTCGCCTCCTATGACTGGCAGTCGAGCACCGCGCGGGAGGCCTACGAGCGGATCAAGGACCTGCTCGGCCGCGAACTCCTGGACCAGCGGTTCGCCGGCATGAAGGAGGCCCTCGAGGGCGCCACCGAGGAGGACCGCGCGGCCGTGGCCGAGATGCTGCAGGACCTCAACGGGCTCCTCGGCAAACACCGCCGCGGTGAGGACACCGACGCGGACTTCCAGGAATTCATGGCCAAGCACGGCCAGTTCTTCCCGGAGAACCCGCAGTCGGTCGAGGAGCTGGTGGACGCGCTCGCCCAGCGCGCGGCCGCCGCCCAGCGGCTCCTGCAATCCATGTCCGCCGAGCAGCGCGAGGAGCTGATGCGGCTCTCCGCCCAGGCGTTCGGCTCGCCCGAGCTTATGGCACAGCTGGGCCAACTCGATTCCAACCTGCAGGCTTTGCGCCCCGGCGAGGACTGGTCCGGCTCCGAACGCTTCGAGGGCGAGGAAGGACTCGGACTCGGCGACGGCACCGGCGTGCTCCAGGACATCGCCGAACTGGACGAGCTGGCCGAACAGCTCTCCCAGGCCTACAGCGGGTCACGCCTCGATGACCTGGACCTGGACGCCCTCGCCCGCCAGCTCGGACAGAATGCTGCCGTGACGGCCCGCACCCTCGCGGAGATCGAACGGGCCATGCAGGACGGCGGTTTTCTCCAGCGCGGCGCTGACGGCGATCTCCGGCTGTCCCCGCAGGCCATGCGGCGGCTCGGCAGGTCGCTGTTGCGGGACACCGCCAAGCAGCTCTCCGGCCGGCAGGGCCGCCGGGACACGCGGGTTGCCGGGGCGGCCGGGGAGCAGACCGGCTCCAGCCGCCAATGGGAGTTCGGCGACGCCGAACCGTGGGACGTCACCCGCACCATCACCAACGCGATCCGCCGCACGATCGCCGACGGCGGTGACCCGGGCCGCGGACTGCGCCTCGCCGTGGGCGACATCGAAGTCACGGAGACGGAGGCGCGCATGCAGGCCGCCGTCGTCCTGCTTGCGGACGTGTCCTTCTCGATGGCCGCCGAGGGACGCTGGGTGCCCATGAAACGCACCGCCCTCGCCCTGCACCACCTCGTCTCAACCCGGTTCCGCGGCGACCGGCTGCAGCTGATCACGTTCGGCCGCTACGCGCAGACCATGGACATTGGCGAGCTCACGGCCCTGCCGGCCCTGCGGGAGCAGGGAACCAACCTGCACCACGGCCTGCTGCTGGCTGGCCGGTTCTTTCGTCAGCACCCGTCGATGCAGCCCGTCCTCCTCGTGGTGACCGACGGCGAACCCACCGCGCACCTGCTGGCCGACGGCGAGTCGTGGTTCTGCTGGCCGCCGGACCCGGAGACCATCCGCGTCACGGTCGCCGAACTGGACCGCCTGGCCCGCGCCGGCACGCAGGCCACGTTCTTCCGGCTCGGCGACGACCCTTCCCTGGAACGTTTCGTCCAGCGGATGGCCCGCCGCATCGACGGCCGCGTGGTGGCGCCCGAGGCCGGAGACCTGGGCGCTGCCGTGGTGGGGGAGTACCTCCGCGCCCACTTCCGCGGACGCCCCTACGACGACGCCGACTGGGCCCAATAGATCCGCGGCGACTCTCCACCACTGGGGGGGGGGGGGGGTAATTGGCCACGCCGTCGGGGTTTGACCGCAGTTCGATCTCACCGCCAAGGGTTTCGGTTGACAGAATGGTGCAACGCCCAATAGGCCAGTGCGAGGAACGCGACGGCCTGAATTCCGAGGAACCCGGTGTCTGTGAGCCATTGCTCGGCTGTCGGGTCGTAGAGCGTGTCCACTTCGGGTGCTGGCGGTTTCTGGAGCCCGACAGTGGCCGCCGCAGCCGCGTAGCCAAAACGTGCAGGGAGCAGCCACGACACCTCCTCAAGTCCGGCGCGGCCTTGGATAGCGAACAGCCCACCGCAAAGGACCAATTGAGCCATCACCAAGGCGACGAGCGCAGGCATGGTTTGTTCAGTCGATGTCGCGGCAGCCGAGATCACCAGCGCGGCGGCGGTCATGGCGACGCCAACCGCTGCCACAGCCACCGCAATCTCCAGGTGCCCATTGCCGAGTACCAAGGCATCGTCCGGTCCCGGCAGACCGAGGAGAGCCATCACGGTGAACAGGATGCACTGGATTGCGACCAAGGCGCCAAGCACCACAAACTTGCCGAGCAGGTAAGCCGTAGGGGAGAGGCCAACGGCCTGTTCCCGCCGGTAGATGGGCCGTTCCGCGACCAGTTCGCGCACCGTGAGGGCTGTTCCCATGAGCGCTGCTCCGACCACGAGGACAATGAGCCGCTGTTGGACCTGATACAGATCGCCCCCGGCCTCCCGCATGGACAGCCCGGCCTCGCCGGGGAAGGCGTGCGCCATCAGGGCGAGCAGCATCGGCATGCCGACAAGGAGGACGACGAAGAGGCGGTCTGCGGCGACGACGGCGGCGTTGCGCCGCATCAGCGTCCACAACTGGCGCAGCGGGGCCGCGCGGGGCGGAGGGGGCGCGTCGCCCACAGGTACGGGCACGTTGGCTGAAGCGGTCCTTCCTATGTACGCGTCACGAGCAGGCGATTGGGCGTATTTGCCCACCCACGTCGGGTCCTCGAGTGCCGCAAACGCCGCAGGGTAGTTGTCCACACCGAAGAATGGGAGTACTTCGGCCGGTGGTCCAAAGAACGCCACGCGTCCGCCGCGGGCGAGGACCAGCACACGGTCGCATTCGTCCAGGGCCAGGACGCTGTGGGTGACCACCAGCACGACGCGGCCGGCGTCGGCGAGTGAGCGCAAGCTGCCCATGACCTGCTTGTCCAGGCCGGGGTCGAGCCCGGAGGTAGGCTCGTCCAAAAAGAGCAGCTGGGGCGCTGTGAGCAGCTCGAGGGCGATCGAGGTCCGCTTTCGTTGCCCACCGGAGAGGGAATCGATGCGCTGGTCGATTTGGTTCGTCAGATCGACCTCGGAGACGACTTGATTGACCCGTTCGTCGCGCTCTGCGGAGCTAGTGTCTGGGGGCAGGCGCAACTGAGCGGCGAAATGGAGCGCGCGGCGGACAGTGAGTTGCCGGTGGAGGATGTCCTCCTGGGGAACCAGGCCCACCAGGAACCGGAGCTGGGCGTACTCGGCGTAGAGGTCCCGCCCGTTCCAGCTGACGTGCCCGCGAGTGGCCGGGCGCAGCCCGGTAAGGGCGCCCAGGAGGGTGGATTTGCCAGCGCCGGAAGGCCCTATGACCGCCACGAGCGTCCCGGCCGGGACGGTGATGGACACATCGTCCATCAGGTGGGCGCCAGTCTTGGTGGTGACCTCCAGGTGCCGGGCGCTGAACGCGGGACGTTGCGGTGGCGGCATGGCCGCGGTGGCGCCGTCCCAGAGTAAAGTGCTCGATCCGATACCGATGAGGTCACCGATTGAGAGCAGGGCGTCACCGTGGACGCGTTCCCCGTTGAGGAATGTTCCATTGAAGCTGCCGGCGTCGCGCAGGACGGCGGCTTCGCCGACCTCGACCACGGCGTGACTCCGGGACGCGAGGGGGTCATCCACCACAACGTCGCACGAGTGCGACCGCCCGAGAGTGAGCACGCGTGGCCTCACCAGCTGTCCGGGCGGGTGGGGCATGAGGAGCACCTCGGGTCCGTCCATAGCGCCAAGACGGAGCCGAAGCCCGCCGGTGAGTAGCGGCACCGGGCCGTCCAGCACCCGGTCCGACTCCATGTCCCAGGTGCCGTTGCGGCTTGCCTGATCTGCCGCCCACCATCTGCCCTCGCTGTGCCAAAGCCGGACGTGTTCGCGGCTGACACGATCGTCATCGATAGAAACATCGGCGCCAGCATCCCGACCAACCTGAACTGTCTGCTGCGGCGGAAAGCTCCACTCACGGCCATTTGCGCGCACGAAAAGCGCAGTTCCGTCCGGGGGTGGCACTTGGTCCGGCATGGCGACCTTCCTTACTTCGTCCGGCGTAGAGAACCGACGACGTGATCGAAAGTTTCCGTGCGCTGCTCGAACAGCGACGAGGGGGCGAAAAAGACCAGGAGTTGGACCGGATCGGTCTCAACGACGAAGACCCGGACCTGCAGCGTGACGGCGGATGAGAGGGGAATCGTCCCCTCCATGGCCTGCCCCTTAACCTCCCCGACGGTAGCTGGCCCGCGGTCCACCAGATGCGCGTCCCGGCCGGGCAGGAGCGCTTCCGCCGTGCGGACGCGGGCGGTCGGGGATTGATTGGTCAGCCCGGCGGGCCGGTGGTAGATGGCGAGTCCGGCGACTTTCTCCGGTTCACTGGCCGTTCGGGCCGCGGCAGCCGGAGCGTCCGGCTCGTCGGCGAAAAGCGCCGTCAGGTCTGCGTCCGAGAGCACACTGACGGTGCTGTCGCCCGCTTCGTGAGTTCGGGCAGTCCAGCTCTGCGGGACATCGAGGGTGTACGGGACGCCATCCGCGCGAAAGGTTACGTACTTTTCTCCAGACAGCATCGGCGGGAGCAGCGCGCCGGCGAGGATGGCGAGGATTAGGAGGAGGAGCGCCCCGCCTAGCACAGCCAGCCGCGCGGCCCGGCCCGGCCGCCGATCAGCGCGCCTACCCCGGGACCCGGTGGATCGTCCGCCCAAGTGGGCGTTCCCGCCCGCGCGGGCGAGGGTCCCTGCTTCCACCGGGGCGCCGCCGACGTTGTCCTTGCCGGGTCTAGTGGCGCGGGGCGGGACCGCGTGTTTCCCCGCGCCTCGGGGCTGCGCTGGAACAACCTTGCCAGGCGGGCCGCCGGACATCATGGTAACGAGGGCGCCGCATGTTGGGGGCCGGTCCTCGGGTTGTTTCGCCATGCCTTTGACGATGGCAGCCTCCATTGCAGGAGGGACCTCCGGCCGTTCCAAGGTGAGGCGCGGCGGCTCCTCGGTCATGTGCGCCCACAGCTGGGCCGAGTCGTCGTCATGGTCGAACGGCGGGTGGCCTGCGAGCAGCGTGTAGGCCACGCACGCCAGGGCGTACACATCGGCCCGACTATCGATGGTCCCGCCGCGGATCTGCTCGGGTGCGACGTAGTCCAAGGTGCCGAGGAAGTGACCGGCCGTCGTCACGCCGGTGGCGGAGGTGGTGCGCTTTGTGAGACCGAAGTCCGTGAGGTAGACGAGCCGGTGGCCGTTTGCCGGGTCGTCAGAGAGCAGTATGTTGCCGGGCTTGACGTCCCGGTGGACAAGGCCCGCCCCGTGCGCGGCGTCCAGGGCCGCGGCCGTGTGGGAAAGAATGCCCAGGGCCTCGGTCAGCGGGAGAGGGCCGCGTGCGTCAAGTTCTGCCTTGAGATCAGTGCCGTGCACAAAGCGCATGGCGATGTAGAGCAGTCCCGACCATTCCCCGGCAGCGTAGATCGGCAAGATGTTGGGGTGGTCCACCGAGGCGGCGAGCCGGGACTCACGGACAAACCGCTGACGGAACTTCTCGTTGGCTGCAAGTTCCGGGGCCAGGAGCTTGAGGGCGACGGGTCGGCCGAGCTGCACGTCCAGCGCCCGGTAAACGACTCCCATGCCGCCGCGGGCGACCAGGGACTGGATTTGGTAACCCGCGAATTCTGCCCCGGGATAGAGGTAATCCTGAACGGGCTCCACGGTTCACCCGACCGGGTAACCGCAGCTGGAGCAGAACCGCGCTCCGGGGCGCACTGATCTGCCGCACTGGGAACAAAACGTCCTGCCCTGTCTCTCCGCGGAGCGGGGTGCCAGCGGTCCGGCCGTGCGGGTTTCGCCACCGTTCAGGCCCGTATTTACGTCCCCGGTCGCCCCCGAAGCCGGCTGACCTCGCCCGCCAGATGCCGGAGATTGCGAGGGAGGAGAACTCTTGTGCCCGGCTGCTTCGGTCCGCACGGGGCCCGTCCCGCCGTGTCCGGCCTGCTGTCGCAGGACCTGATCTTCATCAGCGCGCGCAGCCCGGGTCATTGCGGTCTGGCTATCGCCGGTTTGGGGTTTCAGAGGGGCAACAGGTCTCCCTTCGGCACCCTTTGAGCTTGAACGGTCAGCGGGGCGAGGCGGGGCCCCGCGGACGCCCCGAGCGGCTGACGCCCTGCCGCGACGCAGGACCAGGACGGCCAGGATTCCGGCCAGGAGCAGGAATCCGGCGAAGCCGGGCAGGAGGGCAGCCTGCAGGGGGCCGTCCTTGCCAGCGTCTGCGGCGGCGGTCGCCTGGTCTCCCATCGGGTGCTCGCTACTCATCTTTCGGGCCTGCTCAAGATAACTTGTCGCCAAGGCGGAATCGAAGTAGGTCAAGGACTCTTCGAGTGCGCTCTCGGCCGATCCGCCCATGCCCGATGAGAGGTGATCGATGCCCCGCCGGAATACAGCATCGAACTTCGATGGGGAGGCCTCAACGCCCGCCGCGGCCATAGCTGCTTGAATGGACGCGGCCGGCACCAGAGTGCCCTGGCCGTCTGGCTGGCGGGGCCCCATCAGGCCGAGGACCTGGCCGGTTGCCCCGTCCAGCACGGGGCCGCCGGACACGCCGGCTTCGAGTGGCCCGGCAAGGTCCTGACTAGAGCGGATTCGGCCCGCGGCGGTGTCCACCGCCACCGGAAACTGCGCCGGTCCCGCCTTAGGGCTCGGATCCTCGGTGAAGCCGACCAGTACGGGATTCGCACCTGGTGCTGCGGCCGGCGCGGCCAGCGTGGCTGTCGGCGCGCCACCGCCGCCACTGATCCTGAGCAACGCGATGTCCTTGGGCCCGGTCGGGTGGTTGAGCAGCTCGGCCATGACGGTCGCAGGCTCCGCCGTGTAAGTGTGCACTCGGTACTGGGGGACGCGAAAGACGATACAGTGCTCCACCTGGTCGTAGCAGTGCTGCAGGTGCGCCGCCCAGTATCGATCAGGCGTCGAGCCTCGCCGCAGCGGATTCCCGCCGTTTCCAACGATCGGCACTCCGATCACTTTGGCGAAGAGCTCGTTCGCGCTGTATGCGGCCACAGCGCCCTCGTCGACGGCAAGATTCTCCCAAGTGGTCGCCACAATCCCGTCTGCTGAAACGACCACGCCGGTAGCGGAACCGAGCGGCACTGTGGACCGGCCACGGGAGATCACTACCTCGCCTGTGCTGTGGTCAATATGGGCGATCTCCGCGATGGCAAGGAGGTCGATTCGCACGAGAGCAGCCTTGGACCCCTCGGCATCGCTCTTCAATGTGGCAGATGGAGTAGGCATAGGACTGGCCGCCGATGTCAGCGTCAATGCAGCGGCGACGCCGACGAGAAAGACCAGGAAGCCGGAAGTGCGCCTGTGCATCATCCAAAGCTTCGCCATGAACAGATACGTGACGACGGCCATGCCCGTGTCGCGAGACGTGAGGCGGGAACAGAAGACGGTGGCAGCAACTCGCTTTTGGTTCATGGCGGATCCTCTGGTCGAATATGAGACCGTCACGCGGATACGCCTGTGGGTTTGATCAGCCCGTCCCCCGCCATAATGCTAAGCCTTCTGATCATTTGTGTCATCGGAGTTCTTCGGAATATTTCACAGATCAGGAAGCCGCAGTGGAACGCCTTTTGAAGGGACAGGCCGGTCAATCTCCCGTCTGCCCGGGCTGCAAGATCCTGGACCGGGACTAATTTGTCGAACGGGGAAGTTATGTTGTCGGGGCCGTAACCGGTTCACGCACCGCGCTTCGGGCGCCGATGGGAGTGATGCACGTGACCACCATGCCTGCCGAGGGAGTCGGGTTCCGCTCCAAACGCGGACCCGTCCTCATTGCCCTGATGCTCTCCACCGGCCTGGTGGCGATCGACGCGACCGTGGTGGCGACAGCCGTGCCCGCGATCGTGCACGACATTGGCGGGTTCAGCTCGTTCCCCTGGCTGTTCTCCGCCTACCTGCTGGCGCAGGCCGTGTCCGTTCCGGTCTACGCAAAGCTCTCCGACACCATCGGCCGCAAGCCGATCATGCTGATCGGAATCGGTCTGTTCCTGCTCGGCTCGATCCTGTGCGGAGTGGCCTGGAGCATGCCGGTCCTCATCGCCTTCCGCGTGGTGCAGGGCCTGGGCGCGGGCGCGGTCCAGCCGATGGCCATCACCATCGCCGGCGATATCTACACCCTGGCCGAACGGGCAAAAGTGCAGGGCTACCTGGCGAGCGTGTGGGCGGTCTCCTCAGTGGTGGGTCCGACGCTCGGGGGAGTGTTTGCCTCACTCGGCATCTGGCGCGGCATTTTCCTTGTGAACATCCCGCTGTGCCTGGTGGCCGGCTGGATGCTGGTCCGGTCCTTCCACGAGAACATCGAGCCCGTAAAGCACCGGGTCGACTATCTCGGCGCGGGGCTGCTCACCGTGTCGCTCACCCTGCTCATTCTCGGGGCCCTCGAGGGCGGCCAGGCCTGGGCCTGGGACTCCCCCATCAGCGACGCAGTGTTCGCCGGCGGTGCCCTCCTGTTCGTCGCGTTTATCCTCGTCGAACGGAGGGCGGCGGAGCCGGTGCTGCCGCCGTGGGTGGTTTCCCGGCGGCTGCTGGCGACGACGGCGATGGTCGCCTTCGGGGTCGGAGCGGTCATGCTGGGCATCACTTCGTACGTTCCCACGTTCCTCGTGGGAGCCCTCTCGACCTCCCCGATCGTGGCCGGACTCGCCCTGGCAGCGCTGACCATCGGCTGGCCGATCAGTGCCTCCCAATCGGGGCGCCTGTATCTGCGCATCGGCTTCCGGAACACTGCCCTGATCGGCATCACGGTCACCGTCATCGGCACAGCAGTCCTGGCCGTCACGGCCTCCGTCCCCAACGTTGCGCTGGTCGCCGTCAGCTGCTTCATCGTCGGGCTCGGACTCGGCCTGGTCGCGACCCCCACCCTGATCGCCGCCCAGACGAGCGTCGAATGGAACGAGCGCGGCGTGGTCACGGGCACCAACCTTTTCGCCCGATCCATCGGCAGCTCCATCGGCGTCGCCGTTTTCGGTGCGATAGCGAACGCTGTCTACGCCGGCACCCCGCACGGCGACACGGATCCCCACACCATCGTGGCGGCCTCATCCGCCGTGTTCCTGGCCGTCATGATCGCCGCCGTCCTCACCGTCATCGCCGTGCTCGGCATGCCCGCCACCAAACCCGCCACACAGGTCCAAGCCGCCGCGCGCGGGTCATCCAGCACCGGGTGACCGCGGTTCCGCTGTCACTTTTGGGGTAGTGCTGGGGCGTTCATCGCCGGATGCCGAGGGTGGAGATGAGATCTTCGTGCAATTCGAACCAGATGCGGTGGAAGGAGTCGCGGTCTGAGGCGGTGAGCCATGCCGGCTCCGTGGCTGCGTTTTCCACTGCCAGCTCGAGGCGTTCCGCGTATCCGCTGAACCGCGGCAACACAGCGGTCAGGCGGACTTCCAGATCGCTGAAGGACACCAACGCCTGGGTGAAGGTTTGCTGTGTCGGCTCGTCGATCCCATCGTTGGACTGACTTCCCTCGGCGAGCCAGCGGAGTTGGAGTTTGCTGCAGGCGGCCACGACTCCTGCGTTCAGGGGTGCAAACTTCGCGTGCACGGCGGTGACTGCTGCCTGGCCGCCCACGCTGTCCAGCTCCTCGGCCAGGAGCCGTTCGTTTTCAGTCCTTCCGGCCACGGTCAGGGACCAGCCCCGGTTTCCGCCGAATGAGGAGCTCGACGCCCACCCGTTCGCGCCGGCGTCAATGAGGAGCCGTTCGACGTCGTGCAGATCCTGGCCGAACCGGGCGGCAACTGACTCAGTGTCAGCGAAGCCGAGCAGCCTCAGGGCGTGGAGGGTGAGCAGCATGGATGGCTGCTGCGGGCTCATGGACCCGCTCCGGGACCTGCTGGTTTCGCGTGGACGGTTCCGTGGGTTCCGTCGACCACGAGCGTCGTTCCGTCCGTGATGCGGGTCAGCGCGCCGGTTACCCCCAGAACGGCGGGGATGCCCTGTTCGCGGGCCACGATGGCGGCGTGCGAGAGCATCCCGCCCGTTTCTGTGATGACGGCGGCGGCGATCCCGAACAGTGGCGTCCAGGCGGGGTCAGTGGTGCGGCAGACCAAAACGTCGCCGGGGGCCACCGCGGAGAATTCGTCGACGCTGTGAACTGTCCGGGCCGTCCCGCAGGCGGTGCCCGGGCTGGCGCCGATGCCGGTGAGAACCGCGCCGGCGGGATCGCGGCCTTCCCTTCCGGCACTGGCCTGAGGAGTGAATTCCACGTCAGCCCACCACACCCGTCTCGGGCCTGCCGGACAGCCGATCCAGTCTCTGCTGCGCGGCCTGCGCCGAGCGGAGACCAAGGCTCTGGGCAATCTGGGGCCAGGTCAGCCCCTCGGCCCGCGCCAGGAACAGGAGTGCCGTTTCCAGGCCATCCATCTCTGCCCGCGCGGCTGACACAAGGGTGAGGGCTGCCCGCACATCCAGCCCATCCACGGCCTCCCCGCGGCCGGTCCCGTTGGCCCGCCACAAAACGTGCTGGATCAGGTCACTCGCCGAAGGGGGCTGCCGCTCACCGAGCCAGGGCCGGGGCGGGAGTTCGGCGGCGCCCCGGTCCAGCAACATCCGCGTGGCCTGGCCTTGGCGCTGAGCCTCCGCAGCGTCGCCGCCCGGACGGGTCCAGTCGGTCTCGTTCATTCCAGACTCCATTTTCCCGTCGGCTCGGCACCCCTCGACACCACCAGCTTCTGGCATCAACATCCTGTTGTCAACAAACTGTTGATGCTTCGGTGGGAGGACGAGTCGTTGAGGCGGCGCGGACAGGAACGCCACCCGGCTGTTGGCCGGGTGGCGTTCCAAGGGGGTGTTTTGCCGGCGGTCCATGACCGTGCTGTTGCAGGTGTTTACTTTCCGGAGTTGTTGTGGGAGTTGTTGTTGCCGTGTTCGGTGGAGGCGACGGCGCCGGTCTGTTCGTTGAGCAGGACCTGGTCGTTGCGCTGTCTGCCGAAGTTGAACATGGCGTTCACCGACCCGGCGGTGGCGTCGGCGGAGGCGTCGCCGATCCGGCCGGTGTGCCAGTTGTCCTCGATGAAGCGCAGGATCGAGGTCTGGTCGGTCTGGGTGTGGTCCACAAAGTTCTTCTTCGCGTAGGGGGAAATGACTACCAGCGGCTGGCGCGGGCCGGGGCCGCAGCGGTCAGCGTAGCCGCCGGCCATCGGGACGCCGCTGGCTGCGGCGTGCTGGCACCAGGCGTCGTCGTCGGCGGTGTTGGAGGAGTTCTTTGTCTTGGCGGCGACGTGGTCGTACCAGCCGTCCGAGTCATCGTAGGCAAGCACCACGGCAGTGTTGTCCCAGTTCCGGGATTTCTGGATCTGGTTCACGGTGCTGGTGATGAAGTTCTGCTCGTCGATCGGGTCAGAGTAGGCGGCGTGGCCGTCCTGGAACATTCCGGCTTTCAGGAAGGACACGGCGGGCATGTTGTCGGTGTTGACCACCTTGTTGAACGCGGTGAGGTCGTACTGGTGGTTCGCCTGTCCGTTGTGGCCGATTTCCGCGTCGGACGCCGGTGCCAGGTGGTGCGGGTTGGCGGTGGAGGCGTAGTACTGGAACGGCTGGTGGTGAGGGGAGTAGTCAACCACGCTGGCGCCGGCGGCGTTCGTGTGGCTGGACAGGCACGACGCCGGGGAGTCCGCGGTCGCGGCGGTGGTCGGCGTGAAACCGCCCTGGAACCAGCCCCAGGACGTGCCCTTGGCGTTGAGCAGGTCGCCGATGTTCCTGCCGCTCATGCCGGCCAGGTTGCCGGTTTTGGCGTGGCTGCTGTTCGAGCAGTCGTCGTGGACCGGGTCCGGGTCGTTGATGACGGTGCCGACGCCGTTCGCATCCGGCAGGCTGACGGCACTGCTGCCGGCCGCCGGGGTGGCCACAGGTTGTCCTGCGGCGGTGTACGCGGTGGCCCCGTGGGTCTGGCCGGATACCAGATTCAGCGCCCCGGGTGTGGAGGGTCCGAAGACAGTGCTGAAGTGGTTGTCGCTCATGGAGTAGTTCTGGGCGTAGTTCCAGATGCCGGTGACGGTGTTGCCGTCGTAGTAGTCCATGGTGAGGCCGGGGCGGCCGTACTGGTTGGTGCCGCAGGCGTCGCGGCTGGTGAACTCGACGAACTTGTCCATCGCCCCGCCGTTGTATGCCTTCTGCTCGGCGGTGTATCCGTGGTCCTGGTCGCAGGTGAGGGCCTGCGCCGGCGAGAGCCGGGCAGGCTGCGCAGAGTTGGGGTTGTTCGGTGCCAGGAGGCCGGCGGTGGCCAGAGTGTTGATGTCCTTGGGGGTGTTTTTGGCGGCGGTGAAGGAGGCCGTCGCGGTGCCGGTGCCCTGCTGGGTTTCACCCGGGAGATTGGCGGCCTTGGGGTAGGTGGCGAAGTAGTGGTCGAAGGAAACGTTCTCCTGGAAGATCACCACCACGTGCTTGATTGGCGTCGCGGTACCGTTGTGGTTTTCACCGGCGGAGGCCGGACCTGCGCCGATACCGAACATTCCGGCTGTCAGTGCCGAGGCGGCCAGGGCTGCCGCGCCCGTGGCGGCGACCCGCTTCCGGGTGAATCGTTGTGCTGGATGAGGCATGGGGGTAGCCAATCGTTGGTGTTCAGGGATGCCGGCGGCTGATGGCAGGCATTCGTATGCTGCGTGGGTGACCGGCCTGCGTTACTTGGCCGGCGTGACCGTGGCCTCGTAGGTGAGGATTTCGGTGCCGTTGCCTTCCTCGCCGTTGTCGGGGGCCACCTTCATGGTGAGGTGCCCGCCGTCGGCCGTCATTTTGAACGGGTTGCGCGTGGCCACATGGCCTGCGGTGGACCACTGCTGGAAGGGGACATCGCGGATTACGCTGCGGGATTTGAGGTCGATCATCGCCATGCCGCCGAGTTCGTAGGTGGCGCCGGTGCCGCCGGCCGGCGGGGTCTGCGGGAGGTTGGTGATCCCGCTGCAGAGCATCCGGGAGTTGGCCACGTACTGGCAGTCCTGGTAGTCGATGAAGTTGTTCGGGTTCTGCCAGGTCGAGAGCTGCCTGCCCTGCAGATCCCATTCGGCGAAGCGGCGCGAGCCCCAGGTGTTGCCGACCAGGTGGCCGGTCTGTTTGTCCATCACGATGCCGCCGAAGTGGTCCTTCACCTCGAACTGCTTGTGCACGTCCAGGGTGGTCGCGTCGACTCGGTAGATGATGGCGCTGCTGTCCGGCCGGTACTGGGCCACGGGGATCCAGACGTTGGTGCCGTCGAAGTCGATGCCGCCGGGGTGGTACATGTCGCCCTCTCCCAGGACGATGTCCTTTTGCAGGGCGCCGGACTTGTCCATGACGAACAGGTGGCCGACGCCCTTGCCGGGGGTTCGGTCGAAGCCGTTTTGCGGGGTCGGGAACTTCACGGTCGGTTCGATGATCTGAACGGCCGAGAGGAAGATGTGGTCCTGGCTGTAGGCGATTCCCTCCGTGTGGTAGGTCGGGAAATTCAGCTTCAGCTTCGACGTCTGCTGCCAGTTCGTGTTCCGGTCAACGCCGTTGAAGGCGTCGGCCAGGGCCGTGTTCCTGTCACCGTGGTTGCCGGCGCCGGTGGGGTTGTCTGCGGCCTGGGCGGCCGCGGTGATGCTGATTGCGGACGCGGCCAGGACGATTGCTGCGGCGGCCGTGAGGATGCCTCGGGTGTGAGTCGTGCTCATTCGGGAGCCTCTCAAAGGTTGGATCTCAACAAGAGATCGCAACGTTACTTCCCGGTAATTAATCCCCGATACGGGCAGGTGAACGGCAGATGGCCGGCAGCGGTCCGGCGGACCGGCTTCGTTTCAACACGGATCTGCCCCCGCCGTCGCTGGCTTTGGGCCCTTTCAGCCGCTCAGGCGAGGACGGCGAGGCCCGCCAGGGTGCTGCCCTCGCCTTCGGCCAGCAGCCCGACGGCGGTGCCGGAGTTCGCGGGAAAGACCAGATCGGTGATGGTGGCCAGGCCGTCCTGCGCGAAGACCTCGACCGAGCAGCGGTCCAGGAAGACCCGGAGCCTTAGCCGGCCGTCCTCCAAGGACACGGCAACGTGCTCCACCGACGGGAACGACTCGTGGAAGCCCACGTTGCCGGATTCGGTCCGGTCCAGGCTGAGCTCCGCCGTGCGGCAGTCGTAGGCCAGGACAGTGCGCGCTCCGGCTCCGGCTCCGGGCCCGGACCTGGAGCCGGATTCCCCGTCCGTTGAGCCGCCGGCCCGGAGCACCAGACCCACCCTGCCGGCGGCGCCGGGCTCGAAGTCCGCATCGATGCGCAGCACATCACCGCAGGCCTCGGCCGGAAGCCAGGTCACCCCGTCCGCCAACGGCTGCCGGTCCAGGGCGAACACCTCGGTACCGTGGGTGTGGAACGGGTCCACCGCCTCCTGCACCAGCACCGGGCGGCCGCCGCGGCACACCAGCCTGACCTCGCGGACCAGGGACATCGCGCTGCGCCAGCCGTCCGAGGGCGTTGAGGCGGCGTACTGCCAGTTGTTCATCCAGCCGATCATGAGCCGCCGTCCGTCCGGGACGTTGCTGAACGACACGGCCGCGTAGTAGTCCCGGCCCCAGTCGAGCCACCCGTAGTCGGCCATCCGGCTGTCGTCGGCCTGCACGCCGTCGGTGACGGTGGTTTCGGAACGGAACGTCACGCCGTCGAAGGTTCCGATGAAGTACTGGCCGCCCGATCCGCCGGCGATGCCGCCGGGGCTCAGGTTGACCACCAGGACCCACCGGGTGTTGGAGGCGTCGCCGTCCACCGGCAGTTCGAACAGGTCCGGGCATTCCCACACCCCTTCCGTGGCGTTTGCCGGGCCGAAGGTGCTCAGGTACTCCCAGGTCAACAGGTCAGCCGACTTGTAAAGGACCACCTCGTGGTGGACCGCCTCGACGGCGACCATCACCCAGTAGCTGCCGGCGGCGCCGTCGTGCCAAAAGACCTTGGGGTCGCGGAAGTCCGCGGAGGCGCGGTCCAGCACCGGGTTCCCGGCGTACTTGGTCCAGGTGGCGCCGTCGTCCGTGCTGTAGGCGAGGGACTGTGCCTGCCGCCCGGCGAGCGGCGACGCGGGCGAATACGCGCTGGTGTAGATGGCCACCAGCGGAGGCACGCCTCCGACGCCGAAGCCGCTGGTGTTATGGACGTCGAGCACTGCGGAGCCGGAAAAAATGGCTTCCTGCTCATCGCACGCGATGGCCACGGGTTGCTCGTCCCAGTGCTGCAGGTCTGTGGAGGTGGCGTGGCCCCAGGACATGTTGCCCCACCCATCGCCGTGCGGGTTGTGCTGGTAGAAGAGGTGGTAGGTGCCGTTGGCGTAGACCAGTCCGTTGGGGTCGTTGAGCCAGTTGCGTTCCGCCGAGTAGTGCCACTTTGGCCGGTACTGGCAGTCGAGTTCTGTGAGTGCTTTCATGAGGGTTCTTTGCAGGCTTTCGCGTGAGGAGGCTGGTCAGCCCTTGACGCCGCTGGAGGCGATGCTGTTGATGAAGGATCGCTGGAACGCGATGAACAGGACCACCACGGGAATGGTGATGAGGGACGCGTAAGCCATCACCTCGCCCCAGGAGACGTTGAGCTGGAAGAAGTACTGGATGCCGATCATCACCGGGCGGAGTTCCTCGGACTGGACCACCATGAGCGGCCAGAGGTAGGAGTTCCAGGCGGGCAGAAAAGTCAGGATGGCCACGGTGGCGGTGGCCGGTCCCGCGAGCGGCATGACCACCTTGCGGTAGATGGTGAACCAGCCCGCGCCGTCGATCCGGGCGGCCTCGTCCAGTTCCTTCGGGATGGACTCGAAGTACTGGTGGAACAGGTAGATGGAGAACGCGTTGGCGATGAACGGGATGATCTGGACCTGGTAGGTGTCCAGCCAGCCCTTCGAGATCTCGAGGCTGAACCCGTTGAGCTCAAAGTACGGCAGCTGGTTGACCCACCACACCAGCGGCAGCGCCAGCGTCTGGAAGGGCACGATGAGGGTGGCGAGGATCGCGGTGAACACCACGCGCTTGCCGCGGACCTCCATCCGGGACAGGGCAAACGCGCATAGGCTGTTGATGAAGATGCCTAGCACCACCGTGACCGCGGAAATGCCGATGGAGTTCATCAGGAAGCGGGCGGCCGGCACCCGGTCGAACACGGCCGCGTAGTTGTCCAGCGAAATGTTGCCGACCGGCAGGAACGCCGCCACCGAGGACATGTCGCCGAAGATCTGCTGGTCCGGCTTGAGCGAGGACACCATCATGAACACGATGGGGAAGGCGGCGACGGCGGCGAACAGGAGGCGGACCGCCGTGGTCGCGGCATTGCCGAGACCCTTGGAAATGAGTGTCTGTTTCACGTCAGTCCTTCTCTCGGGTCAGGTAGCGCTGCACTGCGGAGATCAGCAGGACGAGCACGAAGAACACGAGCGAGATGGCCGAGGCGTAGGAGGTCTCCTGCTGCTTGAAGCCGGAGCGCACCGCCTCGTAGATGATGGTGGTGGTGGAATCGAGGGGCCCGCCCTGGGTCATGACGCTGACCTGGTCGAAGAGCCCGAGCGCCTGGATGGTGATGGTCACCAGGACCAGGGTGCGGGTGTGGGTGAGGCCGGGCCAGGTCACGAAGCGGAACTGGTGCCAGCGGCTGGCCCCGTCGAGTTGGGCGGCCTCGTAGAGTTCCCCGGAAATGCTTTGCAGGCCTGCGAGCCAGATGATCATGTGGAAGCCTGCGGCCTGCCAGATGGACAGGGCAATGATGGCCGGCATGGCGGTGGCGGGATCGTTGAGCCAGTCCGGGCCGTTGATGAGGCCGAAACTGGCCGCCGACAGCAACTCATTGATCAGGCCGTCCTTGCGGTACATGAACATCCACAGCAGGGACACCACCACCATGGACGTCACCACGGGAAGGAAGTAGATGGTGCGGAAGAAGTTCACGCCGCGGAACTTCTTGTTGATCAGGAGGGCCATCGCCAGGGCGAGTCCGGACTGGACGGGCACCACCACGACGGCGAAGTAGCTGACGTTCAGCAGTGAGCGCCAGAACACGGGATCCGCGAAGAGCCGCGCGAAGTTGTCCGTGCCGACAAACTCGACGGGCCGCGGGGAAACAAGCCTGGCGTTCGTGAATGCCAGGCCGAAGCCCAGGATCGCCGGGAGAAAGACGAAGGCGAGCAGGAGGACCGCGGCCGGGGCGATCATGCCCCACCCGCTGATCTGTTCGCGAAGGTGGCGCGGCCGGCGACGCGGTTTGCTGGGCGGTGCGGCCGGGGCCGGGTCCGCCAGACGGCGGCCGGGGGAGGGGAGTTGGGTGGTTGTCATGGTTTTCTCCGTCGACAGTCAGGGCCTGAGGTACTTTCGACGGCGGTTGCGCACCGCCGTCGAAAGTACCGTTTGGCAGCCGGCTAGTTCTTGTAGCCGCCGTTGGACTTGATGTTGGCGTCGATGGCCTTGACCGACTTGTCCAGCGCCGTCTTGGGGTCGGCGCCGGCCAGGATGTCCTGAACCGCCTTGCCGTATTCGGTGGCGATGAAGGGATAGGCCGGGGTCTCGGGACGCATCACCGCGTAGTTGCGGGAAAGTTCCATGAAGATCCGGTTCGTGCCGTCCTTGGCATATGCGGGGATGAGCGCGGCGGCTTCGTCGGTGGCCGGGATGGTGCCCGTTGCCTTAGCCACCGCGGCCAGGTTTTCCGGCTTCAGTGAGTAGGAGAGGTAGTCCATGGCTGCCGCGGAGTTGTTGCAGCCGCTGGTCACGCCCCACTGCCAGGAGGCGCCGCCGATCTTGGGGCCGGTCCCGAGATCCACGGACGGCATGACCACAAGGTCCTTACCTACCGCTGCGCGTGCCTTGTCCGCGGCCCAGGAGCCGGTGTAGAGAAGGCCGCTCTTGTTGTTGAGGAAGTCCTGGGTGGAGTCCTTGCCGCTCTTCTTAGCCATGAAGCCCTGGTCGGCAAGGCCGCGGAACCACTGGGCCCACTCGATGGCCTTGTCGCCATTGAGGACGCCGTCTGCCGACTGGAACCCGTCGCGGTTGATCAGGTCCCCACCGAAGGACTGCAGGAACGGGGAGTAGGCGTAGGGCAGCCATTCGCCGGTTCCGGCGGTACCCATGTCCAGCGGGTATTCCCACTTGCCCAGCGCCTTGAGCTTGGTCAGCGCGTCCTGGAACTCGTCCTTGGTCCACGGCTTCTCGACCGTGGCGACGCGGATACCGGCTGCCTTGAGGTCAGAGGCGCGTGCGAGCATCGCCAGTGCGACGTCATAGGTGCCAACGGCGTAGGTCTCGCCCTCCCATTTGGCCACCGTGCTCGGCAGGTTCTTGGAAACATCCGCGTCGAGTTTCAGGGGTGTCAGGTACTTCGCCCAGGCCCAGTTGGGAACATTGGGGCCATCGATGTCAACAATGCAGGGGAGCTTTCCGGCGGCCGCGGCCGAGACCACGGAGTCGTTGTAGGAGTCCTGCGGGAACGCCTGGACCTTGATCTTGGCCTTGGCACCGGCGCTCTTGTTGTAGGAATCGACGATGTTTTCAACCGCCTTGAGTTCTTCGGCGTTGCCCGCGTTGTGGGTCCACATGGTGATCTCATTGGAGCCGGCGGACGGGGCGGAGGCGCTGCCCTTGCCGCAGGCGCCCAGGGAGCCGACAAGTGCCGCCGCAGCTACACTGGTGGCGAGGATCCGGGTGAATCGCTTGTTCATGATGGTCAATCTTTCTGCTGAATTTGGCGTGGGAGATTGCCCCGGGTCCTTCGGGACGCGGCCGGTGCAACGGCTGCGTCCCTTCTTATTGCGGTCCCCGGGCGGCGGAGCAGTGGAACGGTGTGGTGCTGCCGGCTTGATGCCGGCAATCGGCTAACTTGGCGGCGGGCCGAGCGACCCCCGCTCAATCAGGGGGCAGTCCAGTTGCGTCTGGACTGCGGGTGCGCCGGGATTTTCGATGTCGTCCAGGATTCGGTGGACCGCCCAACTGCCCATTTCGTAGTGGGGGAGGGCTACGGTGGTGAGCCCCGGCCAAAGGGCGTCCGCGATGATTTCGAGATTGTCGATTCCCACAATGGACACGTCCTCCGGAATGCGCAGGCCCAATGCGGTGGCCGCCTGGTAGGCGCCCATGGCAACCCTGTCACTGAAGCAGAACAGTGCTGTGGGGCGGTCGGGCTGACCGAGCAGGCCCAGCGCGGCCTCGCGGCCTCCCGTGGTTTCGGGCTGGCCGATCACGAGGTGGCGGGGGTCGTGCTGCAGGCCGTGCCGCCGGAGAGCGTTGAGGAAGCCCTCCCTGCGGCCGTGCGTGGCGGGGATGTCGTCGATGTTGTTGATCATCCCGATCCGGGTGTGGCCCGCCTGGATGATTGCTTCAACGGCCGTCTCGGCGGCGCCCACCTCGTCGGGGATAACCGAGGAAATGGACTTGTCGTCAGTGATGGAATCCAGCAGCACGGTGGGAAGTCCCTCCAGTTCCGCGGGGACCTGCACGCTTTGGTGGTACATCCTGGCGTAGACCACGCCGTCCACCTGGTGCTGCCGCAGCATATTGATTTCACGGTTTTCCAGCTCGCTGTCCAGGCCCGAATTGACCACCATCACCACGTAGCCGCGGTCGTAGGCGGCGTCCTGCGCCCCGCGGATCATGGCCCCGGCAAAGGGGGTGGTGGTGATTTCGTCACTGACCAGGCCAAGGATCTGGGAGCGCTGGTTGCGCAGTCCGCTGGCCATCTTGTTCGGGGCGTACCCAAGATCCCTGGCCACGTCCCGGACGAGTTGCTGCGTCGCTGCCTTCACCCGGAAGCTCGTGGCGTCGTTCAGGGCATGCGACACCGTGGTGACGGAGACCCCGGCGGCCTTGGCCACGTCGCGTATTCCCACTCTTGTCGTCATTGACTTCCCTTTGCAAAACGTTTTGTATCTGGTGTGAGACACGTTACACAAAACGTTTTGCAGTTGTCAACGGGACGTCCGGCTTTACCTTGATCCCGGTCCCATGGCCAGGCACTTCACTTCACGACACGGGCTCTGTCAGCCGGAAAGGGCACTAGTTTCGTAGACTCGATGGGTTCGACAATGTCTCCTCTCCAGGGACAAGCCGCCACAGGAAGAGCCATCGATGAAGATTATCGTCCTAGTAAAGGAGGTCCCCGACACGTACGGGGACCGAAAACTGAACCTTGAAACCGGCCTCGCCGATCGAGGAGTCAGCGAGGCAGTCATTGATGAGATCGGTGAGCGGGCCCTGGAGCTGGCACTGACGCACGCCGACGCGAACGAGGGCACTGAGGTCGCGATTCTTTCCCTCGCCCCCGAAGGTGCGACGGCAACCATCCGCAAGGGGCTTGCGATGGGCGCGGGAAGCGCCACCCACGTCTCTGACGAGGCGCTCCGGGGTGCGGATCTTGGACTTACCGCTGAAACCCTCGCCGCAGCGATCCGCCGCATGGGGTTTGACCTGGTGATCACGGGCAACGTCTCCACTGACGGATCCGGCGGCATGATTCCCGCGATGCTTGCAGAATTGCTTGACGTGCCGCATGCCACCGGCCTCAGCTTCGTCGAGATCAGCGACGGTGCGGTGTCTGGCTCCAGGGCCGTTGACTCCGGCGTGCAGAAGGTCTCAGCCAACCTGCCCGCGGTGATCTCCATTACCGAGGCACTTCCCGAGGCGCGCTTCCCGAACTTCAAGGGCATTATGGCCGCGAAGAAGAAGCCCCTTGAGGTCCTGACCCTCGCGGACCTCAGGGTCACGGCCGACAATCCGGAGGCGGCGCGTTCGATCATGCTGACCGTTGCGGAGAGGCCCCCGCGCGCGGCGGGCGTGAAGATCATCGACGAGGGTGATGCCGGCGAGAAGCTCGCTGAGTTCCTGATCGAAAACCGACTGGCCTAAGGATCAACGACATGACTGAATTCCCTCGTGACGCAATCCTCGTCGTCGTAGAAGCCCGGGCATCCGGTGAACTCGAGAAGGCCGCGGCCGGGCTCTTCGGTGCCGCCGCTGCCGTTGGCACTCCGATTGCATTGGTACTTGCCTCACCCGGCGCCGGGAGCGCCGCCGCCGAGGAGGCCGCGGTCCTTGGTGCCGCCCGCGCACTCATCGCGGAGACCCCGGATCCTTCCGCGCTTGGGGTGCCGGGCGTTGACGCGCTTGCAGCCGCCGTGGAGCAGGTGCAGCCGGACGCCATCCTGATTTCGCATTCCCTGAACGGGCGCGACCTCGCCGGACGTTACGCTGCCCGTTCGCGTGCGGCGATTTCCGCCGATGCGGTCGGTGTGTCCCGTGATGACGAGGGCGTCGTGGCACAGCACTCCGTCTACGGCGGCGCCTACAACGTGACGTCGACGTCCACGTTTGGGGCACCGGTGATTACGGTCCGCCAGGGCTCCATCGAGGCGCGGGCGGCGGCTCAGCCGCAAGAGTCCGAGACCTTGGCCGTGACAAGCTCCGCGAAACCGGCCGCGCGGATCGACTCCTTCGAGGAGGCAACTGCCGCCACCTCGCGGCCGGAGCTGCGTGGTGCCGCGAAGGTTGTCGCCGGTGGCCGAGGCCTCGGCTCGGAAGAACAGTTCGCACTCGTTGGACAGCTCGCCGCTACCCTCGGTGCCGCCGTTGGTGCGTCGCGCGCCGCGGTGGATGCCGGCTACGTCCCGACGTCGCATCAGGTCGGCCAGACCGGGGTTTCCGTGTCACCACAGCTGTATGTCGCGCTGGGCATTTCCGGCGCGATCCAGCACCGGGCCGGCATGCAGACCGCGAAGATGATCGTCGCCATCAACAAGGACGGGGACGCGCCGATCTTCGAGGTCGCGGACTACGGTGTGGTGGGCGACGTCTTCAAGGTTGTTCCCCAGCTCATTAGCGCACTTGAGGCCCGGAAGAAGTAGCGATGGCAACTCTGTCTCGGTCCATCCGGCGGGGCCTGCCGCGCGTCGAAGGTGGCGAACCCTGGCCTCCAGCGGGCCAGGCGCCCGCCAGCATTGCCGCGGCGGGAGCGGTAGAAGCGGCAGAAGCGGCAGAAGCGGCAGAAGCGGCAGAAGGGGCAGAAGCGGCAGAAGCGGCCGATCTGTCGACGTCAGTTTCCGGGGTGGAATCGGCCGCTGCCGCCGCGCCCTCCGCCCCCGCTGCCGCCGCGCCCTCCGCCCCGGCTGCTGTCCAGGAAACGGCGCCGGGTGCGGCGCTGTCCGCGCCGGTCCCGGCGGTGATTCCAGGCGCCGCGGTGGCGCGGCAGCTTCGCCGCGGCCTGCCGCGCGTGCCGGGCGGTGAACCTTGGCCGCCAGCGGGAGAAGCTCCGGTACCGGTGGCGGCTCTGTCCGGGGCTCCGGCCATCGGCGCCACGGCGGCATCTGCCGTAGATGTGGCCGCAGATGCTGCCGTGGCTGGTGCTGCTGAGAAAGCAGCAATGCCGGCGGCGGCGGCGCCTGCAGCTGCTCCGGCAGCCGCGCCTGCCACACGGACGACCGGAACCGCCTCGCTGCGTCGCGGGCTTCCCCGTGTTCCCGGTGGCGAGCCGTGGCCGCCGGCTGGGCTTGCTCCGGCGGTCGCTGCCGCCCCTGCGGTGCAGACACATCCCGAACGCGTTGCCGACGCTGTCCCTGCCCCGGCTGCCAGCGTGGTGAAGGCCGACGTCGAGACGGAGCCCTCGGCGTCGAGTGCACCCGCACCCGCACCCGCACCCGCACCCGCGGCCGCCGCCGTCCCGGCGCCCGAAGCACCGCCCGCCGTCACCGCCCCGGCACCGGTGGCACAGCCCGCCGTCGTCGCGGCACCCGCGGCCGCCGCCCCGGCGCCCGCGGCACGGCCCGCCGCCGTCGAAAAGCCCGTGAAGCCCAAGGCCGAGGCAAGGCTCTACGGCTCACGTACCCTGGGCCAGTGGATCAAGCTCGTCGTGCTCTTCGGCATCGGCGGAGTGGCCGCCGCAGCGATTCTTGTGCTCGCCGCACGCGGCGTGACGACGCTGCCGGGCGTGCCCGAGTTCCTTGAGAGATACCCCGGCGCTTATGACCTGCCCGATACGGTGGAGCCCGGCTTCCCGTGGTGGGCACAGTGGGCGCACTTCCTGAACATCTTCCTGATGGTGCTCATCATTCGCTCCGGCTATCAGGTACGCACGCAGCAGAAGCCGCCGGCGTACTGGACGCCGAAGCGCGGTGGCAAGAAGATCAGCATCAACCTGTGGCTGCACCAGTCGCTCGACATTTTGTGGCTGGCCAACGGGCTCATCTTTGTGGTGCTGCTGTTTGCCTCGGGCCGCTGGCTGAGGATCGTGCCGAGCAGTTGGGAGGCCGTCCCGAACGCGCTCTCCGCGCTCCTGCAGTACATGACACTCGACTGGCCCGTTGAGACCGGCTGGGTGAACTACAACAGCCTGCAACAGATCATGTACTTCGTGGTGGTCTTCATCGCAGCCCCCGTCGCTGCGATCACGGGTGCGCGCATGAGCGAGTTCTGGCCGAAGAACGCGAAAACGCTGAACAAGGTCTACCCGTTAGAGGTTGCGCGCGCGGTGCACTTCCCGACCATGCTGTTTTTCGTGCTGTTCATTCTCGTCCACGTGTTCCTCGTGTTCGCGACCGGTGCGCTGCGCAACCTGAACCACATGTTCGGCGGCACCGACGTGGTGAACTGGGTCGGGTTCTGGCTCTTCGCGGCCGCCATCGCCATCACGGCGGCCGGATGGTACGCCGCCCGCCCGCTGGTGCTCGCGCCCATCGCGAAACTGTTCGGCCAGGTGAGCAGCCGCTAGGCCGGAATTCCCACGTTCAGCGGCGCAGCAGGTAATCGGCCACACCGTCGGGATTTGCCAGGGCGAGGAGATGGCCGCCGGGCAGGACGTCGGGCTCTATGCCGAGGCGTTCGCGGGCGAGCCGCTGTTGGAAGTCCAGCGGAAAGAAGCGGTCTCCCTCTCCGGCCAGGACGCGGGTCGGGATCCCGGGCCAGGCCGTGAACGTGCAGACCGATTCGAACACCGCCTCTGCTTCGGGGCGTTGATGCGGTTCGCCTTCCGCGGCCACTTTCGGCGGAACGTCGTGCAGGAAATAGGTGTCCGTGTCGAACTCGGCACTGTACCCGTGGGCCTGGGCCGCGCTTTGCTGCGCCGCAGCCCAGCCGGTGTTTCCCCACCATGCGCCGGGGGTCTCGCCCGGTAAGGGGATCATCGCATTCACGAGGACAAGCCCGGCGACGGGGGCTTTTTCGCACACGAGCGGGGCGGTGAAGCCACCCAGCGACTGCGCAACGAGCACCACGTCCTGGCGTCCACCGACGGCTTCGAGCACCAGGCGCGCGTACTCGGGCAGCCCGGCGCTATCATCGTCGCCGGGCAGATCGACAGCGACGGCTTCGTGGCCGGCCCCCTGCAGCAGCGGAACAATGCGGCTCCAGTACCAGGCCGCGCCGCCCGCTCCTGGGATCAGGACGAAGGTGCTCATTGTGGCACCAGCCAAACTACGACGGCGGGACCCCGGGTCCGGACCGGCAGGCGGCGGCCGTTCGGCCGGCTTCGGTTCGATGCGGATCTCATCTCCCCATTGTCACCCCGCCCGCGTCGACTCCGGCACCCGCAATACCCCCACCGCCGCCACCAAATACGGCACCGGATCCGGGTCCGTCCCGGCGGCCCACCGCATCCACGCTTCGAACGTCGCGCCGATCAACGCGGCACACAGATACCCCGCGACGTCCCCAGAGACGCCCGCGGACAGCAGGTAGGCCCTGGTCCGCCCGCGTTGCGGCGCCAGCGCCTCGTGGCTGCGGCTGGCCAGTTCGGGGTGTTCGGCGATCAGCCGCAGCCGGCCGCGCGTGAGTGCCAGGTCGGGCAGGACAGTAACGCCCGCGACGGCCGCGTCGCGCAGCCCGGCCAGGACATCGCCGTCGGCCGCGCCAGCAGTGCGGGCGGAGTCCAGCACCCGGCCCGAGGCCTCGACCACCGGCTCCATGCCGCCCCAGACGAGCTCGGCCTTGCTGGAGAAGTACCGGTACAGGCTCTTGCGCCCGATCCCGGCCTCGCGGGCGATGTCCTCCATGGAGGTCTGCTCGTAGCCGCGCTCGGCGAACAGCCGCAGCGCGATCGCGGCCACGGCGTCGGGATCAATCGTCACCGGACGCCCGGCGGAGCGCGGAACGGCGGTGGTCACAGCATCCGAAGGCATCCCACCAGTATTCACCCTTACATAATGACACAGAGTGTCATAAGGTGGATCGCATCACCGTCAGCAACGTCTGGAAGGACATCATGGGCAACGAAGCTTCATGGCAGGAAGCCACCACCACCGGCCGGTTCGCCGGCAAGACCGTCATCGTCACCGGTGCCGCCTCCGGCATCGGCCAGGCCACCGCCCTGCGGATCGCCAGGGAAGGCGGCCGCGTCATCGCCGCCGACATCAGCAAGGAACGCCTCGATGACCTCGTGGCCGAGAACGCCGCGCTGGACCTGGTCCCCGTGGCCGGCGACATCTCCACCGAAGAGACCGTGGCCGCCGTCGTCGCTGCCGCCGGCGGACGCATCGACGCCCTGGCGAACGTTGCCGGCATCATGGACAACTTCGCCCCGATCCACGAGGTGGACGACGACCTCTGGGACCGTGTCTTCCGGATCAACGTCACCGCCCTGATGCGCCTGACCCGCGCGGTGGTGCCGCTGATGCTGGACGCCGGGACCGGCTCCGTGGTCAACGTCGCCTCCGAGGCCGGCCTGCGCGGGTCCGCAGCCGGCGCCGCCTACACCGCGTCCAAGCACGCCGTCGTGGGCCTGACCAAGAACTCGGCCGTGATGTACGGGCCCAGGGGCCTGCGCTTCAACGCCGTGGCCCCCGGCCCCACCATCACCAACATCGTGGCCACCTGGGGATCCCAGCTCGCGGCCGAACGCCTCGGCCCGCTGATGCAGGCCACCGTCCCGGCGCCCGCCACCGCGGCGCAGCTCGCCGCGTCCATCACGTTCCTGCTCAGCGACGACGGCACCAACATCAACGGCGCCATCCTCGCCTCCGACGGCGGCTGGTCCGCCCTGTAAAGCACCTCACCAGAACGCAGGCGGACGACGGCGGGAGGTCCCGCCGTCGTCCGCGTTCCTGTAGGAGGGGAGCGCACCGAGGAACCCGCGCGTTCGTATTGGCTGCGGCCGGAAGGGCCTGTTTCTACGGTGCCGACCGCCGTAGGCTATGGGCATCCACCACATCGAGGAGGCACTCATGCGCACGGCAGCACCCAAGAACCAGGCCGACCAGATCCGCCATCTTTCAGAGAATCTCATCTCTCAGCTCACCGAGGGGAGGGAGTGGGCCACTCCCGGAGTCGAGGCGGCATTGAAAAGAGTGGTGGCCGGGCTCGATGCCGGGATTGAATCTGCGTCTCCGAGGATCCAGACCGGACTACGGCGGCTCGCTGACGACCTCGCCGGTGGAGTGGAAACTCTGGCTCCCCGTGTTCAAGAGGGCCTGAAACGGGTTGCACCGAGTGTTGTCACGGCACCCGCGCGGGCTAAGTCGCGGCGGACGGCGTCCGGGAAGGCCTGGGTGATTGCCGGAGTGGCGGCCGTCGCGGTGAGCGCGGGAGTCGCGGCCTGGCTCTATTTTCACCGTGCGGATAACGAGCCGGTGCCGTCCGTGGATACGCAGCGAACCAGGGGCGTGGACCCCGACCTGCGCGCCGCCTCCACAGAGGACCAGACCTGAGGGACCCTACGACACCTGGGAGCCATCCGCGTCCGACGCGGACAGGCCCGTCAATCCTCATGCGCTGGCAAATACCTATGGCGCTCTCCCCCCACCGGGTTAGCTACAAGACCGTCGACGCGTTCAAGGGATGGCGGGCCGCAGAGTCATGTGCTGTGGGTTCAGCAGGGAGGAGCGGACGACGGCGGGAAGTCCCGCCGTCGTCCGCACTGTGTGGGTCTGGTTTCGTCGGCGTTGAGGCGCATAGCGTTGTGCTGCCGTCTGATTCGGCGGGAGCATCCGGAACAACATCGCCTACGGCCGTCTGAGCCTCGCACATTGACCCTGGATTATGCAGGCAGAGCTAGTTCCTTCTCTCCGTCGATTAGGGCGTCGCCATCTTGCTGGGATGGCCGCATTGCCGCGACTGCGCCGCCTGCCACCAGGACTACTACGCCGACGCCCATGTACAGCATGGACGCTGTCCAATGCGCGTCGAGCAGGGCTCCGGTGATGAGCGGAGCGACGATGGCACCAACGCGGCCTATCCCGATGGCCCAGCCCACGCCGGTGCTCCGGACGGAAGCGCCATAGAGCGCCGGGGTAATTGTGTACATGCCCGCGATGCAGCCGTTGATGAGCATGCCGACAACGCCGCCCGCGACGAAGGCGAGGACCAGCATACCCGCGGTGGAAATGAACATCACCATGGTGGCCGCCGACAGGACGGCGAAGATGACCATCACCTTCCGGCTGTTCCAGCGGATGGTCAGCAGTCCATAGAGCAACGACCCGAAGGTGCCGCCTAAGGTCAGCATCAGCCCGCCGACGACTCCCTGGCTTTCGGTCATGCCGGCCGTGACGAGGAGCCGCGGGGTCCAGCTGTTCACGAAGTAGAAACCGAACATGGTGGCAAAGAAGGCAAGCCAGACGAGCCAGGTGGAGCGGCGGTTGCCGGCTGTGAACAGTTCGGAGACCTTGTTCCTGCGATCATTCTTGGCCGCCACTGCGGGCAGTTCGGTGACGGCGGGCTGTCCGATCTTGCGCGCGATCCTGTTCAGGCGGTCCAAGACATTGCGGGGACGCCGGTTAGCGAGGAAGTCCACAGACTCGGGCAGAAGGACAGCGAGCAGTACGAAGACGGCGGCAGTGCAGATGCCGCCGAATAGAAACACAGAACGCCAGCCGAAGCTGGCCTGCAGAGTCACCGCCGCTGCGCCGCCGAGCGTTGCCCCGATGCCATATCCCGCGGTGTAGATGCTGATGGCCAGCCCGCGCCAGCGCTTGGAGGAGTACTCGCTGGCGATGACATTTGTGCAGGCGAGTATCCCGCCGATACCGAGGCCCGTGACCACGCGCCAAATCCCGAGTTCCACGGCAGAGTGCGCTACGGAGGCCAGCAGCATCCCGGCAGTTGCGAGACCGACCGAAATCAGGACCATGGGCCGGCGCCCGATGACATCGGCAAAGGGCGCGAGGCCCAGCGAGCCGATGGCCATCCCGACCAGTCCGGCGCTTAGCAGGATACCCAGTTCGGCGCCGCTAAGGCCGAAGTCCCGGGTCACGCTGTTGGCGGTGAAGGCCATGGCCAGCACATCGAAGCCATCGAGGGCGTTTAGGACGATGCACAGGCCCACGATCAGCCATTGATACAGAGACATACGGGACGCGTCGATGCGTTCTTGAAGTTGCATGGGACTACTTTCTAGAGGCCACGGACGGTCCGGGCAGATGCTGAAACTGAAGTGCAGAAGATCTGGTGGCTCTTCTGGAGGCGGAGGCCGGGCCTCGTCGTTGAAGGCTGGCAGCCGGGAAACTATCTATACTGATAGGTAAATGTGGCGCGGGACACAGCATAACTATGAACGTAGTTAGTTGACAAGGGGTTTAATGGAGGCGGCGCCCGGCCCTGCCGCAAGGCATCGGCAGCAGGGCGCCCTGACGGAGAGGATCGGTGACGGGTGAGTTTGCGTTATGCCCTGCTTGCGCTGCTGACGTCTCAGCCCCTCACGGGCTATGACGTTTTCAAGCACTTTGAACAATCCGTCGGCTACGTCTGGCACGCACCGGACTCGCAGATCTATCCCGAACTCCGGCGAATGGAAAAGGATGGCCTGCTGAGCGGAGTGGAAGAGCCCTGGGGCAAGAAAGGCAAAAAGAAGCGCTATCACATCACTCCGGAAGGAGTCGAGGCTTTCCGGGCATGGATGAATACCACCCTGGACTACGCCCGGGAGCGTGACCCGATCCATCTTAAGGCGGCCTACCTTGAGTGGGCCGACCCCGAAGCCGCGCGAGCGCAGATGCGCGCCCATATTGCCTATCACTCCTCGCGCGCGCAGCAATGGCAGGACATGGTTGCCGCCTTGGAAGACCGGAGCAACCCCACGCTTGCGCGCCGCCTCGAGGCCGCGCCTGAGGAGGACCGGGCCAAGATTGCCGGCTACAAAATCTTCACCTATGAAGGCATGATCGAACGCGCCAAAGCGGAGATCGAGTGGGCCAGGCGCGGCCTGGAACTGATAGACAAGCTCGAGTCTTGAGTGCCGAAAGGCCCGGATGCCCGCCCGGGTGTCCGGGCCTTTTGCCGTACCCTTCTGCGGTTCGCTTATGGGGGCAGCTGGGGGGCCTTGCCACTACCTATCAACATAGTTATGCTGTGATCCAAGCCACTACCTATGAGCATAGGTATACCGTGAGGGGAAGGATCGATCATGACCGCGCTGATGCAGTCCATGAGCTCTACAACGAACAAAGTGCTTGGTTATCCGCTTAACGCCTGGTATGTCGCCGCGTGGGACCACGAGGTAACCCGCAAGCCGATGTCGCGCCGGATTGCGGACCGCCCGCTCGCCCTGTACCGCACCGAGGATGGCAAGGCAGTGGCGCTGGCGGACGCCTGCTGGCACCGCCTAGCCCCGCTGTCCATGGGCAAGACCCTCGGCAAGGACCAAATCCAGTGCCCGTACCACGGCATTATCTACAACTCCGCCGGC
Organism: Arthrobacter sp. 01T425; assembly: GCF_056398725.1. Lineage (NCBI taxonomy): Bacteria > Bacillati > Actinomycetota > Actinomycetes > Micrococcales > Micrococcaceae > Arthrobacter > Arthrobacter sp. 01T425. The sequence continues at coordinate 86,101 of NZ_JBFTPY010000011.1, read as the reverse complement.
CGCTGTGTCTCCATGCCCGCCCAGGAAACCATTAATCCCAGCGCCACCGTACCGTCTTTCCCCGTGATCGAGCGCTACCGCTATGTGTGGGTGTGGCTGGGGGATGCCACCCTCGCGGATCCGGCCCTTATCCCGGACATGCACCAAATGAGCTCGGATGATTGGGCCGGTGATGGCGAGACCATTTTGGCGCCGTGCAACTACCAGCTCGTTCTGGACAACCTGATGGACCTCACCCATGAGGAATTCGTCCACTCTTCCTCGATCGGCCAGGACGAGCTGAGTGAGTCCGATTTCGTCGTGACCCATGACGACAACACCGTCACGGTATCGCGCTGGATGCTCGACATCGAGGCTCCGCCGTTCTGGCTCAAAAACATGCGGGACAAGTTCCCGGGTTTCGAAGGGCGGGTTGACCGCTGGCAGATCATCACCTTCCAGTCGCCCTCGACCATCAACATCGACGTCGGAGTAGCCAAGGCGGGCACTGGCGCCCCCGAAGGCGACCGCAGCCAGGGCGTCAACGGCTTCGTGATGAACACGATTTCGCCGGAAAGCGCCAAAACATGCCACTACTTCTGGGCCTTCATGCGCAACTACCGGCTGGAAAGCCAGCTGATCACCACCCAGCTGCGCAACGGCGTACACGGCGTGTTCGGCGAGGACGAAGAAATGCTGGCGGCCCAGCAGAATGCTATCGACGCCAACCCGGACTACGAGTTCTACAACCTCAACATCGACGCGGGCGGCATGTGGGTGCGACGGCTGATAGAGCGACAACTCGCCGCCGAAGGCCGACTGATCCCCACCGCCTGACCCGATCGCCCGATCCCAGGAAGTTAGAAGAAGACATGGCTGCAACGAACATCGAAGTCTGGCAGATCGGCACTGTGGTCGAGGCGGAGGACATTACCGCAAAGACCCGGCGCCTGGTCCTGGAACAGTCCAGGCCCATGAAAGCCGAGCCGGGCTCGCACATTGACGTGATGGTCTCGATCAACGGCGAGCAGCACAGGCGCTCCTACTCCATCGTCGATTCGAGCGGGGACGGCCGACGTGTGGCGATCAGCGTCTTCAGGGCCCCTCAATCCCGGGGCGGCTCCCACTTCATGCAGGCCCTAGAGCAAGGCGACCGGGTGGAGATCACGCAGCCGCTGCAGAATTTCCCTCTGCGGATCGGCGCTCCGCGCTACGTCCTGCTGGCCGGCGGGATCGGCATCACCGCCATGATCAACATGGCCCGGGTGCTCCGAAACATCAAGGCCGACTACACCTTCGTGTACGCCGGCCGCAGCCGCCCCGCCATGGCCTACCTGGCGCAATTGGAGCAGCTGCATGGCGACGCGCTGCGAGTCCACGTGGACGATGAAGGCACAGCACTCAACGTAGATGAGCTGCTGGCCACGATTGAGCCGGACACTGAGTTGTACATGTGCGGCCCCATCCGGCTCATGGACGCCGTCAAACGGGGCTGGGATGCCCGGGCGCTCAACGTGACAAACCTCCGCTACGAGACCTTTGGCAACAGCGGCTGGTTCGACCCCGAGGAGTTCGTGGTGCGCGTGCCTCGCCTGGGCGTCGAGGCAACCGTCCCCGCCGGAAAGTCCATGCTGGAAGCGCTCGAGGACGCCGGCGTCGACATGATGTTCGACTGCCGCAAGGGCGAATGCGGACTGTGTGAAGTGCGTTTGCTCGGCCTGCGGGGCTCCATCGACCACCGCGATGTCTTCTACAGCGAACGCCAGCAGCATTCCGCAGCCAAGATGTGCTGCTGCGTCTCCCGGGCCGTCAGCTTAAAATCCGGCGCCCGTGCAGACTCGGCAGCCTCCTGTGCCATCGTCACAATCGACGTTTGAGTGCCCACAACTCCGCCGCTCGGGGTGGACCTGGAGTCCGCTGGCGAACCTGGATCACTCCCCGCTTTCTACACTTCGACGGCCCCGCCCGTGGACACTCCGCTCAGGGTGTCAATGTAATCGAGCGTTTTGGGACTGACATGCCGCACGGCCCCAAGAGCCTCCCGGAGAACGGCTCTGCTGGCGTCGTCACCAAGTGCTCCTCGGAGTTCGACTACAGTCTCGATGCCCTGGCTCTCGAACACGCGCGTCATGTCCTCTACCTGGGCGAGACGGCCAGGGGAAGGCCAGCTGATAACTTCGGAAAGCGTCCCGGTATCGAGGCGCCGCCGGAATCCACTGGTCGTGGCGGCATCAGGCCATGCCCCGACCAAAGCGACAACGCGCGGCCTAACGGTCGCGTGGTAGTTCTGTCGCCGCTGCAGGGTCGCATCGACAACGATGGCCCCGATGTGGCCCCAGCCACGACTGACTTCGATCGAGTCGTCTGTGCCGCGAGAGTCCAATTGCGCCGGGAGGTTGGCAGCATCATTATCGATAGTCATAGGTGAATACTCCCATGCGACAGCAGTGAGCGTGCGGCTGCGGCAGCCCAGATCGGAGCGAAACCATTCCGCTATCAGCAGTCCTGGCTGCCGTCCGACTGCCGGTTATGTGCGTCCGCCGGCGGGATTCATCCGGGTGACTGTCGTCTGATGGAAGCTGAAATTCGATCCTCCATGGCTCGAACGCCGCCGACCGCCGCGGGCCCCATCTGCTGCCTTGCGCGGTTCACCGCGTCGCGGACTTCGCGACGCACTACCCGTTCATTCTGGCTCGACGACTTTTCTCGCGTTTCCCTGGCTAAATCGAGCAGAGCCTGCGGAGCGTAGTGATTGACGCTCATGTCCGTGAGCAGGGGTAGCTGCACTCTCAGATCCTGTTCGATGGCGGTGCGGAGCGGGCCCAACCGAAGCAATTGAGTGAGGAAATCCGGGCTCAACACCGGCGACGCAGGCGCTTGCGGGCCAAGGCGCTCCCGGAGGTGGTCCTTCATCTTCATGGCTGTTCTGTCGAACGTCAGCCACCATGCAAGGTAGCCCATGGGTGATGGTCCAATCGTCCGCCGATACTCGATGACGCCGACTGAGTTTTCGACGTCGTGGGCAACCAAGCGAGACCGCGTCCCTTGCTCGGCTCCGTAGTCACCTCGTTGACGCCTTCTCTCGTGAGTCTCATTCCATAGTTCCTGAACTGCACCCCGGAGTTCGGTCGATGCGGCATTCGAGTGCTCAAGAAGACTCTTGGTCTCGATAGAGAATTCGTCGGCAAGGTAGTCGCTGACGTCCTGCAACGGCTGTTCTCGTCCACAGATGTTCCGTTGCCAGTCCAGGAATTCGGTCTCCGGTCGGCCCGAGAGCACGAAGGCCGAATAAAGAAAGGGCACTCTTCCTGACCAAGTCGACGTTCTGTTGTGACCATAAGCAACCGCCAGGTTGAGGTGTCTTTCAACTTCTTCAACGACTCCGTCCGTTACATATAGGAGCAACCCTGCGTCGACCGCTGCGCGCATCAGAATCGTAAAGTGGCGCTCTTCCGGATCGTCTACCAGGCTCTCTCCGATAAGGGGCAGGATCGCGGTGGTGTCCATCCATATGTCGCCTTCACTGAAGACGTTGAGCACGACTTTCTGGACGTCCGGGGTTTGTTTCAGGAACGCGAAAAGCGTGTATGCGTCGGCTAGTCGCCGAAGATGCGACTGTGTTTGCGGCGAAGGCTGTTCCAGTAGGTGCATTATGGCCGCGGCCGCGGCATCAGAACTGAGCTCACGGATGCCACCATTTGCTGTGATTCGGTCCGCTATGGCTACAGGGCTGAGTTGGAACGGTGCTCCTGTTTCCACGGCTTCGGCAAAAGACTCACCTCGTTCCAGGAGTGTTTCTTCCAAGACTGTTCGCAGTTCCCGAGAAATCTCGGTCAACTGTGCTTCGCTCAGTGCCTTCGGTGCTTCGACGGCTCGAACCGCCGCAATGAGTTTCGCATCGAGGGCAGCTTCATCAAGAAGGAACTTGGCCGTCTGATCATTTATCCTCTTGGCCTCCTCAAAACTGAGATGGTACGTGTCCTCGGCCCCGGACGCTGATTTGTGTTGCTTGATGGGGCCCTTCCGAGACAGGCGGTTCAATGCGCTCAGGGTCAGAGCATCGACCTGCCCTCGCTTCCCCACGGGCATGCGGAGGGCGACGCCATCTTTGATTTCGCTAAGGCTGAGCCTGTTGTATGTGTTCGAATCGTGAAGCGCCGCCAAGACCAATGACTCGAAGCAGCTCTTGGTAAGACTCTGATCGGTTGCCTGATCTTCGCCGTCGAGAGCCAAGTGCAGCACCGCGACCTTGCTCTCATCGGCGGTCAAGGTCGATATTCTTTCGAGGACCCCTCGTTTGGACAGGAGCGGATCCACAAATCGCTGAGCCAGCTCTTCACTGGCCACTCGTCGTTGCGGATAGGACTTCTCGCGGTCCACAAACCACGACCGGTCCCGGATGTCTACGGTTATATTCCGATCACGTCGAGACTCTTCCCTGAGTTCATCGGCAGCCGGACCAATCACCTGGTTAGTCAGGTAGATCATGGTGCTGACCGAAGGAAAATTCCTCTTGAGGGTGTCCAGCGTGCTCGCAATTTTCGACTTCCAACCCGCCGTGACAGAGTACTGAAATGCAACTTTAGGCACCCCATCAATCGTGAATATTTCGGCGTCTCTACCCTTGTCTCCGTTCGGAGCTGCCATCGTCCGCAGGGCCGGATATTCGACGGCTAAGAACTCCGACGCGAACGATTCGAATATCTCCCAGTCTCCAGGGCCAATCCGTTCTAGGGCGAGAGACAATCGCGGGTTCGGCATGACCGAATCATAACCACCACAAACCTCCCTTGAACATCGCCCCAAAGATCGATAGCCGATTGATTTTCGGGGGAGCGGCGGCCCGGTTCCGGTGCTTTGCCTCGCGAGTTGCTTTGGTTAAAACTTCCGCGCGGAATCACGTGTAAACAGCCCGTTGACTTTCGCGTCTCCTGCGAGGACCATGACGAGTGAAAGTCAATGATGGGGGGATAACTCAAAGTTCTGACCTGCCGAAAATATGTATGTGTGCCGATTATTCCCGCGCCAAATTTTAGGCTGCTGCGGAATATCACTTACGCCGAAGCTCGTGTTTCCGCGTCTGTTAGACAGCTCCGAATCTGGGGATCAACGGAGAGAAAATGATTAGCAATTCCTTAAAGCCGGCTGCAGACGCGCCCGGTGTTTTTACATCTGAACCTCTAGCGTCCGGCCAGAGCGATCGAATTCGTGCAATGGTGCACGGTCGGGCAGCACTGTTAACAGCCGAATGCGATGCAGAACGCAAGACGCCAGATCTCGTGGTCTCAAGGACAGCGAGCCCTGGGTTTGACGCAGCTGCGTTCAGTCTGTCGGGTATATGGGACGCGGCTAAGGACCTCACCGGTCGCGCTTGGGACGCAATTAACGATGTTCTGACTAACGAGGGCGGCGGCGGCGGTGGCGGTGGCAGTGGCGGCGGTGCTCGCATAATAGCGAGCACGGACGCAGCCGAAATCGTCACAACCACTCGAGCGCCGGCATTGTAGGTAAACGAGACCAAACGCAACGGACGACGGCCGGGAGTCCCGCCGTCGTCCGCTTTGTGCGAAGGTGCCGCTGAGCCGCCGGGCGGCTATTTGGGGCGGGCGGCCAGGGCGGATGCCAGGCCGTGACCGCACCCTGCCCTCAGCCGCGGGCACCCGCCCTTCGAACGAGCTCATCGCCAGCCGGTCCGACCATCTAAGTCGCCGTCCTCGTAGGACTCAGCCCGACGCTCCTTCCCATCCGGGCGCGAACAAGGAATGATCTTATTGATCAGTAGACTTACTAATTTGGTTGCGACTGAAGGAGCGAATATGAGGGCACTTACCTGGCAGGGAAAGCGGTCGGTCAGCGTGGAGATGGTTCCGGATCCGGTCATTGAGAAGGGGACGGACGCCATCGTCAGGATCACCTCATCGGCCATATGCGGCTCGGACCTCCACCTGTACGAGGTCCTTGGCCCCTATATGAAGGCCGGCGACATCCTGGGGCACGAACCCATGGGCGTCGTTGAGGAGGTCGGCTCCGAGGTCAGGAACCTCAAGCCGGGCGACAGGGTGGTCATCCCCTTCAACATCTCCTGCGGCCATTGCTGGATGTGCAAACAGGGGCTGCAGTCCCAGTGTGAAACCACCCAGGTCCATGCCCACAACAGCGGGGCGAGCCTGTTCGGGTTCTCCGAGCTCTACGGTTCGGTCCCCGGTGGGCAGGCGGAATACCTGCGCGTGCCCCACGCCGACTACGGGCCGATAAAGGTCGGGCACGAACTGCCTGATGAGCGGTACCTCTACCTCTCCGATATTCTTCCCACCGCCTGGCAGGGAGTGAAATACGCCGACGTCCCCGCCGGCGGCACCCTGGCGGTCTTTGGTCTCGGCCCGGTGGGGCAGTTCGCCAGCCGCGTCGGTCGACACCTGGGTCAGCGCGTCATCGCCATCGAGCCGGTTCCGGAACGCCGCCGCATGGCCGAGCGGCACGGGGTGGAAACGATCGATTTCACAAAGGACGTCAGCGACCAGCTTCGCGATATGACGGATGGAAGGGGCCCCGACGCGGTCGTCGACGCCGTCGGCATGGAAGCGCACAATTCGCCCGTCGGCGCCTTTGCGCAGAATGCGGTGGGGCTCTTGCCGGATGCCTTGGCAAAGAAGGCCATGGAAACTGCGGGTGTAGACCGCATGACGGTTCTCCATGCAGCGATCGACTCCGTGCGCCGGGGAGGCACCGTTTCGCTAAGCGGGGTGTACGGGGGTACAGCGAGCCCCATGCCCCTGCTGAGCATGTTCGACAAGCAGATCCAACTCCGGATGGGCCAGTGCAACGTCCGCCGGTGGACGGACGAGCTGCTCCCGCTCGTGGAAGATTCCGCAGACCCGCTCGGCGTCATGGACCTGAAGACTCACGAGGTCGACCTCGACGGTGCCGCGGCCGCCTACGAGATCTTCCAGAAAAAGGAAGACGGCTGCATCAAGGTGGTCCTGAAGCCGTAGCGAAGATGTCCCCGCTCCGGGAGATCTCCTCAGGTCTTCCGTCAGCCGGACCCAAGCGCAGCTGGGCTCCCCATTAGACAGGAACGGGAGCCCAGCTAGGCGACCTCGGTGAAAAGAAATCCCGCCGTCGTCCGCTTGCGTGTTAAACGGCCGCTATTCGCCGGCGGGCTGGAACAACTCGACAACGTTCCCGGACGGGTCCTCCAGCAGGATCTGCTGTCCGCCCGGGCCCCTGACAATGTCGTTCCGGAACGTGACGCCTGCCGCGCGCAACCGCTCCACTTCGGCCGCGATATCGCCCACGATGAGGTGGATGCGGTTCCAGCCCCCCGGCACGGGCACCGTGCCGTCCGGCATGGGCCGGCCTGCAGAGCTGGCCGGCCCGCTCAGGAGGAGCCGCAACCGGCCGCGGGTGACATCGGCGAACGCCGGCGCGGCGCTCATCCTGACGGTGAATCCGAGATGCGCTGTATAGAAGTCGACCGCGGCATCGACGTCGGCCACCATATATCGGACGCTGACCAGCTCCGTAAGGTCGTTGGGCATTTCCAGCTCCTTTCCGAATTCGTTTGGGAGTACCCGATGTCGATAGATCACACTGTGGATCGGTTTGGCACCCGACGCAAGCCCACGACGGCGGGAGGTTCGCTACGCCCGGGAGCCGCCGGGGCCGGACTCCAGCAGCCCGCCGCCGGCCCAGCGCCTGAGCGCGAGCTTTTCGGCGTCGTCGAACTCCATGAGGGCCAGCCGGCACAGCTCTTCCACGTTTCTGGTCCACGCGGCAGCGAGTTCCGCCGCTGATATCTCCTCTGCGAGGGAGCCGCCGGCGTACACCACGCCCTGGATCACGAAGTTGACGGCAGAGCGGGACACCGGCTGCCCGGCCGCCACGCAGTCGTCCCGGACGGACCGTGCCAATTCGCTGCGGTTGCCCGAATGGTCGCGCAGCTTCGCCGCCAGGGACAGGAAGACCTGTCTGAACTGTTCTGCTGACAGCGCCGGAACGTCCGTGACCCGGGTGACCTGCTCCTCGATCGCGGGCCGGGCGTCGGAGGCCAGCGAGGAGGGCTCCGGGGAGAACCGCTTCGCGTCCCACACCCAGCCGGGCGACGGCGTGGACGAGTATTGGACCCCCTGGCCGATCTGGGCGATCCAGGCCCCGAACTTGCCGTGCCCGCCCCAATCGGTCTTCAGCGACGGGTCCGCGGTCAGGGCCCGGTGCGCCGCGACCGCTCCCGTGACCGGACCCGGCGCGGCCTGCACCAGGGCCCGGACCTCGTCGGCGGCCGACGTCGCGGACCCGGGCGTGCCCTGGGCGGTGCGGAGCGGGGTGCCAAGTCCGGCGGACGGGACCATGCGGGGGATGCCGGCCGCGGTCCCGTTGAGGATTGCCACGAAGTCGTGGGACTCCACCACGCTGTCCGCCATCTCCCGGTATGCGAACGCCACGGCGCCGGCAGCGATGACGGTGGTCATGCGGTCGGCCGCCCGGAACCGCTGGACCAGCGACGTGAAGTCGGCGTCGGCAGACGCGACGAAGAACTCCTCAATATGTGCCGCGCCGGCCAGGGCATCCATTGCGTCCAGCACCAGGTTGATGTCGGTGCTGGACTTGCCCCGCTGGGTCAGGGAGGGGCAGTCGATCACGCGGAAGCCCGCGCGGGTCCAGTACGGCCGGTACTTGGAGTAGATCACCGGATTGAGGTAGCAGTTGCGGATCAGGAAGCGCCGGGATTCTTCGCCCGCGCCGCCGGCGGCCAGCGCCTCCGTCCAGTGCTTGGGGTCCTCGGCGAATCTCTTCGCGGCCGCGGGGTCCAAGGCCATCAGGCCGGTATAGACGTTGTCGAAGTCCACGAACATCGCGGCACGGATGCCAGGCCGCCGGGACTGGGGGAGGGGATCACTCATCGGCTCAGTGTGCCAGCAGGAGGGCGGCGCGTGCCAGGGGTGCCCGCTTGGTTGCCCAGTTGCCGCCGTGTGCCGGACCTCATGGCGGGAACAGGAGGTCCATACGTGTATCCGGGATCGGCCGCGCGCGCAGGAACAGCTTGCTACGGCCAGTTTTCGACTGTAAGCATCCACGCCAGAAACCCCGCGTGACCTGCGAAGACGCATGTCCAGGCCCGCGGCCCACCGGACTAAGATGGATCCACGTCGTCGAAATACATCCTTGTAATATGGGAATTTTCGTGGGGCGGCGCCTGCAGGCGCCGGACGGATTTTTCTGGGCCCGAGGCCCGGACGAATTGTGCAGCCGTCGGTCTCGATAGGTGGGTCCATGTGTGAATTGGAAGAGCAGGTTGGCCGATGATGTCCGGTGCGGCAGCGCGCAACAACGTCCAGGTGCACGGGCCAGAAGACGGCCCGGCGCTGGTGTTCGCCCACGGGTTCGGCACCGACCAGAGCATGTGGGGCAAGATTCTGCCCCGGTTCACCGACCGCTACCGGGTGGTTCTGCTGGACCATGTGGGCTCCGGCGGCTCCGACCAGTCCGCCTACGATTCGGCCACCTACGCCACCCTTGACGCCTACGTCGGTGACCTGGTGGAAGTCTGCGGCGAACTCGACCTGCAGGACGTGACCCTCATCGGCCACAGCGTCGGGTCCATGATGGCCATCAGCGCGGCCGCCCGGGACGCAGGGCGCAGGTTCGGCCGGCTCGTGCTGGTCACGGCCTCGCCGAGCTATCTTGACCACCCCGAGGACGGCTACGTGGGAGGGTTCACCCGGCAGGACATCGACGACGTCTTCGAATCCCTGGATGCCAACTATGTGGTCTGGGCCGAGTCGATGGCCCCGGTCTACATGAATACGCCGCACGCTCCCGAACTGGAGCATGAGATCCAGGGCAGCTTCGGGCGGATCAGCCCCCGGGTTGCCCGTGACTTTGCCCGGGTCGCGTTCCTTTCCGATGTCCGGCACCTGCTCGGCGGGGTCACCATCCCGGTGCTGGTCCTGCAAAGCACCGACGACGTCGTCACGCCGGACCACGTGGGAACCTACCTGCACCACGCGCTCCCGAACAGCACCCTGGTCCGGCTTGCGGCCACAGGCCACTTCCCGCAAAGCAGCGCGCCGGAGGAAACGTCTGCCGCCATCCTCGAATTCCTGAAGCCGGCATGACCCGGACCAGCACCACGGCCGTCGATTACGGGCAGCTCTTCCACCAGGCGCCCGCCGGCTACATCGTTGCCGGTACCGACGGGACCATCCTGGCCGCGAACGCCACCATGTGCGCCTGGACCGGAATCCCCGAAGGCAGCCTCGACGGCACCCGCCTCCTGGACCTCATGCCGGCCGGGGACAGGCTGATGTACCGGACGCACGCCGGGCCGAAGCTGGAACGCGACGGGCACCTCGCCGAACTCTCGATCGAGCTGTTGGGACAGGACGGGCAGCGCAGGGCCGTCCTGCTGTCCGTCACCCGGACCGTGGACGGGGCAGAACCGAGGGATTTGATGATCTTTTTCGCGGCCCCCGAGCGGCGGCGGTATGAGCGCGAACTGGCCAGCGCTCACCGGCAACTCGAGGATGCCGAGGCGGACCGCGCCACGCTCCTGCGGGAAGCACACCATCGGGCGCTGCATGACCCGCTGACCGGCCTGCCGAACCGGCGGCACCTCGAGGAAAACCTGCTGGCGGCCCTGGCCAGCGCCGGCGAACAGCGGAACCGCGTCGGCGTGCTCTTTTGCGACGTCAACAAGTTCAAGCAGGTCAACGACACCCTGGGCCACGCGGCCGGCGACCAGGTCCTGGAACACGTGGCGCTGATGCTCTCCCAGGCCGTGCGCGGCGCGGACACCGTCACGCGCTACAGCGGGGACGAGTTCGTTGTCCTGATCCCTCGGCTGGAGCACGCGGCGGAGCTCGAGGCGGTTGCAGAGCGCGTCCGGAGCTGCCTGGCCGGCGCCGTCACCATCGGGGGGAGCGAGCTCCGGCTGGGCATGTCCGTTGGCCAGGCGAAAACGGCTGTTCCGGCGGACGCGGATCCGGCCGCGCACAAAGAACTGGCCACGGCCCTGCTGCTGGCCGCAGATCAGGACATGTACCGGGTCAAGACGGAAATGCGCGGGGCCGTGGGCGCCGGTTGATCCGCGGGCTTTAAGGTCAAACGACGACGGCGGGATGTGGCTCCCGCCGTCGTCGTTTGGCTTTGCTGCCTGGAACCCGGGCTTTAGGCGCCGTGGTTCAGGCTGAGGGTGAAGGTGTTCGGGCCGCTGGCGTGGACCGCGATGTTGCTCTTGGCTGTGTTGTGGCGCTCGGAGAGCTCGTGGACCAGCGCGTCCAGCTCGTGGTGCATGGTGGAGCGGTCCCAGAGCTTGTGGGTTACAGAGTTGGCAGTTTCAAACGTCATTGTTCAGTGCTTCCATTTCATGAATCCGGATGTCCGGCTGCCGCACCGATGCGGAGCCGCCGTAGGGGCCAAACCAGGAACGCCTGAGACCGTGGGCAGCTCTGCGAGCTCACCGGTTTGGCCTCATTGCGTCCACCAGGATGGGTGCCCGGCGTTTACTGCGGACGCGGAACGTCGCAGAAATTCGTCAGGCTGCACCGGCAGGAACGTCGCAGTCCCTGCCTTGCCTTTCCATAGTGCACAGCGCCGCGCGGGAGGCTCAAGCCAGATGGCGAAATTTGCGCGTGAGACTCATCACAGCCGCTGTGCCGGAACGTGGACGGCGACGACGGCACCCGAGTCCGGCACGGACGGTTCAGTGCGGTCTAGGGACGGGACCGCTTCGACCGAAAATGCGGAGGGTGGATGTGCATGCGGCTCAGCCCCCGGGCGGGGGCCGGAGAGACCGGCACCGGTCCGCCGGGCTCCGGTCCCGCTGCGGCAGCGGCCCGTCCGTAGCGGGCAGCCAACGGTGCGGCGCTGAAGCCGTGGGCCAGGACGCTGAGCAGTACGGTGGCGGCAATGACGGCCACAGCCTGATCGGACAATGGTCCAAGGGCTTCCAGCGCCAGCAGCGCGAACACGAGCGACGCCAGTCCGCGCGGGCCGAACCAGCCCACGAACAGGACGGTTTTCCGGTCGAGGCCGGCGCCAATTGAGGCCAGCGCCACCGGCAGCATCCGCACCACCGTGAGGCTGAGCACGGCATACGCGATGGTCAGGGGGAGGGAGTGCTCCAGCATGATCGGCACGGTGATGGCTCCGAAGGCCAGCCACACGAGCAGGGACACCAGGCCGCTCATCTGCTCAACGAAAGCCAGTTCGGCCGGCCCCCGTTCCCCGGCGCAGGTGCCGAACGCCAGCCCGGCGCAGAACGCGGCGACGAAGCCGTTGCCGCCCACCGCGAGTGCGGCGCTGTAGGAGAGCAGGCTCAGGGCCAGGACGCCGATGCCGGCGAAATCCTCGGTTGCGGTCCCGCGCCGGCGGGCCAGCTGGAGCAGCCACCCTCCCGCGGCGCCGGCCGCTGCGCCGACACCGGCGCCGATGAGCAGCTCCATGGCCGCGCTGCCTGGGCCTTCGGCGCTCTCCAGGCCTGCTGCGGCGGCCGCGCCGGCGATGGCGAGCATGACGACCGGGGTGGCGATGCCGTCGTTGAGGCCGCTTTCGACCGTGATCAGCTGGCGGATCCGCGACGGCACCGCCGGATTCGTCACCACGGGTATTCCGAGTGCGGCGTCGGTAGGGGCAAGCGCAGCACCGACGAGGAGGGCCAGCCAGAACCCGAACTGGGGAAAGAACCAAGCGGCCAGGGCCCACCCGAACACAATCGTCAGCGGCAGACCGACTCCCAGCAGCCGCACGTAGCGGCTCACGTCTTGGCGCAATTGCTGGAGCGGCAAGCGGGCGGCGTCGGAGAAGAGCACCCACACCAGGGTGACCTCGACAACCGGGGTGATACTCGCCAAGGGCGACGGGCCACTAACCAGCCCGGACCAGGCCAGGGCTGCGCCGACAGCGGTGAACACAATAGGAGCGGTCAGGTCCGCCTGCTGCAGCTGCGCCGACACCAGCGCCCACGCGAACAGGAGGGCGGTGATGAGGACAATGACCGTCAGCTCCATGGCGGATCGGCGCCCGTTTCCGTGGGCGCAGCGTGAGGGCGGCCCGATTCCAGCAGCCGGGTGGGTCCGCCCACAGGGATCACGCTCCCTCCGCCGATTGCACTAAACGTTCCCCTGCAGTTCAAGTTAATCCGCCGGCCCGGGACCGCGCCAGAGAACTAAGCCCTGTCCTGGGGGACTTCCTCGTGGAGATCGACGTCGTCGCCGCGATTCCCTAGCGGGCGCCTGGGGCCGGGCTTCGGGCTACGGACTGGGGGAGGGGCTGGGGGACCCGGTACCGGATGGGGTGGTGGTGTTCCCGGGCAGCGTGGGTGACGGGCTGGCGGAGGCAGCCCCGGATCCGGGCGTCGCGGGCATGTACGACTGGTATTCGGGCAGCGTGGAGTCGAGGACCGGAAGCTGCAGCTCGGCCGACGTACCTGTGGAGTCCTCGCTCACCCGGACCGTGACCAGGGACCCGGGGGATCCCGTGGTGGGGTCCAGCATCATGGCCGGAGGCTGGGCCAAAGACGTTTCTCCGTTGGCCTTGACCGGAATCGATACCGTCGATCCGGAAGCGCCGGAGATGGTGACAACCGCGTCCTTGGCGGACGTGTTGAATACGGTGCCCATGATCCGTCCGGGCTGGTCCGCTCCGTGGGAGAGGATGAGCATGTCCGCCAGCTTCATCGGACCGACCACGGTGTTGATCCCGTTGGTCGCCGGCGTGATCTTCGTGGTTTCCGCGGGGTTGTCGGAGGAGCAGCCGGTTCCGGTCAGCAGCAGCACCCCCAACGTGAGGGCGGCGATCGCAGATCTGAATCCTGCCAGCAGGGTGGTGGGTGCCACGGCCGGCTCCTCTCGGCAGAAGCTGTCCGGTCACCTCCGATTATCGTCCCGGGCGGCGGGAAAATCGACCCGCCGTCGCTCCTGGTGGCCACCCAGCGGGCGGCGCCCGGCGGCGGCGCCACCGGCCGGCCTGAAATGCGCCTTAAGTTCGAGGATCCCGGGGGCCGGACCCGGCTGCGCCTCGGATGACCCCAAACGAGGATTATTTACTGATTTGCGGATCAGTTTCCCCATAATTGCCGCAAATAGGTGATTATGGAGGTATGCCGAAAATCCGCATTTCCGAAGCAGCACGATTTCTCGGGGTCAGTGACGACACCGTCCGGCGCTGGACCGAGAATGGGATACTGACCCCGGTCAAGGATGACTCCGGCCGGCTGGCCGTGGATGGCCTGGAACTTGCCCACCTGGCCCGCGACCAGGCACAGCTTCCCGATGACCCCACCAAGATAGGCCGCTCCGCCCGCAACCGGTTCGTCGGCCTGGTCACGGGCATCACCGCTGACAAAGTCATGGCACAGGTTGAGCTGCAGTGCGGGCCCTTCCGCGTCGTGTCCCTGATGAGCAGCGAAGCCGTCCGGGAACTGGGCCTGGAACTTGGATCCGTGGCGACCGCCGTGGTCAAAGCCACCACCGTCATCATCGAAACGCCCCACGGAAAGAGCCTCATATGAGGACCGCCCGCAAGCACGTCCCCGCACTGCTGGCGGCCGGCGCCCTGGCCGCGGGCCTGGCCGGCTGTGCCGCCGGCACGCCCGGGGCAGCCGGAACCGCCTCCAACTCCAGCGCCGGGGCCAGTGAGACCCCCACGCTGTCCGGAGCGATCACCGTTTACGCCGCGGCCTCGCTGAAATCGACCTTCACCAAGCTGGCCAGCGACTTCGAGGCGAAGAACCCCGGCACCAAAATCACTTTGAACTTTGCCGGCTCCTCGGACCTGGTCACGCAGATCACCCAGGGCGCCCCGGCCGATGTCTTTGCCTCCGCCGACACCAAGAACATGACCAAGCTGACCGATGCGAAACTGATCGACGGCGCCCCGGCCAACTTCGCCACGAACGTCCTGGAGATCGCGGTTCCGCCGTCCAACCCGGCATCGATCAGCTCCTTCGCCGACCTCGCCAAACCGGGCGTGAAGGTGGTGGTCTGCGCACCGCAGGTTCCCTGCGGCGCCGCTGCCGAGACCGTCGAAAAAGCCACCGGCACCACCCTGGCGCCGGTCAGCGAGGAATCGTCCGTCACGGATGTCCTGGGCAAGGTCACCTCGGGTGAGGCCGACGCCGGGCTGGTCTATGTCACGGATGTCAGGAACGCCGGAGACAAGGTCAAAGGCATCCCCTTCGCCGAGTCGGACCAGGCCGTAAACACCTACCCGATCGCCACGGTCGGCACGAGCAAGAACAAGGAGCTCGCCGCTGCCTTCATCGCCGCGGTCACCGGCGGCGAGGGCAAGACGGTGCTGAGCGACGCCGGATTCGGCACCCCGTAAACGGCATGCACAGGCGCAGCGGCACCGGGTACACAGGCATCCCGGCATGGATTTACGCCATCGCGGCAGCAGGGGCACTCTTCGTCCTGCTGCCGCTGGTTGCAATGGTCGCCAAGGTCAACTGGTCCCAGTTCATCCCGCTGATCACCTCCGAATCCTCACTCACCGCGCTCGGCCTGAGCCTGCGTACCTCCGCGGCGAGCACCGCCTCCTGCATCGTCCTCGGCGTGCCGCTCGCACTCATCCTGGCCCGAAGCCCGTTCC
The DNA here is from genome assembly GCF_056398725.1 of Arthrobacter sp. 01T425. Taxonomy (NCBI): domain Bacteria; kingdom Bacillati; phylum Actinomycetota; class Actinomycetes; order Micrococcales; family Micrococcaceae; genus Arthrobacter; species Arthrobacter sp. 01T425. The sequence continues at coordinate 70,534 of NZ_JBFTPY010000011.1, read as the reverse complement.
CGGGCCAGCGCCTGCTCCGGGCCTTCGTCCTGCTGCCGCTGGTCCTGCCCCCCGTGGTGGGAGGCATCGCCCTGCTCTACACCTTCGGCCGCCAGGGACTGCTGGGCAAAAGCCTGGAACTGGCCGGAATCCAGATCGCCTTCTCCACCACCGCGGTCGTCCTCGCTCAGACGTACGTTGCCCTGCCGTTCCTGGTGGTCAGCCTCGAAGGCGCCCTGCGCACCGCCGGCAACAAGTACGAGGCGGTCGCCGCCACCCTCGGGGCGCGCCCGGGCACGGTGCTGCGCCGGGTGACCATCCCGCTGGTGCTCCCCGGCCTGGCCTCCGGCGCCGTTCTGTCCTTCGCCCGCAGCCTGGGCGAATTCGGTGCCACCCTGACCTTCGCCGGCAGCCTGCAGGGCGTCACCCGCACCCTGCCGCTGGAGATCTATCTGCAGCGCGAAACCGACGCCGACGCCGCCGTCGCGCTCTCCCTCCTGCTGGTCGCCGTGGCGGTGGCCGTCGTCGGGCTCTCCTACCGGCGCCCGCGCCTTGGCGTGGCACCGGAAGGAGCATTCCGGTGACCTTTCAGCTGGACGCAACCCTTGCCGCACGGGGCTTCGAGGTCTCCTTCAGCCTCGGACCCGCCGAGACAATCGCCATCCTCGGGCCCAACGGGGCCGGTAAATCGACGCTCCTCTCGATCATCTCGGGCCTGCTGCGCCCCGATGCCGGCAAAGCCACGATCGGCGAAAAAGTCCTCTTCGACCTGAGCGCGGACACCAACATCTGGCGCGCCCCGCACACCCGGGGCACGGCGCTGCTGGCCCAGGAAGCCCTCCTGTTTCCGCACCTCAGCGCACTGGACAACGTCGCGTTCGGGCCACGCAGCGCCGGCGCTTCCAGCGCAGCGGCCCGCGAAACGGCCATGCACTGGCTCACCGAAGTCGACGCCGGCTCCCTCGCCTCGCGGCGCCCCGGACAGCTCTCCGGCGGACAGGCCCAGCGGGTGGCCGTGGCCCGCGCCCTCGCCGCCGACCCCGACCTGCTGCTCCTGGACGAGCCCATGGCCGCGCTCGACATCCATGCCGCCCCGCTGCTCCGCCGGCTCCTCAAGCGCGTCCTCGCCGGCCGCCGGGCCATCATCATCACCCACGACATCCTCGACGCCCTCATGCTGGCCGACCGGGTGATCGTCCTCGAGGACGGCCGGATCACCGAACAGGGCCCCACCCGCGAAGTCCTGGAAAAACCGCGCAGCCGGTTCGCCGCCGGGCTGGCCGGGCTGAACCTGGTGGCGGGGACTGTCAGCGACGCCGGGGTGACCACCGCCCAGGGCATGGTCGTCGCGGGCCACCGGGACGAGACCATCGAGCCCGGGCAGGACGGAGTAGCGGTCTTTCCGCCGTCGGCGGTATCGGTGTTCCTCACCGAAGAGCACGGCAGTCCGCGAAACTCATTCCAAGTGATCATCACGGACCTGGAGCCCCACGGCGATCAGATCCGTGTCCGTGCCGGTCGGCTCTCCGCCGACATCACCCCGGCCGCGTCAGCCGACCTCGGCCTCATCCCCGGAATGAGCGTCTACTTCGTCATCAAGGCCGCCGCCATCGCGATCTACCCGGCCTAGGGAGCTTCCGCACGTTCCGCCCGGCGGAGTAGTCTCGGTGCCGGGCGCTGCCGGCGCCGAGCGACTCCGCGAGGAAAGGAAGCTATGCCTGGAATGTATGTGGCGACCTCGACCATCACCATCGGGGCGCCCGCGAGCCGCGTATGGTCCGTGATCACCGATCCCGATGCCGCCAAGGAGTTCATGTTCGGCACCGAACTCGTGACCGACTGGACGGTAGGCGGACCCATCCTGTGGCGGGGCACCTGGGACGGCAAGGAGTACGAGGACAGGGGCAGCATCCTCGAGTTTGAACCCGGACGGCGGCTTGTTGTCACGCACTTCAGCCCGTTGAGCGGCCAGGCGGATGCGCCGGAGAACTACCACACGCTGACCTGGACGCTCGAGGACCAGGCCGGTGCCACGCAACTGACGCTCGCCCAGGACAACAACGCCAGTGCCGAGGACGCCGACCACTCCAAGGGCATGTGGGACAGCCTGGTGAAGAGCGTGAAGGCGATCGCCGAGCGGGAAGAGTCAGGGCGGGAAGAGCCAGGGCGCGATTAGGCAGTAGGACCGCGGGGCCAGATTCCGCTACTGCTGACAACGGCCCGCCGTTGGGCGGACAGCAAGCGGACATCAAAGGGAACGCTACAGGAACGCGACAGGAACGCCCGCCCGGGTTTCCCCCGGCGGGCGTTCCCCTCGTCGGCGGAAGAGCGCCTACAGCAGGCTTGCCGCGATGTCCCTCCCGATCCTCTGCAGCAGGGCGGCGGAAAGTCCGGGGTCTTTGGCGGAGTCCTGGTCGGTGTACTCGGCCAGGGTGTAGACCCGGGTGAGCGCCAGTTCGGACCACCTTTCCCGGGGGAGGAGGGAACGGCCGGCCACCGCGATGATCGGGCGGGTTCCGGACCTCCGGGCGACGGCCGCGGGAAGTTTGCCGGCGAGGGTCTGTTCGTCGATGCTGCCTTCGCCGGTGATGACGACGTCGCAACTGTCCCTGCGGTTGTTGAAATCGAGCAGGTCCAGGAAGTAGTCGGCGCCCGAGACCTGCTTGGCGCCCAGCAGCAGGCAGGCGAAGCCGATCCCGCCGGCGCTTCCGGCGCCCTCGCGCTGCGCCAGTTCGGCGGCGTCCTCAAACCCGGCGTCCGTCAACGTGGCGACGAGGTGCGCCAGCCCGTGCTCCAGTGCCGCAACGTCCTGCGGTCCGGCGCCCTTTTGGGGTCCGAAGACCGCCGGCGCGCCGCCGGGCCCGAGCAGTGGATTGTGGACGTCGCTGGCGACCACGAGTTCCGTGCTGTCCAGTTCGGGGAACCTGGTCCGGCGGATGGTGTGGATCTGCGCCAGTGACTCTCCGCTGCCGTGGAGCTGCCGGCTGCGGGCGTCGTGGAAGCCGTAGCCCAGGGCGGTGAGCATTCCCATGCCGCCGTCGGTGCTGGCACTTCCGCCCAGCGCCAGGACGATCCTGACCGGGTTGAGACTGAGGGCGAACAGGATCGCTTCCCCAAAGCCCCGGCTGGAGGCCGCCAAGGGTTCCAGCCGGCCCGCCGGCAGGAGCGCCAGGCCGCAGGTGTTGGCGACCTCGACGACGGCGGTGGTGCCGTCGAACGCGATGCCGGCCGGGACGGGCTGGCCGGTGGGCCCGGTGACAGTGTGGCGGTGCCGGGTGAAGCCGGCGGCGACGGCGGCGTCCACACTGCCGTCCCCGCCGTCGGCCAGGGGAAGCAGCTCGCAGTGGACCGCTCCGGCCCCGCCGGTGGAGCCGGCTCCGGCGCGGAGCCCTGCGGCCAGGGCGTCGGCCACCTCGCCGGCCGTGAGGCTGCCTTTGAACTTGTCCGGTGCGATGAGGGTCCGCACGGTTTTCGGGGCGGTGGTGTTGAACATGTCAGATGGTTTCCGAGTAGGCGGGGCGGCGGGTGTCCTTGGCCGTCGAATCGGCATCGGCGGCTTCTGTGCGCTCCGGGTGGTTGTCCGGGTGCGTGTGGTGGCCGTATTCGATCAGGTCATCGTCGATGTCGCCGTAGCCGTCCGGGAGGATCGGATCCTCGCTGGGCAGCGGCTCAACAGTTTCGCCGTTGAAGACGCGGCGGACGCGGTCCGCGTCCAGGGTGCGGTCCCACCAGGCGATGAACAAGGTGGCGACGGCATTACCGGTGAAGTTCACCAGGGCCCGGCACTCGGACATGAACTTGTCGATGCCGAAGATAAGCATGATGCCGGCGGCAGGGATGGTGCCGAGCGTGGCCAGGGTGGCGGTCAGGGCGATGAAGCCGCCGCCGGCGACGCCTGCCGCGCCCTTGGAGGTGAGCAGCATGACCGCGATGAGGCCCAGTTGCTGGCCGATGGTCAGGTTCGTGTTGGTTGCCTGGGCGATGTAGACGGCGGCCAGCGAAAGGTAGATGGCGGCGCCGTCGAGGTTGAAGCTGTAGCCCGTGGGGACCACGAGCCCGACCGTTTCCTTCTTCACACCGGCGTGCTCGAGCTTGCGCATCAGGCCCGGGAGGGCCGGTTCGGCAGTGGAGGTGCCCAGAATGAGCAGGTACTCCTCTTTGAGGTGGCGGATCATCTTGAAGATGTTCAGCTTCAGGAAGGCCATGACGGAGCCGAGGACCACGACGACGAAGAGGATCGAGGTGGCGTAGAAGAGGGCGATCAGCCCGCCCATGCTGGAGAGGGAAGAGACGCCGTACTTGCCGACGGCGAAGGCCATCGCGCCGAACGCACCCAGCGGGGCGGCCTTCATGATGAAGCCCAGGATTTTGAACATGACCCCGGTGAGGCGCTGGACGCCGTCCAGGACGGGCGCTCCGACCTTGCCCATGGCGTTCAGCGCGACGCCGAAGATCACGGCGATGAAGATGATCTGGAGGATGTCGCCTTCCACGAAGGGCGCGACGACGCTGGTGGGGATGATGTGGGTCAGGAACTGCCACCATTCCTGGTGGGCGCCGGCGTCGATGAGTTTGGCCGCGGAGTCCGTCGTCTTGATCGCGCTGGCGTCTGCGTTGACGCCGTCGCCGAGGTGGAAGATGTTGATGGCGACCAGGCCAAAGAGCAGGGCAAAGATCGTGCCGATCTGGAAATACGTCAGGGCCTTCAGCCCGGTCATGCCGACCTTCTTCAGATCCGCGACGCTGGCGATGCCGCCGACGATGGTCAGGAACACGATCGGGCCGATCAGCATTCTCATGGCGTTGACGAAGGTGGTGCCGATCGGTTCCATGGCAATGCCCGCGGCCGGGGCCAGCCAGCCCACCAGAATGCCGAGGACGATGCCGGTCAATACCCAGAAGTACAGCTGCCTGTACCAGCGTTTCTTGGGGGCCGGGATTTCCGTGCCCGCGGTGGTGATGTGTCCCATGATTCCTACCTCATTGTGGAATTTCTCTGGAGATGCTTTAAGTGTGGGGGTTTGCGCGGGGCGGGTGCCAGTTCGGCGCAGCCGCCCCGTGCAGTGTGTAGCGTTCGACGGCGGCCGCGCGGCCGGCGTCGTCCGTTTCAGTGCCGTCGTCCGTTTCAGTGCGCCGCAGCGGCAGACGGAAGCGTTAGACGGCCGCCAGGGTGCGGGCCAGGGCCTCGATGATGGCGTCGGTGACGTCCGCGGTGGTGGCGTCGCCGCCGACGTCGCGGGTCAGGTGGCCCGCGCCGGTTGCCTCTTCGATGGCGGCCTCGACGCGGCGGGCTTCCTCGTGCAGGCCGAAGTGGTCCAGCATCAGGGCTGCGCTGGCGATCGCGCCGATCGGGTTGCTGATGCCCTTGCCCGCGATGTCCGGGGCCGAGCCGTGCACGGGCTCGAACATGGACGGGAAGCGGCGCTCCGGGTTCAGGTTTGCGCTGGCCGCCAGGCCGAGGCTGCCGGCCAGGGCCGAGCCGAGGTCGGAGAGGATGTCGGCGTTCAGGTTGGAGGCGACGACCACGGAGAGGTCTTCCGGGTGGAGGATGAACTTGGCGCTCATCGCGTCGACCAGGACGCTCTCGGTGGCGACATCGGGGTAGTCCAGGGCAACCCGCTGGAAGGTTTCGTCCCAGAGGACCATGCCGTACTGCTGGGCGTTGGACTTGGTGACGGAGGAGACCTTCTTCACCGTGCGGGTCCGGGCCAGATCGAACGCGAAGCGCATGATGCGCTCGCAGCCCTTCTCGGTGAACAGTGCGGTCTGCAGGGCGACCTCGTTGCCCGGACCGCGGCCGCTGAGGTTCCGCCCGCCGAGGCCGGCGTACTCGCCTTCGCTGTTTTCGCGGACCACAATCCAGTCGAGCTCGGTGGTGTCGGCCCTGCGCAGCGGGGACTGGACGCCCGGGAGGAACTTCACCGGACGGATGTTCGCCCACTGGTCAAAGTTCTGCGTGATATTCAGGCGCAGGCCCCAGAGGCTGATGTGGTCCGGGACGTTTTCCCAGCCGACAGCGCCGAAGTATATGGCGTCGAAGTCCTTGAGGGTGTCCAGTCCGTCGGGGTCCATCATCTGGCCGGTCTTGGCGTAGTACTCGCAGCCCCATGGGAACTCGGTCCATTCGAAGGCGAACTTGCCGCCGGAATTCTGCGCCAGGGCGTCCAGGACCCGGCGTCCGGCGGAGACGACCTCTTTGCCGACTCCGTCTGCGGGGATTGAAGCGATGCTGAATGTCTGGGTGGCGCTCATGTGCCTACCTCCTCGTTGAGTGTGTTAGCAGCGTCACACTGCCTTCCTCTTCAAGTAGACGGGCCGGCACCACATGCCGTCCAAGACCAAGATCCGATCCGCTAGATAGGTTCAGCCTATTGATGATGCGCCGGGGGAGGCGTTTCTGTCCCTCCTTGCGGTTGCGGGGCCGCGTGCAGCCGCGCCACCGCCAGGAAGGACCGGGCTGCGGGGGTCAGGTCGTCCCTCCGGCTGAGAACGGCAACATCCAGGTAGGACACGGGTTCGATCAGCAGCGTCCGCAGCCCCGATTTGTGGGCCAGAGGCGCCCATGACGACGGCATCACGGCGTGGCCGACCCCGGCCAGGACCAACGGCAGGATCGAGGTCCGGTGGGCGACCTCGACGACGATTTCGGCGTCGATCCCCCGCGCCAGTGCGTCGTCCACAAGCCAGCGCATCAGCGAACCGCGCTGGCTCGCGACCAGGCGGTGGCCGGCCAGCTCCTCGCGTTGGATCGTTGTTGCGGCGCCAAACGTATCGGACTGGGGATTGACGAGAAGGATCAGCGGCTGGCGATCGAGCTCCAGCACCTCAACGCCGGGAACCTTGATGGGCGTGGGGGAGCCTGCCAGCCCGATCTCCGTGCTGCCGCTTCGGACAGACTCGATGACGTCCTCCGGGGTGAAGGCGGCGCTGACATTGAGCCTGACCAGGGGATGCGCCCGGGTGAAGGCGGCGATCATCGAGGACAGGGGCTCGATCCCGGGTGAGGGCATCGTGACGATGTCCAGCCGTCCGCTGCGCAGCCCACGCACCGACTGCACCGCGGACTGCGCCGCATCGAGGTTGCGCATCACGAGCCGGGCCGGCCCGATCAGCTCCTTGCCCGCCTCGGTGAGCACCGCCCGCCGCCCGATCCGGTGGAAGAGCGGCACGCCCAGCTCCTTCTCGAGGGCGGCGATGGTCTGCGAGAGCGATGGCTGGGCGATGAGCAGGTGCTCCGCGGCCCGGCTGAACCCGTCGTGGTCAACAACAGCCAGAAAATACTTCAGCTTTCGGGTCTCCACCCTGGCTCCTTCACCGGTTTTTGCGCTTGACGGTTGCCGTGCGGCCGCCTGATCGATGAGTCCGAGCCTATTTCCTGCCGACGATTCGGATGAGCATTTGTTCCACCTCCGCGGCAAAGAACATGATCGCCGCTCGCCGGATCACGCAACGCTCGACGTCGTCCGCGCCGCTACGGCAGCCGGGAGGGGCGCAGCAGTGTGGGGACGCCGGCCTGCCCGGGGTCGAGCGGGAGGGGGCTGACCAGCACGGCCGGGCCGCGGCTCAGGAGGCCGGTCGAAAGCGGCTGGCAGCGCACGCCTCCCCGGCCGCGCATGGCGGCGTGCGCGCCGGGGGCAAGCATCCGGTCCATCCAGGCGCAGGGGTGGGCTGGCCGTCCGGCCCGGAGCCGGATCACGTTGCCCTTCGATTCGAGCGCGAACTCTTCGCCGAGCAGGGGAGCGAGGTGGGCGCCCTGGAGGACCACATTGCGCCGGGTCAGGAGCGGGTCGAAGGGGCCGGCTGCCAGTTCCTTGGCCATCGCCTCGAGGGCCTCGATTGAGAGGAGGGTGACGGCGGCGTCCATGTGCGCGGCCTTGCCGAAGAACCGGTCGCCGACGATGCCCTTGCCGGCCACCAGTTCCACTTGGTCCGCGTCCGTCGTGGGAACCTGCGCCGCACCATCGCGGGCGCGGCCGAAGTAGGCGTGCGCCGGCGAGACAAGGAGGTGCAGAATCTCGACGTCGTACCTGTAGCTTGCCGTCATGCCCTAAAACTATCCTCCCTCGCAGCGCCGGCGCGCCAAGTCGCCGGAAACGTGCGGACACGCCGTAACATTGCGGCGACCTCGCAGGCTTCCCGCGAACTCGGCGGCGACCATGCCGGATCAGGGTACGAGCACGATCTTCCCTTTCGACGCGGTGCTCCCCAGCAGCTCATGGGCGCGGCGAACGTCGGAAAGCGGCAGGCGCTCGGCCACCACCGGGTGAATCTCGCCGCGGCGAAGCAACTCGAGCAGCGCGAAGAAGTCTGCCCTGAACCAGTCCTGGTGGTGGATGCGCAGCTTCTGGATCCGGTAGGACAGCACCTTTCGGCGGGGTGACAGCCAGCCCCAGAGGGCGACGCTCCCCGTTGCCGCGTACCAGGCGATCACGCCCGGCCAGTTCTTGCGCCCCTGCGCGATGGTGGCGTAGCGGCCAAACACAACGAGCCGACCGCCGGGCCGCAGCGCGCGGAAGGAGCGCAGAGACAGCGGCCCACCGATCCCGTCGAGGGCAATGTCTACGCCGTCGCCGGTGAGCCCGCGCACCCGGGCCAGGAAATCCTCGTTCTGATAGTCGATAGCCACCGCGCCCAGCCGCTCCACTGCGGCGCGGTCCCGGCCGGCGGCGGTCCCGTAGAGGCGGAGGCGGGCCAGTGCTCCGAGCTCGAGGATGGCGGCCCCTACCCTGCCTGCCGCGCCGTGAACCAGAACACTCTCCCCGGGCTTCGCCTGGGCCGTTCGGTGCAGCAGCTGGTAGGCGGTCATGTAGGGGAAGACGAGGCTTACGACCTCGGCCGGGTCGAGGTCCTCAGGCACATCCACCGCGTATGCCTCTGGCACACAGACGCGCTCGGCGTTGGCGCCCCACACCGTCAGCGCGCCGATGCGGTCCCCGACCCGTACCCGCGAGCAACCGGGCCCGAGCTCATCAACGATGCCGACGAGCTCATAGCCGGGCGTGAAAGGCGGCTTCGGTCCGCCGAGGTAGGTGCCGGCGCGCAGCTGGGCGTCGGTGAAAGAGACCCCCGAAGCCAGGACCCTGACGCGGACTTCGCCCGGGCCGGGCCGTGGATCGTCGACCTCCACCACTTGCAGGACCTCGGGGCCGCCGAAGCGGTCGATCACCACACGCTTCATGGGCTCACTCTACGCTCGGCACACGCTCCGCACACCGCCCTCTTGCCGCCCGGTCCTTGTCTCCACCGGGGTCGTTTCGTGAACCATTGACACCCCCGAGCGGTCGGACTATCCTACAACCAAATGGTTGTAGATCAGCTCAGAACCCAGCTCAACGACGACGAACTCGACCGTCTTTTCCACGCGTTCGCCGACGCGACCCGCAGGGACATCGTGCGCCGGGTGACAGTGGGCGAGTACTCGGTCTCCGGGCTCGCCGCCCTCTACGCCATGAGTTTCGCGGCCGTCCAGAAGCATGTGGCGGTGCTGGAACGCGCTTCCCTTGTCTCGAAGGAGAAGCGGGGAAGGGAGCAGATCGTGCGGGCCAACCATGACGGCCTGCAGCGGGCCCGCCGCCTGCTGGACGATTACGAGGTCATTTGGCGCCAGCGCGCCGACCGGATTGCGGACCTGCTTGCCGAAGCGGCCGCCCCGGAATCTGACGAGACGCAGGCAGGCGCCAGACCAATCAAGAAATCGCAAGGCCAAGCTGAAGGAAACTGAAGGATAGGAGAGTTCGTCATGACGGTTGTCAGTTCAGTCAAGAATCTTGAGGCGCTGAGCCTCACCGTGGTCGCCGAGTTCGATGCCGGAGTGGGGCGCGTCTGGCAAATCTGGGAAGACCCGCGCCAGCTCGAGCGCTGGTGGGGGCCGCCCACGTGGCCGGCCACGTTCGAGAAGCACGAGTTCGTCCCGGGCGGCGAGGCCAGCTACTACATGACGGGACCCGAGGGGGAGAAGGCCCGCGGCTGGTGGCGGTTCGTGACCATCAACGCTCCGCACCGGCTGGAGTTCGATGATGGCTTCGCGGACGACAACGGCGACCCCGTGGCCGATATGGGAACGATCCACGGAGTTGTGACATTGGAGCCAATCGGCGACCGCACCCGAATGACCATCCTGTCCACCTTCGAGGCGGAGGAGCAGATGGAGAAGATCGTCGCCATGGGCATGGAAGAAGGCATGAGGGAGGCGCTGGGCCAGGTCGACGCGATCATCGCCGAGTCCGTCAACGCCTGACCTGCAACGCAACACGACGACGGCGGGAATCTCCCGCCGTCGTCCGCAAGGCCCTATTCAGCCCGGTATTAGCGGCGGTAACATGCCATGTGACTTTCACCCACGGTTACGCGGCCAACGGCGACCTCCGCATGTACTACGAGGTCCACGGTCACCCGCGGGTCGGCGAGCCCCCGCTGTTGCTGATTCCCGGCGGAGGCTCGAGCATCGAGACCAATTTCGCCGGCCTCATCCCCGCGCTGCTGGCCGAGAGCCTGCAGGTGATCGCCGTCGAAGAGGAAGGCCACGGCCGGACCGCGGCTACCGCCCGGCCGCTCACCGCCGAAGGATCGGCAGGGGACATCAAGGCCGTGCTCGATGAGCTCAACGTGGACTCCGTGGACGTGCTCGGGTTCAGCGCCGGGGGCCACACCGCGCTCGCGCTGGCCATGAGGCATCCGTCCATGGTGCGGTGCCTGATTGCCGCCTCCACCTTCGCCAGCCGCGACGCTGTGGGCGATGAATTCTGGGAGGGGATGGAAAAGGCAACCCTCGATGACATGCCGGAGGTGTACCAGGACGCGGACCGCCGGCTGAACCCGGACCCCGGACACCTCGAGCGGATGTTCGAACTGGACCGCCAGCGGATCCTGAGCTTCCCCGGATGGTCGGACGAGGACCTGCGCCGCATCACGGCCCGGACCCTGGTGCTGAGCGCCGACCGCGACGTCGTCAGCGCTGACCACGCCGTGCGGATGTCACGGGTCATTCCCGGGGCGCGCCTGATGATCGTGCCGGGTACCCACGGCGATTATTTGGGCGAGCTGGCCGCGAGCGGGGGCGACCTGCGGGCCATGCGGACCACTCTCCCGTACCTGCTGCGGTTCCTGGAGGAGTAGGGCCCGGTCAGGGCCTCGCCGGCGTCGAGGTCTGTGCCGGGCTGGTCTGTGCCGGACTGGAGGTCCAGTGCTGCCGGTGCAGCCGCTCGAAGCCGTCCAGGAGCAGATCCAGGGCGAACTCGAACTCGAACTGGTCATCGCACCCCTGGCCCACCACGGAGTCCTGGTGCGCGGAGGCGGTGGCGACCTTCAGGATGTTCGGATACCGCTCGGCCATCTCCTGGAACATGGCCGCCTGCGCCTCCGGCGGAAGGGTGGCCAGCCCTGCGGCGTTCCCGCCGGCGGAGTCGTCGAACAGCTCCTGGGTAAACCCCCACATGCGGCTGCCGAGGGCGTGCATGACGTGATGGGTCAGGTCCACGGAGAAGCCTCCGGCCAGGAACATGCCGATGAACGAGTCCATGTAGCCAAGGACCGCTGGAGTTTTATTCGTGCGCGATTCCAGCACTTGCCGGGCCCACGGATGCCGCAGCAGCGCCCCCCGCGCCGAGAGCACCCTCAGGCGCACGGCGTCCTTCCAGCCGGCATCGCGGACGGGAGGATCGATCTCGCTGACAAGGGCGTCCACCATGCCGTCAAGGAGTTCCTCCTTGTTGGCCACGTGCTTGTAAAGCGCCATCGGCACGACGCCGAGTTCCTGCGCCAGCCGGCGCATGCTCAGCGCCTCGATCCCCACCTGATCGGCCAGCACGACGGCGGCAGCCAGGACGCGGTCCCGGCTCAACGGAATCCGGCGCGTTCGCTCCGCTTGCTGGGTCATCCGGCCACCCTTCCCTAACGGTTCCCTATTGACAAGTGTACGCCGTACACCTAACGTGGCCGCATCAGGTGTACGCCGTACACCTCGCGTATCATGTACCGCCGCCGCCAGCCATACCAGCCAAGGACCACGCCGTGACAACACACGCCAGCAGCGCCCCCGTCCCCCGAGTCCGCCGCCGCCCCCAGTGGCCAGTGCCAGCCGGATTGATCCTTCTCAGCCTCATCCCGGTGATCGCCGGTGCGGCGCGGCTGACGGAACTGACCGGCGGTGCCGCCGTCACCGCCCAGAACGCCCGGTTCTTCGCCTCACCCGTGCCCGTGGTGACCCACATCCTCAGTGTCACCACCTACAGCTTGCTCGGTGCGTTTCAGTTCCTCCCCGCGCTGCGGGGCCGCCGGGGCTGGCACCGCATCGCCGGCCGCATCCTCGCGCCGGCGGGCCTGCTGGCCGCCCTGTCCGGCCTGTGGATGGCCGTCTTCTATCCGCTGCCGCCCGGGGACGGACCGGCGCTGTTGGTGCTGCGGCTGGTCTTCGGCTCGGCCATGGCGGCGAGCATTGTCCTGGGAGTCGTGGCGGTTGTGCGCCGGGATTTTGTGCGGCACGGCGCGTGGATGACCCGCGGCTATGCGATCGGCGTTGCCGCGGGAACGCAGGCGCTGACGGGGCTGCCGTGGATGCTGCTGGTGGGCCCGCCCGACGAGCCGACCCGGGCTGTGCTCCTGGGGGCAGCCTGGGTGATCAACCTTGTGGTGGCGGAGTACGTCATCCACCGGCGCGCCAGGCGGACCGTGCGCTCCAGGCGGACCGTGCCCGAACCTGCCGCCGTCGTCCCCATGCCTGCTGCCGCCGTCGTCGAAGTCGCCGGAAGCGTGCCGGCACGCCGTACTTTTCCGGCGAAGCGGACGGTTTCCGGCGACGTGGAGGCCGGGCGGCTAGACTCACGCGCATGACAATTGTGGACGATCAGGGCCGCCCGGAGCCTCCCCTCGCCTCCGACGAAACCGCGACCCTCCTGGGATTCCTGGACTACCAGCGGGCCACGCTGGCGTGGAAATGCGCCGGGCTGGACGCGGCCGGCCTTGTGGCTACTACCGCTGCCTCATCGATGACACTGGGCGGGCTCCTGAAGCACATGGCCTATGTGGAGAGCGAATGGTTCTCCCGTTCCCTGCACGCCCGGGACCGGGAGGCCCCGTTTGCCGCCGTGGACTGGAAGGCCGACCCGGACTGGGAGTGGCATTCCGCCGCCGGGGACACCCCGGACCAGCTGCGCACCCTGTGGCAGGACGCCGTGGACCGGTCCCGGGCCAGCGTCACGGAGGCCCTGGCCGCCGGCGGCCTGGACCAATTGGCCCGTCGCCCGTGGCCGGACGGTTCGGCACCGAGCCTGCGCTGGATCCTGTGCCACATGATCGAGGAGTATGCCCGGCACAACGGCCACGCCGACCTCCTCCGCGAGGCCCTAGACGGCGAGACGGGGGAATAGGCGGCGAAACGGGGGAGTAGCCTCGAGGCACCCCTCCAACCACCCGTTGCGCTATCAGTCTTGGCGGTTATGGACGCCGAATGACGACCAGGACTGATAGCGCAACCAGGTTAGGCAGGGTGGATTTAGTAGGCCTTGACCCGCTGTTCGACGATGAGGTGGACCAGGGCGAACACACCGTCCCGGTCGATGGCGGCCAGCGCCGCCTCGAGGGCGGCCGGCACATCCTTATCCTCGGTGACGGTGATGCCGAAACCGCCGAACGCCCGGGCCATCATGCCGAAGTCGGGGTTCTTCAGCTGAGTGCCTGACACCCGGGACGGGTAGTGGCGTTCCTGATGGGTGCGGATGGTGCCGTACTCCTGGTTATCCATCACGATGATCAGCGGCGTGGCTCCGTACTGGGCGGCCGTGGCGAGCTCCTGGCCGTTCATGAGGAATTCTCCGTCGCCCGCGATGGTGACCACCCGGCGCTCCGGGCTAGCCAGGGATGCGGCGATGGCCGAGGGCACCGAGTACCCCATGGAACCGTTCCGGGCGCTGATCATCGAGGCGTAGCGCCGGGTGGGGAAGTACCGGTGCGCCCAGTTGGTGTGCTCGCCCGCCCCGAACGTCACCAGGGCGTCCTGCGGCAGCAGCGGCACAAGGTTCGCCATCAGGGTGTCCATCTTCGCGGGACCGGCACCGGGGACGGACGGCGGCAGGCTGGCGAAGGAGCACTGCTCGGCGCGCATCCGGGCCGTCCACGCCTTCCACTCCTGCCTGACGGGCAGGTCGATGTTGACCAAGTCCCGGACGAAGGCGTCCGGCTTGGCCAGGATCTGGCGGGAGACCGGACCGGAGCGGCCGCGCAGCGAGGGATCGATGGAGACGAGGAAGTTGTTCTTGTTCCAGTCCTGCCGGCAGACGAAACCGTCCGTGATCACGTCCCCCGGGACCGTCCCGACGAAAACGAGCAGATCGGTTTCCTCCAGGAGGTCATACGTCGGGCGGGGCCGGCCGTAGCCGATCGGCCCCACGTAGCTGGGCGAATCAAAGGAGACGGTCCCCTGTGTACGCCACTCCGCCGCGGCCGGGATGTGGTGCTTTTCGAGCCAGCGGGTTAGTTCCGAGGCGGCTTCCTGGGTCCAGTCGTTCCCGCCGGTGACAAAGAGCGGCTTCTTCGACTGTGCCAGCGCCTCAGCCAGCGCACCGGCATCGGTGCTGCTCATGCCGCCCGCGGCAACCGGGATGGCCGGGTGCAGGGCCGGATCAATGGGGACCCGGATGATGTCCTCCGGCAGGCCCACCACCACGGGCCCGGGACGGCCGCTCATGGCCGCGAACATTGCCTCCGCGACAATTTCGGAGGCCCGCTCGGGGTGGTCGAGGACCATCACGCGTTTGGCGCCGGTGTCGAACCACGCCTTGATGTCGAACTCCTGGAACGCCTCGCGGTCCCGGTGCGCGAACGGAATCAGTCCGACGAAGAGCAGCATCGGGGTGGAGTCCTGCCACGCGGTGTGCAGGCCCACATGGGCGTTCGCTGCCCCGGGGCCGCGGGTGACCATGGCGACGCCGGGGCGCTGGTTCATCTTGCCGTCGGCCTCGGCCATGTAGGCGGCGCCGCCCTCGTGCCGGCAGACCACGGTCTCGATCTCAGAGCCGTGCAGCCCGTCGAGGACGTCCAGGAAGCTTTCCCCCGGGACAACAAACGTGCGTTCCACCCCGTGCGCCGCGAGCGAATCAACAATCACGTGGCCGGCGGACTTGAGGGTGCTGGCGCCGTTGCGGTTATCCAGGACAGCCCCTGGGGCCGTCTGCAGGGGTTTGATGGTGTCGCCTTCAACTGGGTGCGTGTCGGTTGCGGTCATTGTGGATGCAGACTCGGTTTTCATCACTACTTGTCTTCTTGGGTTGGGTTGGCGGGCATGGCATGTCCACTGAATCCAGCGGAACGGTGGCTAGTCTGTTTCCGGTCCGGTGCAGAAGAAGCAGCCGTCCTCGCAACTGTCGTTCGACGCCGGCGGCTTGTCCTTGTGCGCGTCTGGCGGGTGGCGTTCCTGCAGAGTGCTGGTTCGGCCGGGACTCAGCGGGTTTAGTGGCTTCATGAAGGCTTTCGCGTTGGGTGCCGGGTTGCGGGATTGGTCGGCACTGGGATGTTCGATTAGCGGATTGGAGTCCGGTTGGCCAGCACGGGCGCGGCGCCCGTGAAGCCGTCGCGGGTTTCGGCGATGTCGTGGATTTGTTTCCGGCAGGCGTACCAGCCGCCTACCATCAGCGCGCAGGCCACCAGGGTCACCAGCAATGTGAGCGGGGAATCGATGAAGACCATGACGAGGACGCCGAGCAGGAATACCAGGGAGAGGTACCCGGTGTAGGGGGCGCCGAACATCCGGAAAGAGGGGCGCTCAAGCCAGCCTTTGTCTGCCCACCGTTTGAGCTGGATCTGGCAGAGCACAATGGTGGCCCAAGTGACGACGATGCCTACGGCGGCGACGTTCAGGACGATCTCGAAAGCCTGGCCGGGGACCAGGTAGTTCAGCGGGACCCCGAGGAGGGAGACTCCGGCGGTGATGGCGATGCCGCCGTAGGGGACACCGGCCTTGTTCATCCGCTGGGCGAACTTCGGGGCCGATCCGGCCACTGACATGGAACGCAGGATGCGGCCGGTGGAGTAGAGACCGGCGTTCAGCGAGGACAGGGCGGCCGTGAGGACCACGAGGTTCATGATGACGTCCACGCCTTGGATACCGATGGATCCGAAGAACGTCACAAACGGGCTGACGCCTTTTTCATACGAGGTGTAGGGCAGCAGCAGGGCGAGCAGAATGACCGAGCCGACGTAGAAGACGGCGATCCGGAAGACCACGGAGTTGATGGCCTTGGGCATGATTCTTTCGGGGTTTTCGGTTTCGCCGGCGGCGGTACCGATCAGTTCGATCGACGCGTAGGCGAACAGCACGCCCTGCATAAGGATGATCATGGGCAGCAGGCCGTTGGGGAAGAGGCCGCCGTTGTCGGTGATGAGGCTGAATCCGACTTCCTGGCCTTCCACGGGCGTGCCGAACATGACGAAGTAGGTGCCGACCAACAGGAATGCGACCAGGGCCGCGACCTTGATCAGGGCGAACCAGAACTCGAGCTCGCCGAACACCTTGACGGAGACGAGGTTGAGGCAAAGGACCACGACGAGGGCGATCAGCGCCCACGCCCACTGCGGTACGGCCCCCATCCAGGGGATGTATTTGCCGAAGAAGTTCATGTAGAGGGCCGCGGCGGTGATGTCCACGATGGTGGTGGTGGCCCAGTTGATCCAATAGAACCAGCCGGAGATGAACGCGGCTTTCTCTCCGTAGAATTCGCGGGCGTAGGACACGAACGAACCTGACGAGGGCCGGTGCAGCACCAGTTCACCCAGGGCGCGCAGGATCAGGAACGCGAAGAAGCCGCAGACTGCGTAGGCGATGACCAGTGACGGGCCTGCCGCGTTGAGCCGGCCGCCGGCACCCAGGAACAGGCCTGTCCCGATGGCCCCGCCGATCGCGATCATCTGGATCTGCCGGGGCTTCAGGCTCTTGTGGTAGCCCGAGTCCTCCGCGTGGATCAGGGCATCCGAAGCGTGGGCGTGGCCGCCATCGGCCTGGTACAAGCCAACCTCGTCATTGGGGTTGTTGGGCATGGGTGTTCCTTTCGATCTGTCAGAGATCTAAATGGGGTTCTGGAGGGAGATTGTGGGGACAGCCGGACATCAGATCAGAAAATCGACCACCCGGTCCGGTCGGACAGGTCAGCGAGAGCCGCCGTGCCTGCCAGGGAATTTCCTTTGGAATCCAGCCGCGGGCTCCAGACGCAGATGGCGCACTGGCCGGGGACGATCGCCAGGATGCCGCCGCCTACACCGCTTTTCCCGGGAAGTCCCACACGGTAGGCGAACTCGCCGGCTGCGTCATACATGCCGCAGGTCAGCATGATGGAACCGATGCGCTTAGCCTCGCTCCTGGAGATCACCGCGCCTTGAACTCCACGACCATCCTGCGCTAGGAATAGACCCGCCTTGGCCACCTCCGCGCAGGTCATCATGATTGAGCACTGCCTGACGTAGTTCTCGACCACTGCCTCTGCGGGCTGCCGCAGGTTGCCGAATTCCTTCAGGAAGTGGGCGAGGGCCAGGTTGCGGCTGCTGCTGGAGAGTTCACTCTTTGCGGCGATCTCGTCGATGAAAGGGCTCTGTCTTCCATTCTGGTGTCCCACCTGGCCGGTGAGGAAACGCAGGACCTGGGCGGCGGCGTCGGGAGTTCTTTCCATCAGATGGTCGGTGACCACCAGGGCGCCCGAATTGATGAAGGGGTTCCGTGGGATCCCGTGCTCGACTTCAAGCTGGACCAAAGAGTTGAAGGGCGTCCCTGAAGGCTCGCGAAGGACCCTGGACCACAACGAGCCGGAGTCATCGGCGCTGAGCGCCATCGCCAGGGTGAAGACCTTGGAGATGCTCTGGATCGAGAACGGAAGATCGGCGTCGCCGGAACTGAATAGTTCCCCGGACGTCGTGGCAACCGCGATGCCGAAACGGTCGAACGGCGGGGACTGCAGGTGGGGAATGTTTGCGGGGACTGACCCCGCTTCCGTCCGGGGCCGGTGGCCGCGGACAATGTCATCCAGTAATAAGGCAAGCGGCGGCGAATCAAGTGTTGTCATCATTTCTTGCCCACATGCTCCTTCTGCGTGCCGGACCACTCCTGAACATGCAGCAGCGCGACCAGTGCATGGCGGGGATTGCCGAAGTCCAGGCCGGTGACCCGGCTGACCTTGCCGATCCGGTAGTAGACGGTGTTCTTATGCAGCTGCATCCGCTTCGCGCACTCGGCCACGTCGAGTGACGCGTCGAAGAAGGCACGCAGGGTTACGGCCAGTTCCGCGTCGTCGCGGAGCAGGGCCCAGAGGCTGCGGTGCCGGAAGGCCGCCGTCGTAAAGTTCTCCACGGCGTCGTGGAAGAGGATCTCGGCTTCGAAGTCGTCCACCGTGGCAACCGAAACTTCGCCGGAGCGGCGCATGCAGCCCAGCAGCGCTTCGCATATTCCGGTCACGGAATGGATTGATAGCAGATCGGGAACAGCGGGGCCGACGGCGGCAAAGGGGCTGATGCCGAGGTGCTTGTTGGCGTCCTTGACGATTGCCTCGGCCAGGCTCCGCAGACCAGCCCCGGCGTTGGCGGACTGCAGCCCGGGAAGGATCACGGCGGTGTCGCCGTGAAACTGTCCCACGATGGCTGAGGACTTGTAGGCGGCTGCATGGATTGAAGCGAGGTTGGCCAGCTCGCCGTGTTTGAGTGCGGCGTCGTTCTCCTGGGCTTCGGACGCCGAGAGGCCAATCAGGATCAGGGCCGCGGGGCGGTCCGCAGGGATTTTCTCGCTGTGCGCGCTCGCCGCAGCCTCCGCGGGACCCGAAAGGAGGCGCACGATCCGGTCCTCGCGCATGTGCACGGATTGCTGGTTGCGGTACCGGATCAGCTCGGCGGAGGCCCGCGCGGCCGAGCCGGTGAGCACATAGTCGACGTCGTCGCCGAAGCCGCCGCCGGTTTCCTGGAGCCAGATGTAGCCCATGATGCGGTCACCGGCGAACAGGCTGATGGCGACGCGCTCCCGCAGGCCGTCCTGGGGCCGGGCGGGAACCCGGACCGGCAGGCGCGTCCGGTGCAGCTCGCGGTAGGCGCCGAGGTCCTTGAGGAGGAGTTCGTATTTGCGCGGGCCGCGCCGGGCCAGAATCGAGGCCTTGCGCAGTTCGTCAATGGCGTTGGTGACCGTGGAGTAGGCCAGGACCTTGTTGGCGGCGTCCTCGATCACCACGTGGCTGGAGGTCAGGCGGGCCGTGGTCTGGGCGATGGCGAAGAGGTCTTCTTCGAGCAGGGTCAGCACTTCGCGCTGGTAGCTGGGCGGCTGGATTCGGTCCTTGGCGATGGACAGCAATCGGTCCCAGTCTGCCGCCGGGTCCACCAGCAGCAGCCCGGTTCCGGCGGCGCGCAGCAGCTCTTCCGCTTCCACCAGTTCCTCGTGGCTGCCCTTGACGGCCAGGACCAGGGGCGGGCTTTTCAAGAGGCGCCGCACTGCGGGCAACGCGGAGCGTCCGCGCACGCCGATCAGCAGGACAAACGCAGACCCGCCGTCGGCGGTCTCGTCGTCAGCGTCGACGATCAGAAAGCGTTCGATCGCAGCATCCGTGCGGGACGGCCGAAGCATCAGGCTGGCGAAACCCAGCGGAAGATCCGCGAGGATGTCGTCCACTGTAGCTGCGGCCATGGGCTTCTTTCTGACATTGGCACCGCCCGGACGGCTTTGTCCGGACACCTCAGCCTATCCAGCAGACATCGCCGAAAGTATGGAAAAGCTCCTAAATTACGCGGCCCGTTTTAGGTCTACGGACCAAGGCGAGGTCTGCAGAGCTGCGGGGCCCCATCGATTGCTTCGTAAGTGCCGTAATCACTCGTCAAAAGGGCAACTACGGAGCAACCGACGGGGTTTGAGGACCGGAAGGGGACCGGTCATCATGGAGTGTTGGTGCGTCATTGCGGAACCCGACGTCCGCCGCACCCGCCGCCACTGGCGCTGACGCCCCTAGGAGAACCCATGGAGACGCCCCCGGACCTGATCGACTTCACGGCAGGCCGCGCCCGGTCCGGAGACCTGGAGGTGGCCTGGATCCACGGCTCGGAATCGGCGAAGCACAACACGGACCCGGACATCCAGGTCCACGCCTACGACCGGCACACGTTCATCCTGCGCCAGAACATGGCGGTCAACTACGAGGCGCCGTTCATGTTCCTGCTGTTCGGCAACGCGCGGGCCGTCCTCATCGATACCGGCGCGACCGCATCCGCGGACTTCTTCCCGCTGCGCCGCGTTGTCGACGGCCTTGTGGCGGCCTGGCTTGCCGCCCATCCCCGCGACGGCTACGGTCTCCTTGTCCTCCACACCCACCCGCATGGCGATCATGTCGCAGGCGATGCCCAGTTCGCGGGCCGTCCCGACACCGTTCTGGTGGACGCGGCCCGGGACAATGCCTGGGAATTCTTCGGATTCAGTGACGCCAGCGACTCGGACGACGGCGACCCGGACGCCGGCGGCGGCGCCGTTCAGCCCGCGCAGGTGGACCTCGGCGGGCGCGTCCTGGCATGCTGGCCCAGCCCGGGGCACCACAACGCGGCCGTGACGTTCTACGATCCCCACACCGGGTTCCTGCTCACCGGAGACACGGTCTATCCCGGCCGGCTCTACATCCAGGACTGGCCAGCGTTTGTGAGCACCATCGAGCGGCTGATCGGGTTCTGCGCCACCCACCCCGTCACCCATGTCCTGGGCTGCCACATCGAAATGTCGCAGCAGCCCGGCGTCGACTATCCAATCTTCACCACCTACCAGCCCGACGAACCACCGCTGCAGATGACCGTGGAGCAGCTCCGGCAGATCCGCCGGGCCATCGACGAGGTGGGCGGACGCCCCGGCCGGCATGTGTTTCCCGGGTTCATCCTCTGCCTCGAGGGGGAATGAGCGGGCGGGACCACCGGCCTCCAGCCCTCAGCGCCCCCGCAGCGACGCCGCGGCCGGGACGCCGGGCGGGAAATCGGGCAACGCCCCTGCGGGCGTGTGGAAGATCCACAACGAGAGCGCACGGTAGGTGGCCCAGTCGTCGTCGGCCGCCCGCAGGGACGCGATCTCGGTGCCGTCGGGTTGCCCTGTGGTGCGGATGACCTGCAGCCGGACCGGCGCGGCCTCCGGCAACCGGAGCATGACGGACCCCGAAGCCGGCAGCGTGCCGTGGGGGAAGCGGACTGCGGCGCCGCCGACCGAAATGTCCAGCAGCTCTCCGCTCGTGCCCTCGGCCTCCACCGGCGCGGACACCTCCATCCGGTAGGCGTTGCGGCGGGATGTGGCGAATTCGGCGGCCCGGATCCTGCGTGTTCCGAGCACCAGGACCGCGCCGGCGAGCACCAGCCAGGCACCGGACGCTACCGTAGAACCGGGCGTCGTGCGCCAGGGCACCAGCCCGGCCAACCCGGCCGCCGCATACAGAATCACCGCGGAGATGAGGACAACCATCACGATCAGGATGCGCGGCGTCCGGCCCCGGAGTCGGAGGTCGGCGGCACCCTTGGGCGTCACCTGGAACTCCAGGATGTTCCGGGACATGAGCCACCAGAGGCACGCCAGGCCGACCGGGACGCGGAAAATCCGCAGGACGAAGGCCGTGGGCCAGTGGATTTCGTTGCGCATCAGCTGCTTGGACCCCCCCAGGCGCACGGTGAACATGACCAGGAAGACCCCGGTGAAAAGCAGCGGCCCGGCAGTGGAGGTCTGCGCCCCGGACAGCATGATCACCACCGGAATCAGGAAGGCCACGAGCGTGGCGATGCCCTCCAGCCACCACAGCGTGCCGTTGAGGTACTCGTGGTAATTCCGCCACGACAGCCACCCCTTCGCCGCCCACAGCTTCTCGTGGACGAGGATCTGCATGGCACCCATGCCCCAGCGCCGGCGCTGCAGCAGGTACTGGTCCGGGGTCGCCGGCGCGAGCCCGACGGCCAGCGTCTGGTGGTGGTAGACGGTCCGCCAGCCGCGCCGGATGAGTTTGAGCGTGGTGTGCATGTCCTCGGTGATGGTCTCGGTCGCCACGCCGCCCACCTCCTGCAGGGCGCTCAGACGCAACAACGACGTCGACCCGCACCAGAAGGGTCCGGCGCCGGGTACGTTGCGGGACGCCATGAGGACGTTGAAGAAGGTGCCCTGCTCACCCGTGATTCCGTCGTCGTCGAACGCGCCGCCGTTGTAGAACGACTGCGGACCCTGGATCAGGGCGATCCCGGGGTCTTCGAACCAGCCCAGGGTGGCGGTGAGGAAAGTGGGCAGCGGGACGTGGTCGCAGTCCAGGACGGCGATAATGTCGATGCCGGGGCCGCCGGCGGCCTTCTCCGAGGCCATCAGGCCCAGGGCGTGGTTCATGTTGCCGGCCTTGGCGTGGTCGTGGACGGGCCGCCGGACATACCGGGCGCCGTAGGCGACGCACATTTCCTCGACCCAAGGCCGGTCGCCGTCGTCGAGGACCCACGTCTCATGCGCCGGGGCCAGCTCGCAGGCCGCCGCGACCGTGGGCGTCAGAACCTCGATGGGCTCGTTGTACGTGGGGATCAGCACCGCCACCCGCATGCCGTTCGGGGCCTCCGTCACGGGCGCCGGCGGATGGCTGTCAATGTTCCACACGGACCAGGCCTTCAGGATGAGGCCGGCCAGCGGCAAGGCCTCGAAGGTGACCAGGATCCAGGCGATGGCCAGGTTCCATTCCCCCGACGGCATCGTGAACAGGACGCGCCACGTCAGGTAGAGGACCAGGGCGGCGATGGCCGCGATACCGCCGACATGGGCCAGCCTCCGGGACCGGGGTGCTTCCGCTCCGGGAGGTCCGAGCCGGGCGGCCCAGCCGGCAATGCCGGCCCGGGTCAGGGCTGTGGCGTCCAGTGGTACGGGCCGCGGCGCAGCGGATAATCTTCCAGTCGGCAGTCCTTGAGCCGATGCGTTCTCGGCGTGCTGCAGATCTTCACGCAGATTCTCTCGAGGCACGTGATCTCCCTCAGCTAGATCCGGTGCTCAATGTCCGATCAGCGTAGCCGCGGCATGGCACCAGTGACCGGAGCCGCCGGAATCCTTGCGCAAAACTGCGGAGGGCGTGCGCTTCGTCCTACTGCTTTGATCTATTGCTTTGCGACGTGCTCCGCGTCCTCGGGCCCGACGAAATTGCACGAGCCGGGGTGGCGCTTGGGCAACGTGCACGTGCGCCCGGTGGGCAGGTGGACGTTGGCGCACCGGCCCGCCATGGCCACGTCTTCGCGGACATGCGTGACATGCGTGCTGCTCTGATCCTCTGGCGCTTCCTCGCGGCTGGTTTGTAGGGGGCTTCCGGACGCGCTCTGGTTTTGGCTGTTCACGGCTGCAACTCCTCGGGATCTGCTGTGCAGAAAAGATGGGAAGGATGCTTAGTTTTATCCGAAGTCCCCAGCTTCGCACGGGTGAGTTAACGCCGGGTTACGGGAGTGTAAGGATCCCGTCTCGGCGAGGGGGCGGGTTGCCATCGTCGCGGTTCGCCGCCGCGCGGACCTTTTGCCGCCGCCCCGCTGTTCCTCATACTGGAAGGCAGATCCGCGATTCCGACAGGCGAGGACGGTGGTGACTGATGAGCAGCGGGTTCAGTGGTTCCAACAGCGCTTTCCGGCGCCGGGTGGAGCGTGCCGCGGAACTCCGGGCCGTGCGGGCCTCGGGCAGCACGGCGCAGGAGAACGACGAGCTCAACGCCGCCGAGGAGGAACTCCGGCAAAAGCGCGCCAAGATCGACGACGCCGCCAAGGCCGAGTACCTGATCCGGGATGCCATGGCGCAGGGCAAGTTCGACAACCTCAAGTACGCCGGCAAACCCATTCCCGGGCTGGGCGAGGCGTACGACCCCGACTGGTGGGTCAAGGGCCTGATCCAGCGGGAGAACATCTCCGGCCTGGGCCCGAAGGCGATCCTGCTCCGCACCGAGGACGCCGAGCTCGACGCGCGGCTCGATGCCCAGTTCAGCGAAAAGCAGGTCCGCGAGATCGTGGAGGACTTCAATGCCCGGGTCATCGATGCCCGGCGGCAGCTCCAGGGCGGGCCGCCCGTGATCACCAAAACGCGGGACGTCGACGCCGAACTGGACCGCTGGCGGGGTCGCCGGGCTGCCGCGGCCGCCATCGCCCCTCCGGAGCCGGAGCCGAAGCGGCCCTGGTGGCGGCGGCTGTGGAGCGGGGCGGGCCAGGCGCCGCCGAACTAAACGCTCACAGGCTACGGGCGCCGTCGAACTCCTTCGGCTCATTACCCGGGGGCCGGCCCTTCGCAACTGCCGCAGAGATAACATTTAGGAGATAACAATGTCTGAACAGGAACCCGTGCTGGTGGTCGGTGCAACGGGATCGCTCGGTGGGCAGGTCGTCGACCGGCTTCTTGACCGGGGCAAGAAGGTGCGGGCGCTTGTCCGCCCGAGCTCGGACGCGGGCAAACTCGAGGCCAAGGGCGTCGAGATAGCCCGCGGCGACATGCTCGACCTCGATTCGCTCGTCGCCGCGATGACCGGCGCCGCCGCTGTGATCACGACGGCGGCCGGGTACACCGGGAAGAACAAGAACGCCCACGAGATCGACACGCGTGGCAACGCCAATCTCGCCATCGCCGCCAGCAAAACCGGGGTGCCGCGCTTCGTGCTCACCAGCATCCTCACGAGTGACCAGACACCCGGTGTGCCGCATTTCTGGCACAAGAAGCTCGCCGAGGACAAGCTCGAAGAACTCAACGTCCCGTTCGTCGCGCTGCGCCCCGGAGCATTTTTCGACCAGATTGCCCGGCTCGGCGGTGACCCGTTCGAGAAGGGCCGCATCATCTGGCTCGGCTCAAAGAGCGTCCCCCTGACGTTCGTTCTGACCAGCGACCTCGCAACCTACCTCGCCGAAGCCGTCGACGCCGACATCGCCGACGGCGAACGCATCGAAATCGGCTGGACGCGCCCCATCAGCATGCGGGAAGGCGCTGAACTGGCGTCGCGGCTGGCGAACAAGAAAATTAGGGTGCTCTCCCTTCCCACCGAACTGCTCCTCAGGATAGGCAAGATTTCGGGAAAGTCCGGCTCGCGCATGAGCGACATGGGAGCCATGGCGGCGTGGTTCGAAACCGGCCGCTACGTGGCCAACACGAGCCGCCAGGCAGAACTCTTCGGCCCCGCGCCAACTCCGGAAGACGCGGTCGCGCGCTTCGCTGCGCGGTTGGGCCACGGACGAGCGCAGTCCTAGTGGGTGCGGCGGTGTCCGGATTAACGGGCGGTCCCGCCGGGTCACACGTGCCGCCGCCACATGCCGGTCAAAGGCCCGTGGCTCCGCGGAAGCAATCGGCGTAGCCTGCGCTTAGGCGCGCACTTCGCGCACCGGCGCGTCGGCACGAAACGGGCGATGCCATGAAGAAATACGGCACAGATCATAATCCGCGGCCGGCGGCTTCGGCCGGGTCTGGGCGCCCGGCATCAGCCCGTGCACCGCTTCGCCTGGCCGCCACCCTGGCGTTTGCCGGCTTCGCGCTGTCCGTGGTCGCCGGGCTGCTCCATGCCGATACGGCCAGCGCAAATGACCACCCGGCGACGTTCGCGGAGTACGCCCGCAGCGGTATTTGGACGGGGGTCCACCTCGGCCAGTTCGTCGGCATGGCGCTTCTCATCTCCGGGCTGCTGGTCCTGCTGGTGGTCTTGAAAGCACCGGCCGGGGCCATGGCCTGGACGGCCCGCTTCGGCGCTGTCGCTGCGGTCGCCGCGCTGGCACTTTACGCCGCGCTCCAAGCCGTCGACGGCGTTGCCCTCAAGCACGCAGTGGACGCCTGGGTTGCGGCTCCGGAACCGGAGAAAGCTGCGCGGTTTGCGACGGCCGAGGGTATCCGTTGGCTGGAGTGGGGCATGCGCAGTTACCAGAGCTTTGTGCTGGGCGTGGCCCTGGTCCTGACCGGTGCCGTGGTTGTCGGGGCGCGCCGCGTCTCCAGGCTGATCGGCTACCTTATGGCGCTGTCCGGGCTCGCCTACCTCGCGCAGGGCTGGATCGTCGGCGCCGAAGGCTTCTCTCCGGCCAACTCCATTCCTACACTCGCTGGGATTGTCCTCGTCCTCGTGTGGTCCGTGTGGCTGCTGGTCAGTGCATGGTTCGGGAAGGACGCGCCCGCCCGCGACAGGTGACGCGGCTAGCGGACCCCGACGGCGGGAGGTTCAGCCGCCGTCGTCGTCGTCGCGTCCGTCAGAGTTCCGGGACGCAGGGTCCGGAGCCCAGCAAAGCCAGTCCGGCGAGGTCGCCGGCGGCGAACCCGGTCAGCCCACTGTTTTCGGCGTGCATCAGCTGGGTCGGATCGTCCACGTGGTCCAGTCCTACAACGTGCCCGAGCTCATGCAGGATGACGGCGCGGACATCGGCGGGACCGTCCGGCCGCAGCATGATCCTGGCGAGATCGGGAGCGTCCAAAGCCACCTGGCCCGACACCAGGACGGCGGGGCGTCCGGAGACACTCACGGCTGTGCTTCCGCCACGCCCGGCAACGTTTCCTGCAAGCTGCGGGACTTCCTCCGGAGAAGACCACGCGATCAGAACGGGGGCCCACCTCCGGCCGTAGCGGTCCGGCTGATAGGTTCTGCGCTGCTCGGTGGGTGCCTCGGAGGTGACGCCATCGGCCGCGAAGTGCAGCCCGGTGGCAGCCGAAACCTCATCCACAGCCTCGCTGATCAACCGTTCTGCGCCGGGCGGCGCGTTGTCCGGCCGGACGACGTAGTGGACCGGCCGGCAGGGGTCGTAGGCAGCGAAGCCCTGAACGCCGTCCGGAGCCGGATGCAGTGCGTAAGCATACGAGCCGCTGCTGACCGGCGGCCTTCCCAGCGGGGAATTTGCGGCGTCAACCCCGGGCGGCGGCGCGGTGGCGCCGGGCAGGTAGGGGCGCACGGGGGCCATTACAAACTGCTCGAACAGCGGAGGGAGGAAGTTCAACCCCACGATCAGAGCAAGGGCAACAAAGGTGCCGGATTTGCCCCATTGACGTGGCCGCCGTGGCCGCTTCCGGCGGGGCCGAACAATTTTCGGAGTTTTGCCGCCAGTGCCGGGGACTTCGCGCCACGGGGCGGGGTCCTCGAGCTTGCCCAGGGCCTCGTCGACTGCCCACTGTGGAATTCGCCCGCTGGCGGAGCGGCGGACGCCGCCCCGTGGGGCGCCTTCATGGAAGCGTGAGTCGTCCGCAGTCGGATAGCCCCGGTCGCCAAAGTCTGAACGCAACTTGTCCCCCTCGTTGCATGCAACCCATCTCCCCAGATGGATCCACTACAGCATAGGGGAATGACCATCCGTGAATCGTCCCCCGTTCAGGGTTTCCCCGGGTACTGCGGTGGCGTAGCCGCGCGCTCCCGTCCGGATTCGCCGGATAGCTGCGAGAGCGCCGGAAAGGTCCGGCGACTTCGCGGGCTTCCGGCGAATGCGCGCGTCGGGGGGAGTAACAGAGGGGCGAAGGCGTTAGGCGGTTCAGCCTCCGGCGGAGCCCTGGTCCGCGTCGAATCCGGCCAGGAGGCGCCGGGAGGCCGTGTCCATGTGGGAGCGCATGGCCGCCGTCACGGCGGCCTCATCGCGTGATTCCAGGGCAAGGAAGATCCCGCGGTGCTCAGCCAGGGCCGATGCCGCGTGCCCTTCGTCCGTCAGGGCGCGGTCAACCCAGATGCGCAGCAGCGACCGGATGCTCTGCAGCAGTTCCTGCAGGACCTGGTTGCCGGAGGCTGCGGCGATTTCACGGTGGAAAGCCGCATCCGCCTCCACGAACGTCACAAGGTCCTCCAGGCTGCCGTCCATCGTGGCCAGATTGGCGCGCATCCGGTCCAGGGCATCGTCGGTAATCCGCTGCGCCGCCAGCTGGGCGGCCTGTACCTCGAGCCCGCCGCGCAATTCCACGAGTTCGCGCGTGCGGGGGGCGCCCAGCATAAGGCCCCAGCTCAGCGTGCGGGGGAGGAGCTCGGAAATGCCGTCGCGAAGGTACGTTCCGGAGCCCGGCCGGACAATGACGATCCCGAGGATCTCCAGCGCCGCGAGGGCTTCCCGGACCGCGGAGCGACCGACCCCCAGAGATGCGGCGAGTTGGCGCTCGGCCGGCAGACGGGTTCCCACGGCAATTTCACCGCTCGTGAAGTAGCCCAAGAGGCGTTCCGCGACTTCGGACACGACAGAGCCTTGCTCCATAGAACCGAGCGCGGCACTGATTTTGGCCGTCGAAGCGGCGGAGTTAGCGGAGTTAACGGACACCTTCAAAGCGTAACAACACGCACCGCCCGGGCCATGCCGACGGCCGCCGCAGTAAATAAACATGTCAACCGGTTGACCAATTCGAGTTGGACGCCTTATGGTTTTTATCACACGCTTAGTTGGGCCTGGCCAGCTCCCTGGAACTACGCGGTGAGACCAATCCCCATGCTTCCAGCGCAGGAGGCTGCGGGATCCCGACATCAAGGAGTCAATGTGGACACCACGCAATCAGTGGTCGAAAGATCTGCAATCAAGAAAGTGGCAGTGCGGCTGGTGCCGTTTGTCGCTCTCATGTTCTTCATCAACTATCTGGACCGCACGGCCATCTCCTTCGCAGGCCCCAACGGCATGAACACTGATCTGGCCCTCTCGGCGGCCCAGTTCGGCTTCGCCTCCGGTGTCTTCTTCATCGGCTACATCCTGCTGGAAGTCCCCAGCAACCTGGCCCTGCACAAATTCGGAGCCCGCCGGTGGCTGGCCCGCATCATGGTCAGCTGGGGCATTGTCTCCCTGCTCTTCACCTGGGTGGGCAGCGTGGAGCAGCTCTACATTTTGCGCTTCATCCTGGGTGTGGCCGAGGCCGGATTCTTCCCCGGCGCCATCCTCTTCCTCAGCCTGTGGGTCCCGTCGCGGCACCGCAGCAAGATCCTGGCACTGTTCTACCTGGCCCAGCCGCTGACCACGGTCATTGGAGCCCCGCTCGCCGCCCTCCTCATCCAGCAGCATGGCCTCTTCGGACTCGAAGGCTGGCGCGTCATGTACTTCGGTGTCGCCATCCCCGCCATCCTGATCGGCGTCGCCGCCTGGTTCTACCTCGCGGATTCCCCGGCCAAGGCCAAATGGCTGACATCGGACGAAAAGACCTGGCTGACCGGCGCGCTGGAGAAGGAAAAGAACGCAACCGCCGCCACCAACAAGCACGTCAGCGTCCGCACCGTCTTCGGCAACGGCCGCGTCTGGATGCTCGCCCTGATCTACTTCGGCTTCATCTACGGCCTGTACGCGCTCGGCTTCTTCCTGCCGACCATCATCTCCGGCTTTGAGGGCCTGTACGGCACCAAGTTCGACGTCGTCCAGAAGGGCCTCATCACGGCCATCCCCTACCTGCCGGCCGCCTTTGCCCTGTACTTCTGGTCCAAGGACGCCACCAAACGGGGTGTCAAGACGTGGCACATCGCCGTCCCCGCCCTCGTCGGAGGCCTGAGCATCCCGCTGGCCCTCTTTGCGGGTTCGCCGGCGGCGACGATCGCGATCATCACCCTCACGGCGATGTCCATCTTCGCGGCGCTGCCGAACTTCTGGACCGTCCCCACCCAGTTCCTCACCGGGGCAGCGGCCGCCGCCGGGATCGCCCTGATCAACACCGTGGGCAACCTGGCCGGCTTCAGCGCGGGCTACGTCACCGGCTGGCTCAAGGACTGGACCGGCGGCTACACCGTCCCCATGTTCGTCGTCGGCGGCTTCATGCTCCTCTCCGCCGTCCTCATGATGGTGCTGGCCCGCAACGGCGCCGGCAACGCAACGGCCGCCCCTGAAGCAGCAGACTCAGCGGCCGCGGAGTCAGCCGCCGTTCGCTAACGGACGCAGCCTGCTCCCAACAATCCGGTGCCCGCCGCGTGCCACACAGCCGCGGCGGGCACCCACCAAGCAGCTTTCCCTCTTCCAGGAGTACCCCCATGACCCGCCTGTTCAATGACCCCGCAGCCTTCGCTGACGAAATGATCGAAGGCTTTGTCGCCTCCCACAGCCGCTGGGTCAGGCGTGTCTCCGGCGGCGTCGTCCGCAACACCCGGAGCACCCCGGGCACCGTGGCGCTCGTGATCGGCGGCGGTTCCGGGCACTATCCTGCCTTCGCCGGGCTCGTGGGCCAGGGTCTGGCCCACGGTGCCGCGATGGGCAACCTCTTCGCGTCGCCGTCCGCCCAGCAGATCTACACCGTGGCCAAGGCCGCCAGCAACGGCGGCGGCGTCCTCCTGGGCTACGGCAACTACGCCGGCGACGTCCTGCACTTCAACCAGGCCCAGGCCCGGCTGCGCGCCGAGGGCATCGATTGCCGCAGCATCGCCGTCACCGACGACGTCTCGTCCGCCCCGCCGGCCGAGCACGCCAAGCGCCGCGGGATCGCCGGTGACCTCACGGTCTTCAAGGTCGCCGCCGCCGCCGCCGAGGCCGGGTACACCATGGACCAGACAGTCGAGATCGCCGAGCGCGCCAACCACCGCACCCGCTCCTTCGGCGTCGCTTTCTCCGGCTGCACCCTGCCGGGCGCGGACCACCCGCTCTTCTCCGTCCCCGAGGGCCGCATGGCCGTCGGGATGGGCATCCACGGCGAGCCCGGCATCGGCGAAACAGGCGTCCCGACGGCGGATGAACTCGCCGAACTCCTCGTCGCGAAACTCCTCACCGAAATTCCCGACGGCGTCGAAGGCTGTATGGCTTCCGGCGGGACACGGCGCGTCGTCCCGATCCTCAACGGCCTGGGCAGCGTCAAATACGAGGAACTGTTCGTGGTCTACCGCCGCGTCGCCCAGCTCCTGGCCGAGGCCGGACTGGAAGCCGTCGACCCGCAGGTGGGTGAGCTCGTGACCAGCTTCGACATGGCCGGCACCTCCCTGACCCTCTTCTGGCTCGACGACGAACTTGAGACCCTCTGGCACGCGCCCGCCGACGCCCCGGCCTTCCGCCGCGGCGCCGTCACGGCGGCGGCCCTGGAAGCCACGGACTTCACCGACCTCGCCGAGATCGAGGCGGCCATCCCGGATGCCTCCGACGAATCCCGCGCCACGGCCGTCCGTGTCCTGGCCGCGCTGGGAGCCGCGAAGGACGTGGTGGACGCCAACGCCGAGGAACTGGGCCGGATCGACGCGGTCGCCGGCGACGGCGACCACGGCATTGGCATGGAGCGCGGCGTCCGCGCCGCCGTCGACGCCGCGGCAGCCGCCGTCGCCCGCGGAGCCGGCGCAGCCACCACCCTCCACCTTGCCGGCGACGCTTGGGCCGACAAAGCAGGCGGCACCTCCGGCGCACTGTGGGGCATGGCCCTCCGGGCCGTCGGGGATGCGCTCGGCAACACCGCTGCCCCCGACGCCGGCGCTGTCGCCGCCGGAGTCGCCGGCGCCGCGGCCGCCATCATGGACTTCGGCAAGGCCGCGCCGGGCGACAAAACCCTCGTGGACGTCCTGGTCCCGTTCCGCGACGCCCTCGCCGGCGGCGTGGACGCCGGGGGATCCCTCACGAAGGCCTGGGGCGCCGCGGCCGCCGTTGCGCAGCAGGCCGCAGAAGACACCGCCCAGCTCCTGCCCCTCGTGGGCCGAGCCCGCCCGCACGCCGAGAAGAGCCTTGGCACCCCGGACGCGGGCGCGGTGTCCATGGCACTGATCGTCCGAGCAATTCACAACACTCTCCTCGCGGAAACAGTCGAGGGAAAAACAGTCAAGGAGAACGCATGAGCGCCAAACTGCGCCTGGTCATCGGGGCCGACGACGCCGGATTCGAGTACAAGGAAGCCCTGAAGGCAGACCTGGAAGCCAGCGGGCTCGTCGAGTCCGTCCGTGACGTCGGCGTCGACGCCACCAGCCACACCCCGTACCCCTCCGTGGCCATCGCGGCCGCCGAACTCATCGCCTCCGGCGAGGCCGACCGCGCCCTGTTAGTGTGCGGCACCGGCCTCGGCGTGGCCATCGCCGCCAACAAGGTCCCGGGGGTCCGGGCCGTCACGGCGCACGACAGCTTCTCGGTGGAACGGGCCATCCTCAGCAACAACGCCCAGGTCCTCACGTTCGGCCAGCGCGTCGTCGGCCTGGAACTGGCCCGCCGGTTGGCCCGGGAATGGCTGACCTACACGTTCGACGAAACCTCCGCCTCGGCCGAGAAGGTCACACTGATTAAGGACTACGAGGGTGTCACTTCCTGCTAACCCCGCCACAGGCGGTACAGGCGAAGCCGCCGGCCGTGCCGCCCGTACAAAGCAGCCGCAAGCCGTCATCGGCGTCAGCCTGAAAATGTACTTCGGCTACCAGCGCACGCTGGACTACTGCCGCGAGGTCGCCGTCGTCGCACTGGCACACCCCGCCGTGCAGAACGGCGAGATCGAACTGTTTGTCCTGCCGGCCCTGCCCGCGCTGCCCGAGGCAGCCCGGGTCCTCGGAGTGGCCGGCGCGGGCGCCGGCGCGCAGGACATCTTCTGGGAAGACGAGGGCGCCTACACCGGCGAGGTCTCCGGCCGGACCGTCGCCGAACTCGGCGGCCGCTACGCCGAAGTGGGCCACGCCGAGCGGCGCCGAATCTTCGGCGAGGATGAGAGGACAGTCGGCCTCAAGACCGCCGCCGCCTACCGCAACGGCCTCACGCCGGTACTTTGCGTCGGGGAACTGCAGCCCGGCTCCGTGGAGGAGGCTGTCCGTCACTGCACTGCGGACATCGACGCCGCCCTCAACCGGGCGCGGTCTCTCGGACCCGCGGCCCGGACCATCGTGGCCTACGAACCGCAGTGGGCCATCGGTGCCCCCGAACCGGCCACCCCGGAGTACATCAGCGCCGTCATCACCGGGCTGGACGCGCATCTGCGTTCCCTTCCCGGCCAGGCCGAGAGCCGGGTCATTTACGGCGGGAGCGCCGGCCCCGGCCTGATCGGCCGGCTCGACGACGCCGTCGCCGGGCTGTTCCTGGGCCGCTTTGCCCACGACCCGCAGGCGCTCAAGACCATCCTGGACGAAACTGCCGCCCGATTCGGACTCCTGCTGACCGCGGGAGGCCGGCCATGAGCTCCACGAACGGGCAGGGTTTAGAGAACGGACAGGGTTCACGAATCGGTCTCAGCAGCTACGCCTTCTTCTGGCAGCTCTCGGACCAGGTCTCCGCGCCGCTGACCCTCCAGGATGCGTTGGCCGATACTGCGGCCCTGGGCGTGGACCTCTTCCAGATCTGCGACTACGCCCCGCTCGAATCCATGACGGACGCCGAACTGGCCGCCGTCCGGGCCACGGCCGATGCCTTGGGGATTTCCCTGGAGCTCGGCACCAAGGGCATCCGGCCGGAGCATCTGAAGAAGTTCCTGCGGATCGCCGGGATCCTGGCCGCGCCGCTGCTGCGGACCATGTTCAACGTCCCGGGCCACACCCCGGACGCGGACGAGGCCGTGGCGATCTTCACCAGTCTCCTGCCCGAATTCGAGGCCGCAGGGGTGAAGATCGCCGTGGAGACCTACGAACAGGTGCCCACAGCCCGGGTCCTGGAGGTCATCGCCCGCGTGGACAGCCCGAACCTGGGCATCTGCAGCGATCCCGCCAACACCGTGGCGGCGCTGGAATCCCCGCGCGAGGTGATTGACGCCGTCGCGCCGTATGTCCTGAACATGCACATCAAAGACTTTGCGTTCAGCCGCAAGGA
Source organism: Arthrobacter sp. 01T425 (assembly GCF_056398725.1). Lineage (NCBI taxonomy): Bacteria > Bacillati > Actinomycetota > Actinomycetes > Micrococcales > Micrococcaceae > Arthrobacter > Arthrobacter sp. 01T425. The sequence goes on along the minus strand of NZ_JBFTPY010000011.1, from coordinate 36,964 downwards.
GGGATGGGTCGGGTTCACGTATTCCGGCGCTCCCCTCGGCGAAGGCCTCCTGGACTATGCCTACATGGCCCGGAAGCTGCAGCCCAAAGAAAGAAACATCAACCAGATCATCGAGCACTGGCTGCCGTGGCAGGCCTCCGAAGAAGAGACCCTCCGCCTCGAAAAGCAGTGGACCCAGCAAAGCCTCGATTTCCTAAGGAGTAACTGAAATGTCAGCAGAACAATTGACCGTGGCCGTCATCGGAGCCGGAGGCAAAATGGGGCTGCGTGTTTCAGCCAACCTCCAGAAGAGCGCCCACACCGTCTACTACAGCGAAAACTCGCCGGCAGGCCAGGACCGCGTCCGCGCCGAAGGCCGGGAAATCAGCGCCACCGAGGACGCCATCAAGGACGCCGACGTCGTGATCCTCGCGGTCCCGGACACCGTCCTGGGCGTCGTGTCCCACGGCGTGGTTCCGCAGATGAAGTCCGGCGCCATCCTGCTCACCCTCGACCCGGCCGCCGCCTACGCCGGCCTGCTTGCCAAGCGCGACGACGTCGTCCAGGCCGTGGCCCACCCGTGCCACCCCTCGGTCTTCCTCGAGCGCACCACCAAGGAAGAATGGGCCGACACCTTCGGCGGCCAGGGCGCCCCGCAGAACGTGGTTGCCGCGATCGACGAGGCCGCCACCGATGCCGCCCGCGCCGCCGCCGAGGCCACCATCAAGGTGATCTACGCCCCGGTGATCGACGTCCACTGGGTCACCGTCAAGCAGCTCGCCATCCTCGAGCCCACCCTCGTGGAGACCGTCGCCTGCATGATCGGGACCCTGCTCAAGGAAGCCCTGCACGAGACTGTGCACACCGCCGGCGTCCCCGAGGAAGCAGCCAAGGCCATGCTGTTCGGGCACGTCCAGATCGCCCTGACCAACGCCCTGCGCGGCTCCAACCCGTTCTCCGAAGCGTGCGAAATCGCCATCCAGTACGGCAAGGACACCATCATCAAGGACGACTGGAAGAAGATCTTCGACGACTCCGAGCTCGATTACGTCATCGCCAAGATGCTCAAGCTCGAGCCCGCCGTCCAGCGCTGACCCCTAACCCCCCCCGGCCGAATTCGCCGGAAGCCTGCGAGCCCGCCGGAAAAGTCCGGCGACCTCGCAAGCTTCCGGCGAATTCGCACGCCCGGGGCAGGACGGGTCAGATGGCCCGGGGCAGGACGGGTCAGATGGTGCGCGGAGCCTTGGCCAGGTTCTCTGTGAGCTCGGCCGCGTTCTGCCGGATCACGTAGGCCGGGCGGTCCCGTTCCGTGCGCCAGCTTTCGGCGAGCGGGCCCATGTTGACGGTGTCGAAGCCGAATTCGTCGTAGAGCCTGGTCACCAGCTCGGCCGCCTCCGGGAAATCGCTCGCCGTGGCCAGGGCCCGGCGGTTCGGGGTGCCGGCCGGGGTCCCGTCCGTGGTGATCTGGGAGTACATGATGTGGTTGAAAGCCTTGGCCACCTTGGACTGGGGAAGGTGCTCCTGCAGCAGGCCGGACGTGGTGGCCTCGCCGGCATCCAGGGCCGGGACATGCCCGTCGCGTTCCCAGTAGTAGTTGTTGGTGTCGAGGACGATCTTGCCGGCCAGCGGTTCCACGGGGACGTCCGGGAGGCTCCTGAGCGGCACGGTGACGACGGCGAAGTCGCCGGCTGCGGCCGCCTCGGCCGGCGTTGCGGCCCGGGCCCTGGGCCCCAGTTCCGCGACGAGCTCCGCCAGGGTTTCCGGCCCGCGCGAGTTGCTGATCACGACGTCGTAGCCGACCTCCACGGCCTTGCGGGCGATCTGGCCGCCAATGTGTCCTGCACCGATGATTCCGATTGTTGTCATGCCGGAGAAACAGCCGGGCGAGCGAAGATATTTCGCCGGTTCAGGACTGTGTGCGCCGGGGACCGACAGGACACCGGTCGGGGCAGGCGAGTCCAAATCGCCGGAAGCCTCCCCGCTCGCCGGAAAGTTCCGGCGAGCCCGCAGAGTTCCGGCGAGTTCGCTCGTAGAGAGGCTAGCGCCTAGGGAGGCTAGGCCGTGGGGCCCGGTTCGTCGTCGGTGTCCGGGCCTTCTGCCGCGTCCTGGGAATGGGCGCGGTCGTCGAAGGGTTCAGCCGTTGCATCACCTTCGGCCGGGGTCTCGCTGTGGTGGCGCTCCGGCGCCTGTGAGTCGTCGCTCATGTCCGCTCCTTAGCTGCTCCTGCGGTGGATTGCTGGCTATTTGAACATCTAGCTCCCGCTGCGAGAGGGCTGTCAAGGGCCCGTTGATCCTGCGGATTCAGACGGGCGTCCGGCCGCCGGGAAGGCTGGAATCCCGTTTGATTACCTTGCGGGGGCGCAGGGCATAGTCGCGGGACCGCTTGCTGGAGAGCGCCAGAAGCAACAGGATGTCCAGGGTCAGGCCGGGGAGATTGGACTTCAGGGTGATGTCCGGGCCGCCGTGGAAAACATCGACGGCCTGGAAGCAGATGGCGGCCGTACTCAGTGCCATGGCCACCGTCCGGGCCCAGTTTCGGCCGAGGAACACGAACCACGCCAGCAGGATCTCTGCCACGGCAAAGAGCAGGACAACCGCCGTTGCGGCGCTGACGGCCAATTCCGCCTGGGCCTCTGTGACCGCCGGGCCGGCTACGGGCTGCACCAGTGAGCTGACGTGCGCGTCCTTGAAGAGCACCAGGGACAGGGCCAGCAGCGCGGCCGCCGCCGCGCGGGCACCGACGAAGACCGCCCCGACAATCGTGGTCGAAGGACGCCTGGCGCGGCCCTCGCCCGGGGGTGTGTCGCTCCCAAGCGAGCCCGCGGCGGTCGGCTCCGCGACGGTCGGCCTGAGATCGACGATGGGGAGATTGCCGTCGGTGGTGATGGTGTCGCCCCCGCCGTTGCGCGCGTGATAGCCGGTGGAAAAATCACGGATCACCCTGAGCCCGGCCGCGGGATCGGCCCCGGTAATGGCGCCGACCACATTGTCGCGTTCGGCGTCGGTGTTCTCATCGATTTTGTGGGTGATCTGCAGGGTAAACAGGGACAGCCCGACGCTGCGGTCATACGTGCCGGCCGCCAACCAGTCGACGGCCAGCCCGCCCGGCAGCAGCCAGCCGGGCGGGCACCGCCAGAAGCGGACGTGGTGCCGTTTGCCCGGGGTGCCGTCGACTTCCTGCTGGTAGGCAAAATCCTGCTGGCGGCCGAACAGGAACAGCGGACTGACCGGGGCCTCGAGATAGCTGCGGCGCAGGAGGGTGGAAGAGACGATCCGCCGGCTGCTGGCCAGGGTCACGTCATCGGCCCTTGTCCAGCCCGCGGACCGCATCACGCCATGGATCTGCGGTTCCGATCCCAGCAGGGCTATGTTCACGGGATCGCCCAGCAGCCCGTCGCTGGTGCGCGCCCGGCCGATGAAGTAGTCCGGAACGTAGAGCCGGGTCAGGATCCGGTGCAGACGGGGAAGCACCAGATAGGCGAGCAGGGCCCAGAAGATGAAGAGGAACCAGACCTGCGCCCAGCCCCATTCGAAGCTCAACTGCACCAGCAGCGCGGTCAGCCACACAGCCGCAACGCCGCCCACCACGAAGAACACGCTGTCCAGCACGGAGTACGGCACCGCTTCGGCGGGAGCTGTGACCTCAACCGCTGCCTTGGTCATGGCCGCCATACTACGCCCGCTATCGACGGAGGGCTGGCTCGAAAGATGAATCTTCTGGCCCCAAGGTGGAGCGCGGCCGGATGTGACCTGCCTGTTACAGCCGCCGTGGATAGGGTGACAGCATGGAACCACTACTGAAAGTTTTGCGGCATTGGGGCGCCCCCGCGGCGGCCGTTCTCTTCTTCACGCTGTGGTGCGTGGCCGAGGCCGGGCGGATGGGCCCCGGCCTCCACACCTGGGAGGGGACGTGGCCGCTGATCCTCATGACGGCAGCGATTGCCTGCGCCGCCTGGAAGCCCTACGCGTCGCTTGGATTCACGGCAGGGCTGCTCGCGGGCCAACTGGGGTACGCCATTCCCGCGATGCACGCCAACCACTGGGCCATTTACCTCGGGGCGTTCGTGTCCCTGGCTTTCATCCAATGGACGGCCCGGCGAAGGACACGCTTCATCGCGGCGGCCGCCAACGTGGTGTTCGCCGGCGCCATGGCCTTCCTGATGCTGTCCTGGCGCTACGGCAACGGCGTCGGCTGGTTCCTTCCGCTGTACATGGGCGACCGGTGGACCTTTCAAGCCTACGGCTGGCAACTCTTTTCGCTGCTGCTGGTGATCGCGGCAGCCTGCGCCGCCGTCGGACTTCTGCTGGCGATGTACCAGGAACGCGGCAGCCTGTTCCAGGCCAGGACCATCGCCCAGACCAGCCTCAGGGAAGCCGAGGTGGACCTGATCGTGGAGCAGGAACGGACCCGGATCGGCCGGGACCTGCACGACGTCCTGGCCCACTCACTCGCCGTGATCGCGGCGCAGGCGGATGGCACCCGCTACCTGAGCAAGGACCAGCCGAGGGCAGTGCTAAACGCCCTGGAGAACATCGCGACGTCGGCCCGGAGCGCCCTGGTGGACGCGCAGCGCGTCATCGAGGGGGTGCACGACGACGGCATGGTCACGCCCCAGCCCCGGCTCAGCGACGTCGGGCCCCTCGTGGCGCGTATGCAGGGCAGCCTCGAGATCGAACAGAGCGAGTCCGGCGCACCCGCCGAGCTTTCCGCCGGGCAGCAACTCGCCGTATTCCGGATCATCCAGGAATGCCTGACCAACGCACTGAAACACGGCGGCCGCGGCACCGCGGTGCGGCTGCACCTGGACTGGAGCGGCCCGGGGCTGACCCTGCATGCAGCGTCCGGGATCCCGGAGACCACAGGCAGGGACAGCCCGGACCCCGCCGCCGAAACGCGGGTGGGCCGCGGCCTCGCCGGGATGCGGGAACGCGCCCACCTCGCAGGAGGTTGGATGACGTCCGGCCCGGATGGCGAGCAGTACCGGGTGACAGTCTTTATCCCCTACGGCACAAGGACGGCCGACGCCGATGCTGCCGCCGCCAGCGCGGAGCCGGACCTGGTTCCCGCGGGAAGCCCTGCAGCGCGCCCGGGAATGCAGCTGGCCGAAGCCGGCGACCGTGGCTGATGCCGGGGCGGCCATTACCGTGGCGATTGTCGATGACCAGGCCCTGTTCCGTGCGGGAATCCGGATGCTGGTGGAGAGCCAGCCGGACATGGCGATGGCCTGGGAAGCCGGCGACGGCGCGCAGGCGGCGGCATTCGCCGTCGAACGGTGCCCCGACGTGATGCTCATGGACCTGCGCATGCCGGTCCTTGACGGCGTCGGCGCCACACGGCGGATCGTGCGGCAGGCGGAGGCCGCAGGCACCGGCGCGCCGAAGATCATCGCCCTGACCACCTTCAACCGGGACCAGGCGGTGGTTGACGCCGTGCACGCCGGTGCCAGCGGCTACCTGCTCAAGAGCGCCGAACCGGAGTTCCTGCTCGCCGCGATCCGGACCGTGTACGCCGGGTACTCCGTGATTGCGCCGGGATCAGTGCAGGATTTGTTCCAGCATGCCGCCCGGACCGTGCCGGCCGGGGGACCGGACCTGTCCGCGCTGGAGGTGCTGTCTGTCCGGGAACGGGACGTCTTCCTGCTCGCGGCCAAGGGGCTGGCCAACGGTGAGATCGCCGGAAGCCTGTTCGTATCCGAGGCGACGGTCAAGACACACCTCAGGAGCGTGCTGGGCAAGCTGGGCCTCGGGACCCGGCTCCAGCTGGTGGCCTTCGCCTATGAGCGCCGGCTGCTGGGCTGAGACCCGGCTGGGCCCTCGGCTGAGACCCGGCCGGGCCCCCGGCTGAGACTCGCCGAGGGCCTCTGGCGCGGCGACTTGCGCCGCCGGATTCCTCACCGCCGTAGCGTCAGAAGCTCACCGTCTGGGTCAGGTATCCGTAGTACTGTCCCCCGATCGGGTGGATGGGATCGCCGCCGAAGCCGTAGTCGTGGTGCCGCTTCGAGTACGACTTTGTCAGGTCCAGGTACTGCTCCATGACGTGCTCGGCTGAGCCCGTGCAGGCCTTCTGGCTGATGCAGAGGGCCACGGACCCGGCCACGGCCGGGCTGGCGAAGCTGGTGCCGTTGCTTACGTTGTAGCCGCCGGGCCAGGTGGAGAGCATGCAGACGCCGGGGCCGGCGACCGTGTGGGCCTTGTCGTCACTCGTGGTGGCGAAGTTGGAGAAGAACGCCGGCTGGTCATCCTTTTGCCCGTACTTCGAAAAGTCGTCGGGGCCGCAGATCGGGGCGGCATCCCCGCCGGACTTTCCGTCGAAATCGCCCATGGCGGTGGCGGTCAGTACTTGGTCGTACGTGGCCGGCACTGTGTTGGCGAAGTCCTCACCGGCGTTGCCGGCCGCGACAGCATAGGTGACACCGGCCCGGACCGAGCGGCAGATGGCGTAGTGCATTGCGTCCGTGCCCTTGCCGCAGTTGGGCGTGTCCGCGGCGCCGCCGGCGATGCTGATGTTGGCCACGGCGATGTCGTTGCTGTCGTCATGGTCCTTGCGCGTCGAGGTCACCCAGTCAATCGCGCAGATCAGGCTCTGCTCGGAGATCAGGCCGTTGTCGTCAACCACCCGGACAGACCACAGCGGAGTGCCCGGGGCGGTCCCGATGACGCCCAGGCGGTTGTTCCGGGCGCCGATCACGCCAGCAACGAATGTCCCGTGCCCCAGGACGTCAACGGGGGTCACATCGACGGGCGAGCCGGACTGGCAGTCGACGCCGCCCTTGACGTTCAGGTCCGGGTGGGTCGCATCGATGCCGCTGTCGATCACCGCTACGTTGACGTTGATCCGGCTTGGCCCCCGGTCGAGGGCCTTCCGGACGTCTGAGCTGGTTCCGGCGATCCGCTTGCGCCAAAACGGCGTCTCCTGGGTGGCCGCGGTTCCAAGATCCCGCGGTTGCTGGAAGGTCCGGCCTGCCGTGACGAAGTCGACGTTGGGGTCGGCCTTGACGCGTTGCGCCTGGGCCGCCGTCAGGGTGGCAGAGTAGCCGTTCACAGCGTTGCGGTAGACCTTCGATGCCGTGAATCCGTAGGCGCTTTGCTGGGCGGCCGCCGCCGCTCCGGCGTCCACGACGCCGTCCTTGAGCACCACGATGTAGTTTTGTGCCGGGTTGGCGGCGTTCGAAGGAGCTGCCGCCACCAGGCCGCCGCCCGCCGCCAGGGCAAAGGCCGCCAGCGAGGCCAGCCCGCGCCCGAACCAAAATGTGTCCGGTCTGGGAAGGGAGCTGCGCCGGTGTCTGCGCGGGGTCCGCGCCACCGATGTTAGCTTCGGTTTTGATGCCTTGCGGCTGGCTTGGCTGAACATCGTGGCCTCCCATTAAGCGAGTTCGCTAATTCGAGTGCCCCCCGCCCATATCTTAAGCCTCCGACCGCGTCTTACACCCGGGCCCTTTGGAAAAACTTGAGCCGGCCCCAGCGGCCGGCTCAGACGAGGCTGTCTTCCTTTGCGCGCGCGGAGGCATTTTCCGGTGCCCGGCCGGCCGGTGCCCGGCCGGCCGCGTGGGCGGACGTCGCGGCGTGGGAAGGCGTCGCGGCGTGGGCCGCGCCGGTGTGGTGGCCGAACGGGTTGAACCGGCTGAAACCGAGCTCGGCAAAGGCATACGCGGTCTCGGCGTGTTCGGACCGGTCGACTCCGGCGAGTTCGTCCTCGCGGCTGACCCGGAAACCCAGCGTCTTGTGGATGGCGAGTCCGATCACCGCGGTCCCGAGGCCGGACACGGCCACCGTGATGAGGACGGCCACGGCCTGCGCGATGACCTGGTGGAGCCCGCCGCCGTAGAACAGCCCGCCGCCGGCACCGTCCACCGGGAGCGCAATGAAACCGAGGGCGAGCGTGCCGATCAGGCCGCCGCCGAGGTGGACGCCGACGACGTCGAGCGAGTCATCGAAGCCAAACTTGAATTTCAGGTCCACGAACACGGCGCAGGCCGCACCGGCCACGAAGCCAAGGCCCAGCGCGGCGAGAGGGCTGATGTTGGCGCACGACGGCGTGATCGCCACCAGGCCGGCGACGGCGCCGGACGCCGCGCCCAAGGAGGTGTGGTGGCCGTGGCGGACCTTCTCCGTCACCAGCCAGCTGATCATGGCTGCGGCAGGGGCGGCCAAGGTGTTCACCCAGATCAGGCCGGCCTGCTCCACTGTGGTGGCGGCGCCGGCGTTGAAGCCGAACCAGCCGAACCACAGGATGCCCGCGCCAAGCATAATGAAGGGGATGTTGTGGGGGCGGTGGCCGGGGTCCTTGCCGAAGCCGTGCCGGTTGCCCAGGATCAGGACCAGGACCAGCGCCGCCGTTCCGGACGCGATTTCCACTACGGTGCCGCCGGCGAAGTCGATGACCTGGCCGAAGACGGCACTTACCGCGCCGCCGGCACTCATGAGGCCTCCGCCCCAGACCATGAAGGCCAGGGGGCAGTACACGAGGGTGATCCAGATGGGGACGAAGAGGGCCCAGGAGGTGAACTTCGCGCGGTCCGCGATGGCGCCGCTGATGAGGGCCACGGTGAGGATGGCAAAAGTGGCGCTGTAGCCGGCCTTGATCAAGTCCGGCGAACCGATGAGGCTGCTCAGGCCGAAGCTCGCGAACGGGTTGCCGAACACGCCGAGGACACCTTGCCCGGTGCTCATCGAGTAGCCCCAGAGGACCCACACCACGCCGACGATCCCCACCGAGACGAAGCTCATCATCATCATGTTGAGCGAGGCCTTGGCCCGGGTCATCCCGCCGTAAAACAGGCCCAGGGCCGGGGTCATCAGCAGAACCATCGCCGCCGACACAATCATCCAGACGCTTCCAGCAGTGAGCTCCACCGGCGGGTCCCTTCTCGTCAGTCTTCCGTACCGGGACACGTCGCCGCCGGCCCCCCGATCCGGATTTAATCCTCGCGGAGCCATGTTTCCGGCAGTGAGGCGAAAAGTTGCGGGCACGTTACGGGAATCGCGACGGCGTGAAGTTCGCGTGACCGGCGTGTTTCAGAAATGTAAACGGGACCTCAATCACCAGCCGGTTTTGATGCTGCCGGGTGGGCCAAGAATGAATTCAAATGATTGAATGTTCAATAAACATGGACTTTGGTATCTTCACTTTCGGCGAGCTCACCCGCGATAGCAGCACCGGCATCGCGCTGTCCCCGCAGCAGCGGCTAAAAGAGATCATCGAACTCGCCAAGCTGGCCGATCAGGCGGGCCTCGGATTCCTGGGGTTGGGGGAGCATCATCGGCGCGACTTCGCCCTCTCGGCCCCGGAAGTCGTCCTCGCCGCGATCGCCCGGGAAACATCCAATCTCCGGCTGGGCACGGCCGTGACTGTGCTCTCCACCCAGGACCCCGTGCGGCTCTTTGAACAGTTCGCCACTCTGGACCTGATCTCCGACGGCCGGGCCGAGATCATTGCGGGCCGCGGCGCGTTCGTGGAGTCGTATCAATTGTTCGGCCACAAGCTCGACGACTACGACGCCCTGTTTGATGAGAAGCTGCGCCTGCTGCTGGAACTGCGGGACAACGCCCGGGACAACTCCACAGTGCAGTGGGCCGGAAGACTGACTCAGAGCATCCCGGACATGGACATCGCCCCGCGCCCGGTGCAGGCGAAGCTGCCAGTCTGGGTGGGCGTCGGTGGCACCCCGGCCAGTTTTTCCCGGGCGGGCAGGCTCGGGCTTCCTCTTTTCATCGCCCTGCTGTCAGGGCCGGCCCGTTTCCGCCGCCTTGTTGAGCTCTACCGCGAGAGCGCTGCCGAGGCCGGCCACGATGCCGGCGCGCTGCCGGTGGGGGCCGGCGGTCACTTCTACGCGGCGCCGACGTCACAGCAGGCGCGCGACACGTTCTACCCCTACTACCGGGCCTACTTCGAACAAAACATGCCGCGACCCGTAGACCACTTCCCCCGATCCACCTTCGATTCCTGGACCGAGCCCGGCGGCGGATTGCTGGTGGGGAGCCCGCAGCAGATCACCGAGAAGCTCCTGGAGATCCACCAGACTCTGGGGAACTCGCGATACCTGGCCCAGATCGGACTGGGCGGCCTACCCTATGCCGAGACGGCCCGGTCGATTGAACTGCTGGCCACGGAGATCATGCCCGCCGTCAACAGGGAGGTCTCGGCCGCCCTGGTAAGCAGCCGGACCGGCAAGCAACCAGTCTGACAATCAGCCCGCCGGCTGGCCCACTACAGCGATTCAGTTTTGGTGCAGCGGAATCTCCAGGCAGCGGCCGGAGGCGTTCCAGTAGCCCAGCGTGCCCAGCTGACCGCTCAGCCGCTGCATCCGGGCGGCAATGCCGGGTGCCGATCCGCGGGCCAGGCGCGCCTGGAATCCGGCGATGATGGTCGGATGCAGCCGAAGCGTTCGGGGTGCGCCGGCGTCGGTGTCGAGCATGAACACGAAAGACTGGTCATTGCGCTCGACCGGGTCCACAGCGTAGTCGTCAATGAAGTCCCCGGCGCTGAAGATGATGGGACGGTTCCGGTGGATGCCGACGCCGCGAAATATGTGCGGCGAGTGGCCGAACACGACGTCGGCCCCGGCCTCGATGAGGTCCCGGGCAAGGTCCTGGTGCCCGGCCGGGACGTCGTAGCCCCAGTTGCCGCCCCAATGGGCTGACACGATGAGGACCTGGACGCGGGCCTTGGTCCTGGCGACCAGTTCCAAGAGTCCGTCCAATCGTGTCCCGCCGCGCCGGCCGGCGTCATCGATGGGGACATCCTCCACCGGGACGTAGTAGACCCCGGGAGCCGCGGTGCCCGCCTCCCAGCCGGGCTCGTTGTCCGTGAAGGCAATGAATCCGACGGCGACGGCGCCCACGCGCCACACGGCCGGGCGGCGGGCGGCCTCCAGGTCGGGGCCGGCCCCGGCATGGAGGATGCCGCCGCCGTCCAGCGCCGGCAGCATCTCCCCGAACGCGTCCTGGCCGAAATCCAGGACGTGGTTGTTGGCCAGCGAGACGACGTCGATCCCGGCCGCGAGGAGGCTGGCGACGTTCTTCGGGTCCGAGCGGAAATGGAAGATCTTGCCGGGTTCGGGCTCGCCGCCGGCCGCCAGGACACACTCGAGGTTGGCGACGCGGACGTCCGCCTGCTCCAGGACCGCCAGCGTGTCGCCCCACGGATAGGCAGGCCTGGCCGCTGCCAGGTGCCGGTTCACCAGCCGGCCCAGCATGACGTCTCCCAGCAGCGCGATCAGCATGGACTGCCTGCCTGCCTGCCTGCCTGCCTGTCAGGTCAGGGCCCGGGGGCTAGCTTTGGTAGCCTTCGACCTCGCTGACCGGCCGCACTTCCGCCTCGTCGGGGTTCTCGCCATAGTCTTTTTTCGCGCGCCGCTGGCGGAGCAGGTCCCAGCACTGATCCAGTTGTTCTTCCACCTGCTGCAGCCGGAGGATGTCCGGGCCTCCGGTCCCGCCAGACTGGGTTGAGCCTTCGCGGAGGCCGTGTTCCTCCTCCACCAGGGCCTTGATGCGCTCCAGGATGTCTTGATTGTCCATGGTGTCCTCTTTTCGTCCGACGGCGGCAGACAGCCTTCTCTTCGCAGGGTCCACTTCCAGCAGGTCCCCTTCCAGCCTACGGAGGGGATGGTGCGGTGAACAGGGGCGCCCGGGACCGACGCCGGACGGCACTGGCCGGCGCCTGCGGCCTAGCCAAGAAGTTCGTCCGGGTAGCACCAGCGCCAGTCCTCGCCGGGCTCGACGCTGCGCATGACGGGGTGGCCGCTGAGCTGGAAGTGTTTGTACGCGTGGGTTCCCGGCGAGGAATCGCAGCAGGCCACGTTGCCGCACTGCAGGCACATCCGCAGATGCACCGTCGTCGTCCCCTCCCGTTCGCACGCCTCGCAGAAGGGGCCAGACGGGACGGTGAGATCGGGGGCGGACTCCAGGTGCGGACAAACGCCGCGGGGCCGGGCGATTCCCTCGCCGCCGCTGCCGTCCGCATCCGGTTCCTCCAGTGCGGCGTCCAGCATGGACTCTTCGACGTCGAGGCGGTCAAGGACGTTGACCAGGACCTCGTGCGCGTATCCGCCGCCGCGCCGCAGCTCGAGGACCTTGGTGCGCTCGGCGTCCAGCATCGCCAGCCGGAGTTGGGCGTACCGCTGGCTGGGGGTGGCGGCTTCGGCGGACGGCCGGCCCAGCCGCTCCCATGCGGCCAGCCCGCGCTCCTGGGTGCGCCGTTTGAGCATCGCCACGACTTCGGGGGGATCGGCGTCCGAACGCAGTTCCTGGAGCCGCTGCACGCCAGCCGCCGTCGCCATCTGCATCAGCGACGCCTCGTTGAGCGCGTCCTCGCGCGGGTCCGGTCCCTTCACGCGCAGCAACCGGACCAGCGCCGGGAGCGTGAAACCCTGCAGGGTCAGCGTGCCGGCCACCACCACGAGGGCCATCAGGATCAGGACCGACCGGTGCTCCAGCTCCGCCGGCAGGACCAGGACGGCGGCAAGCGTCACCACGCCGCGCATGCCGGCCCAGGAGACGATCGCCGGAAATTGCCAGGGCGGCGCGGGATCCTTGCGCCGGACCGCGGGAATGAGCCGCGGCAGGTACGTTGCGGGGAAGACCCAGACCGGGCGCAGGACCAGCACGGCCAGCAGCACGGCGGCACAGCCGAACCAGATCCGTTCCGGCCCCAGCGAGTCATCCCGGACGCCCTCGATGATGGTCCGGACCTGCAGCCCGATCAGCAGGAAAACGGAGTTCTCCAGCAGGAACTGGACCGTGTGCCAATTGCTGCGCTGGCTCAGCCGTGCCGCCCCGTTTGGCATGGACGGCGCCTTGGTCCCCATGATCAGCCCGGTGACGACGACGGCCAGGACGCCGGAGGCGTGGATCGCTTCCGCCGGGAGGTAGGCGACAAGCGGGGCGATCAGGGAAGTGGAAGTGTTGATGGCCACGTTGCGGATCCGCTTGCGGAGCGCCGTGAGCACGAAGGCCGCGGCAACGCCCACCGCCACGCCCCCGCCAACCGCCAGGACGAAGCCGCCGGCAATCTCCGCGGCGGAGACAACTCCGGCGATCGCGGCGATGGCAGCACGCAGGCAGACCAGCGCCGTGGCGTCGTTGACCAGCGATTCGCCCTCCAGGATGGTGACAACCCGGCGGGGCATGCCCACCTTTCGCGCAATCGCCGTCGCCGCCACGGCGTCAGGGGGCGCGACGACGGCGCCCAGGGCCATGGCGGCCGCCAGCGGGATCTCGGGAAACAGCCAGGCGACCACCAGCCCGACGCTGACGGTGCCGAAAATGACGTAGCCGACCGACAACAGGCCGATGGAGCGGCGGTTGGAACGGAAATCGAACAGCGAGGTCTGCAGCGCCGCCGCATAGAGCAGCGGCGGCAACAGCCCGACCAGAACGATTTCGGGGTTCAGTTCGATGGTCGGAACGAACGGCAGGAACGAGCACACCACGCCGGCCAGCACCAGCAGCAGTGGGACGGAGATGTTGATCCTTTGGCCCAGTGCGCTGCAGGCACAGACGATGGCGACGAGGGCCAGCAGCCCGAAAGCGACTTCCATGGGCCCATTCTCTCAGCTTCCCGTCCTGTGCCGGCGGGATCCCTGCAATGCATCATCAGCTTGCTTACGACTTGGCGGCTTTCTAGAGTTAACACTGCAAACCAAGTGGGACACTGCGCGTGGCGCCGGCACTGAACGAATGTTGCCGGCCCGCGCCCGGCACGAGGAGGACACATGTCAGAGCACAATCTTTCCGGCAAGAAAGTCGCGTTCCTGCTGACGGACGGTGTGGAGCAAGTGGAGCTGACCAGCCCGTGGGATGCCGTCAAGGAAGCCGGCGGTGTGCCAACCCTGGTCTCGCCCAAGAGCGGAGAGCTGCAGGGCTATGACGGCACCGAAAAGGGACAGCGGTTCGCCGTCGACCTCGCCGTGGGGCGGGCCGACGCCGCCGATTTCCACGCCCTGGTCATCCCCGGCGGCGTGGTCAACGCCGATCACCTCAGGGTCGACAAGGAGGCCCAGGCGTTCACGCGTGCCTTCTTCGAGCAGCACAAGCCCGTCGCCGCCATCTGCCACGGCCCGTGGCTGCTCATCGACGCCGGCGTGGTCAGCGGCAGGAACCTGACCTCCTACCACACGCTGCAGACGGACCTGAGGAATGCCGGCGCGATCTGGACTGACGAACAGGTCGTGGTGGACCAGGGCCTGGTGACCAGCCGCAGCCCGCGTGACCTTCCGGCCTTCAACGCCAAACTCCTTGAGGAAATCGCCGAAGGCGAGCACGCAGGCCAGACGCCTTAGCCGCAATCCCGCCGCAGCGTCCGACGGCGGCACCGGCCGCCGTCGGACGCATTCGGCCGGCCGTTCACCTGCTTAGTCGCGGGCTGCCCGGTTCCGCGGCCGGACATCTACCCACGCTGTTGGTTTTGCGGCAGGATATGCCCTGTACCGTGCACCGTCGTCGTTGCCGCCCGGCCGGCGCCCCCAACAGCAAGGAGTTTCGGACATGACTACGCTCAATCCCTACCTCGGCTTCCGCAACAACGCGAAAGACGCCATGACCTTCTACCAGTCGGTGTTCGGCGGGGAACTGACCATGAGTACCTTCGCCGAATACCACGCCAGCGAAGACCCGGCGGAGCAGGAGAAAATCATGCATGCCCAGCTCAGGACGGACGCCGGCATGGTGCTGATGGGCGCGGACACGCCCAACAGCATGGACTACACCGCGGGCAACAACTTTTCCGTGTCCCTGAGCGGATCCAACGAAGCTGAGCTCCGCGGCTACTTCGACAAGCTGGCCGATGGCGGCACAGTCGCCATGCCGCTGGAGAAGGCACCCTGGGGCGACGTCTTCGGCATGTGCAAGGACCGGTTTGGTGTGGACTGGCTGGTAAACGTAGGCTCCGAGCCCGCCTAAAACGGGCCCTCGGCCGCGCCGGCAGTAAGGGCTATCCTGAATGCAGCCAGGACAGTGCAAGCGCGAGTCCAACCCCTGGCCAAGGGAGCCATGCAATGACCGAGAAGCTGCACCTCAGCCCGGAAGATGACTTCCCGGAGGATCTCAGCAAGTTGCCGGACAAGGATCTTCAGGTACTCGACAGCCAAGTCGAGCGCCAACTGGACTATGAGTACGTGGTGGAGGGGGAGCCGAATCCGGAGACGGAATTCCGGCACTATGACCTCGATGAGGAGTTCGAGGAGCGGGACAAACGGGACAACTGATCCGCCCGATCATCCTGAAGGGCCGGCCGCCCCGCACGGCGTCAGGGTTCTAGCCAGCAGGCTTACTAGACTGGGCTGACCACCCGGCGACGAAACGAGCCCTTCATGACCCCGGCAGCTGCCACGCGGTCCCTCCTGTACCCGTGCTCCCCGCCGCGGTCGTTTACAGCATGACCGGTCCGGTCCGCCTGGAGATTTCAGCCGCGGGCCACGCCGGCCACGTCTTCGCCTCGCGCGAAATGGCCGGCGGGTCCGCGCCCGCCGTCGTGCTCATCCACGGAATCGGCGCGTCACACCGCTACCTGCGCCGGCTGCACCGGCTCCTGGCCGGGTCGAGGGAGACCTACTCCATCGACCTGCCGGGATTCGGTGCCACCCCCAAGCCCGCGTACCAGCTGTCCATTGCCGACCACGCCCGTTACATCCTCGGCGCCATGGAACAGCTTGGCGTGGCGGAAATAGTGCTGGTGGGGCACTCAATGGGAACACAGATGGCTCTGGAAGCGGCCCTTCAGCAGCCGGAACAGATCTCGAATGTGGTGCTGATGGGTCCCGTGGTGGACCCCAGGCACGGATCCGTGGCACAGATGGGCCTGGCGCTGGGCCGTGACTGCCTGTTCTACGAGAGTCCCTCCTCGAACGCCTTGGTTTTCACCGACTACCTGCGTTGCGGCCCGTCCTGGTACTTCAAGACCCTGCAGGTCATGATGGAGTACCCGATGGAACAGAAGATCGCCGGCGTCAGCGCACCGGTCCTCGTGGTGCGCGGCGCCAACGACCCCATCGCGGATGCAGACTGGTGCCGCCGGCTGGCCGGGCTCGCCAGCCGCGGGAGGCTGCTGGAAGTGCAGGGAACCGGGCATGTCGTCCAGCACAACCGGGCCCTCGAAGTGCGGGACGGCATTCTGGCGTTCACGGGCCTTGGCGCGGCGGCGGGCGAGCCGCTGCCCGGAAGCCCGGCCTGACCGCACTGGCTGCTCGGGGCCGGGGTTAGACGTCGAAGTGGGTCCGGGTGGGGCCCTGCCCGAGTGACTCGACCACCCCGGCCGCGACGGCGTGGAGCTTGATGTTCCGGGCGCTCGAGGCCGACTTCAGGAGCTCGAACGCCTCGTCCTGGCTGCAGCGGTTCTGCGCCATGATGATGCCGACGGCGACGTCGATCACGGTCCGCGTCTCCAGGGTGGCCTTGAGGTTGGCGGCTGTATCGCTGCTGTGCGCGAACCGGACGGCGAGGCGCAGCGCCATGGACGTCTGGTGGACGAAGTCACGGGCCAGCTCCGTGGCGCGGTGATCGAACCGGCCCGGCCGGTGCGAATAGAGGTTCAGGGCGGCCCGGGTCTCGCCTTCCAGCAGGAACGGCAGCGCCAGGATCGACCGGAAGCCGTGCCCCCGCACCGCCGCGGCGTACTGCGGCCAACGGCCATCGAGTTCAAGGTCCTCAACGTGGACGGTTACCTGTTCCCGGGAAGCCGTCATGCAAGGGCCGTCACCGAAGGTGTACTGGATTTCGTCCATGGCCTGCGCGGCGGGGCTGCTGCTCGCGACGGTGGCCGCCTTCTTTTCCCGAAAAAGCGTGATGCCGCACAGGATCTCGTCCCCGGGCTCGGACAGGCTGCGCGCGGATACGCGGGCCAGCTCCCAGAGGAAGTCCTCGACGTCGGAGCTGCTGAGCACCAGTTCATGCAGCTGCTGGTTTATTGAATTTGCGGTTGACTCGCTGACCACTTATCTGTTGTGCCGTTTCACTCAGGTCAAGACGACCCGGCTGTGCTTTCCACCGCGGCAAGGAGCGGATACGGCAGCGGCCGGATCGAAGAACAATCCAACGGCTCGCTGCAAAACCGTACCGGGAGAGTATATACATCCGGGAAACGCAGGTTCCACACAGGGCTCCGGGCCGGACGGCTCCTGAACCGTTCGTCCCGGGCATAAGCTGTGCCTTAGGCGAAATGTCGCGAACGGATTCCGTATGCCAGAGCTGGACGTCAAGGACTTACCCTCCGCCCCGCTGGCGATCGCCCGCGCCGCGGGCCGGCCTGTTGCCGCCGTGTTGGCCGAGCTGGGCTCGGGCGGGAACGGACTGACGGGTGCCGAAGCGGGCAGGCGCCTGACGGAAATAGGGCCGAATGCGGTGCGGACCCACATGGCCAGCGGGTGGTCGGTGCTGGGCCGGCAGCTGGCAAGCCCCATCCTGCTCCTCCTGCTCATCACCGCCGGGCTTTCACTGTTTCTCGGGGACGCCACGAACGCGATCGTCATCGGCGTGATCCTGCTGGTCAGCGTCGGGCTGGGGTTCAGCAACGAATACCGGGCCGAACGCGCTGCGGAGGCCTTGCATTCCCGCGTCACGCACCGCGCCGTCGTCGTCCGCGACGGAAGTCCGGGCGAAATCGACGTCACCGCGCTGGTGCCCGGCGACGTCGTCCACCTGGGGATCGGCGCGATCATTCCGGCGGACATGCGGGTGCTGACGGCCAAGGACCTCCTGTGTGATGAAAGCATCCTGACCGGGGAATCGCTGCCGGTCGCCAAGGATCCTGCGCCTGTGCCGCAGGATGCCCCGCTGGCGGACCTGACCAGCTGCGTCTTCATGGGGACCGTGCTCCAGTCCGGCAGCTGCACGGCAGTGGTGGTAGCCACCGGGGGCCGGGCGGAATTCGGCCGGATTGCACTGGGCCTGGGCGAACGGCAGCCGCAGACCGAGTTCCAGCTGGGCCTCAAGCGGTTCTCCTTCCTGCTGCTGCAAGTGGCCATCGGACTGAGCTCGCTCATCTTCGTCGCGAACCTGCTGCTGCACCGGCCCGTGATCGAATCCCTGCTGTTCTCCCTGGCGATCGCGGTCGGCATCACTCCGCAGCTGCTGCCCGCGGTGGTCAGCACCAGCCTGGCCACGGGCACCCGGCAGCTGGCCCGGCGCAAGGTCCTGGTGAAGCGCCTGGTCTGCATCGAGGACCTGGGCGACATGGACATCCTGGTCACGGACAAGACCGGGACGCTGACCGAGGGCCGGATCAGCTTCACCGCCGCGCTGCCCGTCGGCGCGGGCATCGAGCCCGCTGAGCTGCTCACGCTCGGACTGCTGGCGACAGAGGCCGAATACGCCGAGGCGAGGCTCTCTACGGTTGGCCTGAACCCCTTGGATGCAGCCCTCTGGGAATCACCCGACGCGGCGGGCTTCCGGCCGGAGCGCTACGAACGCCTGGACGTCATAGACTTCGACCACCAGCGCCGCCGGACCAGCGTGCTGGTGCGCGAAGCGAACGGACCTGCCCGCATCATCACAAAAGGCTCGCCGGAAGACGTCCTGGCCCTCTGCGTGGGCACGCCGGCGGACGTGCAGGCGATGCTGGACAAGCAGTTCGACGCCGGATCCCGGGTGGTGGCTGTCGGAACGCGACCCGCTGGCGGCCTGGAGGACCTGACGCCGCCCGACGAGAAGGATCTGGTCCTTGCCGGTTTCCTCATCTTCCTGGACCGGCCCAAAGCCAATGCACGGGCCTCCCTTGACCAGCTCGAGGCGCTCGGCATTACGGTCAAGATCGCCACCGGCGACAACGCCAGGGTCGCCGAAAAGGTCTGTGACGAACTCGGCGTGCTCTCCGGCGGGACGCTCAGCGGCGCCGCCGTGGAGGCCATGTCCGATCCGGAGCTGGCCGCCGCCGCACGGGAGGCGAGCATCTTCGCCCGCGTGTCGCCCGAACAGAAGGCGCGGATCATCCGGCTGCTGCGGCTAAGCGGCGGCGCCGTCGGGTTCATGGGCGACGGCGTCAACGACGCCCTCGCACTGCATGCCGCGGACATCGGCATCTCGGTCGACAGCGCCACCGACGTCGCCAAGGACGCTGCCGACGTCGTGCTGCTCGACAAGGACCTGGGGGTGTTGGCCGAGGGCGTCATGGAAGGCCGGCGGATCTTCGCCAACACCATCAAGTACGTTCTCATGGGCACGTCCAGCAACTTCGGCAACATGTTCAGCGCGGCCACGGCCTCCGTGGTGTTGAGTTTCCTGCCCATGCTGCCGGGCCAGATTCTGCTCAACAACCTGCTCTACGATGCCGGCCAGCTGGCCATTCCGGGCGACCGGGTGGACAAGGAACAGCTGGTGGCCCCATCGCATTGGGACATCGGCTTCATCCGGCGTTTCATGTTCCTGTTTGGCCCCATCAGCTCCATCTTCGACTTCGCGACCTTCGCCCTCATGCTTTTCGTCTTCGACGCGGTTCCGGGCGAATTCCGGGCCGGCTGGTTCATCGAGTCCATCGTGACGCAGACGCTGATCATCTTCGTCATCAGGACCCGGCGCGTGCCCTTTTTCCGGAGCAGGCCGTCGCTGGGCCTGGTCGGGGCCTCCCTGGGCGTGGTGGCCCTCGGGGTGTACCTGCCGTTCTCGCCCCTGGCCGGCGTGCTGGGCTTCGATCCGCTGCCTGTGCCGTTCTTCCTCGCCCTGCTCGGGATGGCAGTGGTGTACCTGGTGCTGGTGGAAATGGCGAAAGTCTGGTTCTACTCCCGGGCCGCCCAGCAGCCTGTCTCACGCGAGCCGGCGGCGCTCCGGCACCGCGGCCAGACCCACCGCATCGCCCGCCGGGCCGCCCGCTTCAGCATCCCGGCGGCCAGGCCGCTGCTCGTCCACCGTGGCCCGGGCTGGCGCCGCCGACGCAAACTCGGGCATAAAGGCCCTCACAGGGTTTCGGGCGCGGGCGGATAGTTGGAGTCAGCGGCCACCTGGTCCTGTTCGGGTTAGGGGAACCCGTAGGAGCGCACCAGTTTCAGCAGCACACGACTGATGGCCGATGGCCCACGCTTCGACTTGAAAGCCATAGCCCATGAGCATTTTTGAAGACAGGGTCGACGCCGGCAGGCAGCTCGGCAGGCGTCTGGCGGAATTGCGTGGCCAGGACATTGTGGTCTTGGGCCTGCCGCGCGGCGGCGTGCCTGTGGCCTTCGAAGTCGCCGCAGCCCTGGATGCTCCCCTGGATGTGATTGTGGTGCGGAAACTTGGGCTTCCCTACCAGCCCGAGCTCGCCATGGGGGCTATCGGTGAAGGCGGCGCCAAAGTCCTGGACGAGGAGGTCCTGGCCCATGCGCGGATCAGCGGTGCGGAACTCCAGGCTGTTGAAGAACGCGAACGCGGCGTGCTGGAAAACCGGGTGGTCCTGTTCCGGAAGGGCCGGACCCGGCACGACCTGACCGGACGCATCGCGGTGATCGTCGACGACGGGATCGCCACCGGCTCCACCGCCCGCGTGGCCTGCCGGGTCGCCCGCAAACAGGGTGCGGCCCGCGTGATCCTGGCCGTTCCGGTTGCCCCCGCCGAGACCCTCGCCGACCTGACGGAACCGGACGAAGTGGTCTGCCTGGCGACGCCGCGCCAGTTCACCGCCGTCGGATACCACTACCGGGACTTCTCGCCGACTGACGACGACGAGGTGTTGCGCCTGCTCGATCTTGCGGCCAAACGCGTCGAGGCCGCACCGCCGCCCTTCTGGACCTCGACGGCGACCCGCGCCGGCACTGCCGCCGACGTCGACGAGGAAG
This sequence comes from Arthrobacter sp. 01T425, assembly GCF_056398725.1. Taxonomy (NCBI): domain Bacteria; kingdom Bacillati; phylum Actinomycetota; class Actinomycetes; order Micrococcales; family Micrococcaceae; genus Arthrobacter; species Arthrobacter sp. 01T425. Next base: position 16,247 of record NZ_JBFTPY010000011.1, on the reverse strand, counting down.
TGGAGATCCCGTCCCGCGCGGTGCGGCTCCAGGCCCAGCTGCACCTTCCGGTGCCGGCCAGCGCCGTGGTGCTGTTCGCCCATGGCAGCGGCAGCAGCCGCCACAGCCCCCGGAACCGGTACGTGGCCGGCGTCCTGCAGCAGGCCGGTCTCGGCACGCTGCTGCTGGACCTGCTGACGCCGGCGGAGGAGCGCCACCGCGCCAACGTCTTTGACATCGAACTCCTGGCCCGCAGGCTGTCCTCGGCAACGGACTGGCTTTCCACCCGGGCGGACACGGCCTCCTGCGCTCTGGGGTACTTCGGTGCGAGCACGGGAGCCGGGGCTGCGCTGTGGGCGGCGTCGGAGCCGTCGGCGCGGATCGCGGCTGTCGTGTCCCGCGGCGGCCGCCCCGACCTCGCCGGCCCGCGGTTGTCCGCCGTCAAGGCGCCCACGCTCCTGATTGTGGGGAGCCTGGACCACGAGGTCCTGGAACTGAACCGCCGGGCGAAGGCGATGATGCGCAGTCCCAGCCAGCTCGCCGTCGTGCAGGGGGCAACGCACTTGTTTGAAGAGCCGGGCACGCTCGCGGCGGCGGCCATCCTGGCGCGGGACTGGTTTGTCGACTACCTGCTGCCCCCGAACGGTGCCGGCGCGCGGGCCGCGGGCGTCTGAGGGGCCGCGGGCGTCTGAGGTGGCCAGAACCGGGGAGGGCCGGGACCACGAATCCCGCGGACCCTAGCGCCGGCGGCCCTCTGCCCTGGACCGGATCCCCAGGAGCATCCGCCGTTCCATCAGGAACTGCACCGGTTCCAGCAGTGCACGCAGGGCCAGACCCTCCGCCAGGGGCGAAAAGTCGTACCGGGTGCGGGACAGCAGCCTGGTGGCCTGGGGCCCAGCAGGTCGCAACACGAACGTCCAGCCGACGTCCAGCCGGCGCCCGATGGGACGGACCCCTGCCGGCGACATCCTCCCCGTGCGCAGATCGATGGTTCCGCCCAGCCCCAGCGCCGCCCCGGACTGGATGAGCCGGACCGGAAGGCCGCCGTCGGGGGACAGCGGAACGACGTCGCCAACTTTCAGGCGTTGCAGCTCCGGGAGAATCCGGTCCGCACTCCGGATGCCCAGACCCGCGCCGCGTTCGAGCCAGTCGTAGGAGTAGAAGCCGCCCCGCCCGGCGCCCATCTGGACAAGCCACGGCCAGACCTCTGCCACCGGGGCCGCAATAGTGATCGCGCGGGTGCTTTGCATGCGCGGGGCGGGCACGATCTCGTCCCCGGCGAGCGGGCCGGCGGCCTCCTGGGTGGTAGCCCCCCAGCGCAGGAGCCGCGGCCGGACGGCCAGGACGTAGGCTGCGCCCGCCGATGCCGCAGCCAGCGCCGCGAGCGGTCCGCGCAACCGGCCGGGGACGTGCTGACCGTTCACGCGAGGGACCTCATGCGCTGGTCCGGCCCCTGGGGTCGTCCGATTCCGGCCCGACCACCACCACTGGGCAGTGGGAGTGGGCCGCTACGGCCGCGCTCACCGAGCCCATGACCTGATGGAGGAAGCCGCCCTTGCCGCGCCGGCCCACCACGAGCATTTCGGCGTGCTGGCTTTCCTCGACGAGGACCTTGGCGGGCGCCCCGAACTTGACCGAGCGGGTAAGTCCTTCCGGACGCGATTCGCCGAAGGCCCGCTCCAGTGCCTGGTCCACGAGGCGTTCGGCGGTCTCCTCCAGCTCATCGAGGGTGGGCGTTCTGTCCTCGGGCAGGTGGGAGGCCAGGAAGAAATCGGAAGTTCCCAGGCATGTGATGACTTCCAACGGGATGTTCAGAGCGGTGGACATGCGCCCGGCGAGGCGGAGCGCCGTCGTCGAAAACTCGGAACCGTCCACACCCACGACAATGCGCTGATCACCGTTCATGGTCCCCAGCCTTGCCCCTGCCCCCGGGACTGCCTAGGGCCGAAAGTCACGCGGGGCTGGGCACCGTGGCCGCCTCCGCTTAGGGTGGAACGGTGACCGCCGGCACCGGAGCAGGTGCCGGCCCCCCGGCCTGACCATGACGGTCAGCCGAGCCTGCCACCCGAGGAGTTCCTGATGAAAGTTGCTGTTACCGGAGGAAGCGGAAAGCTGGGCCGAAACGTCGTGCGGCGGCTCAGCGACGACGGGCACGAGGTGACCAACCTTGACCGCACCGGTGTGCGCGGCCCGGGCTTCACGGAGGTGGACCTGCGCAACTACGGCCAGGTGGTGGACGTGTTCCTCGGCCTGGAGGACCGCCATGCCGGCTTTGACGCCGTGGTGCACCTGGCCGCGATTCCCGCACCGGGACATGCCCCGGATGCCGCCACCTTCGAGAACAACATGCAGTCCACCTACAACGTGTTCCAGGCTGCCCGGCGGGCCGGGATCAAGAAAATCGTCTACGCGTCCAGTGAGACGGTGCTGGGGTTGCCTTTCGACGTCGACCCTCCCTACATCCCGGTGGACGAGGACTACCCCGCCCGGCCGGAAAGCACGTACTCCCTGGTCAAACACCTTGAGGAGCAGATGGCCATCCAGCTGACCCGCTGGGACCCGGTCCTGAGCATCACCGGCCTGCGGTTCTCCAATGTGATGGACCCGGAGGACTATGAGGAATTCCCCTCCTTCGACCACGACGCGCGGGCGCGCAAGTGGAATCTCTGGGGCTACATTGACGGCCGGGACGGCGCCCAGGCCGTGGCCCGAGCCCTGGAGCACGGTAAGCCCGGGTTCGAGGCGTTCATCATCGCCAACGAGGACACGGTGATGAGCCGCTCCAGCGCCAGCCTGGCCGCCGAGGTGTTCCCGAACGTCAAAGTGGTCAAGGACCTGGCCGAGCACGAGACCATGCTCTCGATCGACAAGGCCAAACGGCTGCTGGGTTACGCGCCGGAGCACACCTGGCGGAATTACCACCCGCTGCGCACCACCCCCACTGAAGACTGACCCCAACTTGAGGAGCTCCATGCAATACCGCACCCTGGGCAACAGCGGCGCCGTCGTCTCCAACTATGCGCTGGGCACCATGACTTTTGGCGCCGAGGCCACCGAGGAGCAATCCCGCGCGATTCTGGATGACTACTTCGCGGCGGGCGGCAACTTCATCGACACCGCCGACGTCTACAGCTCGGGGGTGTCGGAGGAAATCATCGGCCGGTGGCTGGCGGACCGGGCCGAGGTCCGGGACCGGGCGGTGGTGGCCACGAAGGGCCGCTTCCCGATGGGCCAGGCCCCCAACGACGTCGGAACCTCCCGCCGGCACCTTGTCCGGGCACTCGATGACTCGCTGCGCCGGCTCGGCGTAGAACAGATCGATCTCTACCAGCTGCACGCGTGGGACCCTGTTACGCCCCTCGAGGAGACCCTCCGGTTCCTGCACGACGCCGTCACCAGCGGCAAAATCGCCTACTACGGCTTCTCCAACTTCCTGGGCTGGCAGTTGACCAAGGCGGTCCATGTGGCGAAGGCACATGGCTGGAGTGCCCCGGTGACGCTGCAGCCGCAGTACAGCCTGCTGGTCCGTGAGATCGAGTCGGAAATTGTTCCGGCCGCACTCGACGCCGGGATCGGGCTGCTGCCATGGTCGCCGCTGGGCGGCGGGTGGCTGTCCGGCAAGTACAAGCGCGACCAGCCGCCGGCCGGGGCCACCCGTCTGGGCGAAAACCCGAAACGGGGGATGGAGGCCTGGGCGGCCCGCAACGCCGATCCCCGCACCTGGGACGTGATTGCCGAGGTGGAGCAGACCGCCGGGCGCCACGGCGTGAGCCCTTCCCAGGTGGCGCTGGCCTGGTTGGCGGACCGGCCGGCGGTCACCTCGGTGATCCTGGGCGCCCGCACCACCGCGCAGCTGGCGGACAATCTCGCGGCCGCGGATCTGCGGCTCACCGCGGGGGAGACGGAGCGGCTGACCGAGGCCAGCCGGCCGCGCGTCGGAGTCTATCCGTACGGGCCGATGGCCCAGGAACAGCGCAGCCGGAAGCTCGAGGGCGGCCGCTAACAAGGCAACGGGCTAACAAGGCAACGCGGGGTCACTTAGCGCCGGTCCGGGGGGCGCAAATGGGCCGGAAGTGACCCCGCGCTGTCATTCGGGGGAGTGCTGCCCTTCCGGGGAGGCGGGGCCGCCGGCATGATAGCTGGACCAGATGTCGCCCATTTCCTCCGTGGACTGCTCCACGATCCTGCTCATGGCGGCGTGCGCGGCGTCCGCCTCGCCGCGCTGAATGGCGCTGGCCACATCGACGTGCAGCTGCAGGGCCTCGTGGTGTGGCAAGTGCGGCATGAGGCCGTGCTGGGTGCGCCCGGTCAGGACCTCGGTGACCAGGTTATGCAGCTGGGCGAACATGGCGTTGCCGGAGGCCCGGAGTACTGACGCGTGGAATTCGATGTCGAGCCGCAGGAACTCGTCCCGGTCTCCGCGCTGGCCGGATGCCCACAGCCGTGCGGCCAGCGAGACGAGGTCGCTCCCGGCATCCCAGGAAGCCCTCCCGGCGGCGAGGCGGGCGGCCGCCGGTTCGATTGCCCCGCGGAGTTCGTTCAGGGCCTGCAGCTGCTCCAGCCGCTTTGACGAGGCCAGCCGCCAGCGGATTACCTGCGGGTCGTACGCATTCCACGATTCCTCCGGCTGCACCACCGTCCCCAGCCGCCGCCGCGACTCCAGCATCCCCTTGGAGGACAGCACGCGGGTGGCTTCCCGCACCACGGACCGGGAGACGTTGTGCCGGGCCTCAATCTCGTCCAGGCGCAGGATCGAGTGCGGTGCCAGCGTCCCTTCGGCGATGGCAAGCCCCAGGTTCTGGAGCAGCACGGCGTGCAGGTCTGCTGTTGGCTCCGCCTTTGGAGTTTTCATAAATAAATCATACTGGGAGCCCTCAAGGTCTTGTATAAATCTGCTTTATTTACCTAAGATCACTTCCAGAGCAGATGTAAAGATGCATTTGCAGCCGGCTGGACAGAGACGCCCAGCCCTGAAAACCAAAGGAAGTCGTAATGAAGCGACGTTCAATTGCGAAGTACGCGGCCGTCGCCGCCGTCCTGTCCCTGGGCCTGACTGCCTGCGGCGGGGCCAGCGGCAGCGCCGACGCCAAGACCTCCGGCACCGTCCGGGTCACCCTCGCCAACCACGTCTGGACCGAGGGCATCAAGGCAGCCATTCCGGAATTCGAGAAGTCCAGCGGGCTCAAGGTCGAACTGACCCAGCTGGGCGAAGACCAGCTCTCGGACCAGTACAACGTCAAGCTCAACGCCGGCAGCGACGAGATCGACGTCATGATGTACCGCCCGCTCCAGGAAGGAAAGGCGTTCGCGAAGAACGGCTACCTCGCGGACCTGACGTCCAAGGTCTCCTCGGACGCCGCGTGGGACTGGAAGGACTACCAGGAGGGCCCGGTCAAGGCCACCACCGCTGACGGCAAGGTGGTCGGCGTCCCGATCATCACCGAGCGCGAAGTCCTCTACTACCGCAAGGACCTGCTGAAGGCCGCCGGCCTGGAGGTTCCCAAGACCATGGACGAGCTCGAAGCCGCGGCCAAGGCCATCAAGGCTTCCTCCCCGGGCACGGCCGGCTTCGTGGCCCGCACCGGCAAGTCCGCCGCCGTCACCCAGTTCTCCAGCTTCCTGTACAGCTTCGGCGGCGACTTCACCGACGCCAGCGGCAAGTCCGCCGTCAACTCCGACGCTGCGAAGAAGGCCTACGCGTTCTACGGCGGCCTGATCAAGAACTACGGCCCCGCCAACGTCAGCACCGACATGAGCTGGCCCGAGGCAATGGCGATCTTCACCCAGGGCAAGGCCGCCTTCTACACGGAGGCCGACTCGCTCTACAAGAACGCCACCGACCCGGCCAAGTCCAAGGTCGCCGACACCGTCGGCTTCGCCGCGCTGCCCGCCGGCCCCGCCGGCTCCAAGCCGTACAACATCCCGTCCTGGGGCCTCGCCATCAACCAGGCATCCAGCAACCAGGACAACGCCTGGAAGTTCATCCAGTGGGCCACCAGCAAGGAACGCACCCTCGAGGCACAGAAGGCCGGAGTCCCCGGACCCCGCGCCTCGGTCTGGGCGGACCAGGCCGGCACCTCCACCTACCCGAAGGACCTCGCCGAGGCCATCTCCGCCAGCGCCAAGAACGGCGTCGGGCACGACCGTCCCGAGGTTGTCACCGTAGGCAAGGCCCGCGAAATCGTGGGCGGCCCGATCGTCGCCACTATCACCGGCTCTGACTCGTCCGCCGCAGCCGACACGGCGCACGACGCCTTCCAGAAGTTCCTGGACAGCGAAAAGAAGTAGCGCCCCCGGCGCGCCAGCCAGGCTTCGCGCCTGAGCACTGCGCCTGAGCACCAAACAGCCCGGCGGGACGGCGGTCCGATGTCGTCCCGCCGCGGCCAGCTTTTCACTTCACCCCCAACTCCTTAGGTGAACCATGTCTGTATTGACCACTCCCCGCAGCGCCCAGACCCAGCCGCCGTCCGGCCGCAAGGGCGCCCGCACCCCCGGTGCACGCGAGAACTTCTCCGGCTGGGCCAACCGGCACCGCAAATGGCTCTTCGCCGCCCCCGCCATGATCTTCGTCGGCGTCCTGATCGTTTTCCCCCTCGGCTGGACCCTGTACCTGAGTCTGACCGATTCGCAGGGCTCGGTCCGGGCGACCTCCGAGTTTGTTGGCGTGCAGAACTACCTCACGGTCCTCTCCGACGTCGAACGCTTCTGGCCCGCCGTCGGCCGCACGCTGAGCTTCACCGGCGTTGCCCTTGTCTGCGAAGTGGTCCTCGGCATGTGCATTGCGCTGCTGCTGTGGCGCCCGTTCCGCGGCGAAAAATGGGTCCGCGTGGCCATCCTGCTCCCGCTCGTCGCCACTCCCGTGGCCGTCGGCATGATGTGGCGGCTGATCTTCGATCCCAACATCGGCTTCGTCAACCAGCTGCTCGGCATGGTCGGGATTCCCGCCCAGCCCTGGCTCTCCGGCCAGGACACGGCGCTCGGCACCACCATCTTCATGGATGTGTGGCAGTGGACCCCCATGGTGGTCCTGATCCTCCTGGCCGGACTGACCTCGCTCTCCGAGGAACCCGACGAGGCGGCCCGGATGGACGGCGCCAACGCCTTCCAGCGCTTTTTCTTCATCACGCTGCCCCTCATGATGCCGACCGTGATCGTCGCCATCCTGCTCCGGGGCATCGACGCCCTGAAGACCTTCGACATCCTCTACGCCACCAAGGGCAAGGGCGGCGGGTCCTTCCACGAAGTGGAAACGCTCAACGTCTACGCCTACGGGCTGAGCTTCGACTACAACCAGTACGGGCTCTCCTCCGCGGTGCTGATCCTGTTCTTCATGATCATCATCGGCTCCATGTGGCTGCTGACCATGCGCAAGAAAGCGGTAAGCAAATGACCGTACTGACAGAAAACACAGAAAACACCGAGCCCCGGACCGCAGACCCCGCCCGGCCCACACCGGCGCCGCGCCCCCGGAAGCCGCTGGGCACCCGCGCGTACAAGGTGTTCCGCGTGGCGGCACTGGTGGCCGTGGTGCTGTTCCTGATCGCCCCGCTGTTCTGGATGCTGCTGGCATCCCTCAAGACCAACGTGGACATCTACGACACCGGCAAGTCGTTCCTGTTCACGCCCACGTTCGAGAACTACGCCAATGTGCTGCAGCGGAACAACTACTTCGTCTTCATCTTCAACAGCTTCTGGGTGGCCTTCGTCTCCACTGCCCTGTCGCTGGTCCTGGGCGTGCCCGCCGCCTACGCCATGAGCCGGTTCACGATGCACCGCTCGGCCCTTGTGGTCCTGATGGCCCGCGTCATCCCCGGCGTCTCCCTGCTGGTGCCCTGGTACTACGTCTTCTCCAACCTGAAGATGGTGGGTGGCTTCGAGGTGCTGATCCTCAGCCACATGTTCGTCGCGCTGCCGCTGATCGTGTACATCATGATGAGCTACTTCGATTCCCTGCCGCTGGAGCTGGAGGAGTCGGCCCAGGTGGACGGCCTCACCCCGATCGGCGCCTTCCGCCGCATCACCCTGCCGCTCTCCGTCGCCGGCATGGCCACCGCCGGCATCCTGTCCTTCATCTTCTCGTGGAACAACTTCATGTTCGCCCTGGTGCTCTCCGGCTCCAAGACCAAGACCCTGCCGGTCGCGATCTTCGACTTCGTCTCCTACGCCAGTATCGACTGGGGCGGACTCATGGCGGCCGCCACCGTGGTCACCATTCCGATCATGATCATTGCGCTCTTCACGCAGAAGTACATCGTCTCCGGCATGACCGCTGGCGCGACCAAGGGCTAGGCAACAGATGACACTCATCAGCAGGATTGAAACGTTCCTCGTCGCTCCGCGCTGGCTCTTCGTCCGGATCGAGACGGACAGCGGGATCGTCGGCTGGGGCGAGGCGAGCTGCGAAGGCCGCAGCGAAACCGTGCGCACCGCCGTCGACCAGCTCTCCGAGCTGCTCATCGGCAACGACGCGCTCCGGATCGAGGACCACTGGCAGGTCATGACCAAAGGGTCCTTCTACCGCGGCGGGCCCATCCTGGCCAGCGCCGTGTCCGGCCTGGACCAGGCCCTCTGGGACATCGCCGGCAAGCACTTCAACACGCCCGTGCACCAGCTGCTCGGCGGCCACGTCCGGGACCGGATCCGGATGTACGGCTGGGTGGGCGGGGATGAGCCCAACGAGGTGGCGGACCAGATCAGCGCGCAGCTGGAGGTCGGCCTGACGGCGGTCAAGATGAACGCCAGCGGCCGGATGAGCCCCATCGCCTCCGTGGCCGAGCTCGACGGCGTCGTCCGCCGCGTCGCCGCCGCCCGCGAGGTCCTCGGCGATCACCGCGACGTCGCCGTGGACTTCCACGGCCGCTTCAGCCTCGCCAACGCCCGCCGGGTGGCGCCGCTGCTGGAACCGTACCGGCCCTTCTTCCTCGAAGAGCCGGTGGTCCCGGAAAACACGCACCTGCTGCGCGAGTTCACATCCTCCACGACGACGCCGGTCTCCACCGGTGAGCGGCTCTACAGCCGGCAGGAATTCCTGCCCGCGCTGCAGGCCGGCATCGCCGTGGCCCAACCGGACCTCTCCCACGCCGGCGGCATCACCGAGGTCCGCAAAATCGCCTCGCTCGCCGAAATCTACGAGGTCCAGCTCGCCCCGCACTGCCCGCTGGGCCCGCTGGCGCTCGCCGCCTGCCTGCAGGTGGGCTTCGCGACGCCCAACTTCCTGATCCAGGAGCAAAGCATCGGCATCCACTACAACCAGGGCGCCGAAGTCCTGGACTACGTGGTGGACAAGTCCCCGCTGAAGTTCGTGGACGGACACATTGAACGGCTCACCGGCCCGGGCCTGGGCATCGAGATTGACGAGGCCGTGGTCCGGGCCGCGGACAAGCGCGGGCATGCCTGGCGCGGTCCCGTCTGGCGGCACCCCGACGGCGCCTTCGCCGAGTGGTGAACGCCGGAACGCTGGGACCGGACCTGTCGCCCCGGCGTATTTGCCCTGACGTATTTGCCCCGAAGGAGAAGCCTGACATGGAGAACACCCTGACGCCCGAACTGCTGCTGGCCGGGATCCAGGAAAGCCGGCTGGTGGCCATTGTGCGCGGCACGGACGGCGCGGCCGCCGCGAAGGCAGCCCTCGCGGCGATGGAGGAGGGCTTCCGGTATGTCGAAATAGCGCTCACCACGCCACGGGCCCTTGAAGCCATCCGTGAAGTCCGCGCGGCCGCCCCCGCGGGCTGCTTCGTCGGTGCCGGAACGGTGCTGACGGCCCAGGACGTTGCCCGCGTCGCCGATGCGGGCGGCCAGTTCATGGTGACCCCGTCGCTGGCAGAGTCGATTGCCGAGTCGGCCCGGCTGGCACTGCCTGTGCTCGCCGGTGCGCTGACACCCAGCGAAGCCCACGAAGCCATGAACCGCGGCGCCACGGCCGTCAAGCTCTTCCCCGCTTCCATCGGCGGTCCGGGCTACCTCAAGGCGCTCCGCGACCCGTTCCCCGGGATCCCGTTCATCGCCGTCGGCGGCGTCGGGCTGGATGAAGCCGAGGGCTACTGGGAAGCCGGCGCCATTGCCGTGGGGCTCGGCGGACCGCTGTTCGGCGATGCCGGCTCCGGCGGCGACCTCGCCCCGATGCGGGAGCGGGCCCGCGGTTTCCTGACCCTGGCCGCCGGGTTCGGCCGCCCACGCGCGGAGAGCCTGCGGTGATGGCCGCCGTCGGCCCGGCTTTGGCTGGGGAGGGCGTCGACCTGCTGACGTTTGGTGAGTCCATGGTCTCGCTGCGGTCCGCCGGCCCGCTGTCCGCCGGCGGCAGCCTCGGCATGCACGTGGCCGGGGCCGAATCGAACGTGGCCGTCGGGGTCGCCCGGCTCGGGCACAGCGTCACCTGGGCCGGGGTTGTCGGCGCCGACCCGCACGGGGAGTACATTCTGCGGCAGCTGCGCGCCGAGGGGATCGGGCTGCGGCACCGGATTGACGCGGCAAGGAACACCGGGGTGATGTTCCTTGAACAGCGCACCGCGGATGTCACCCGGGCCTTCTACTACCGCGCCGGATCCGCCGGGTCCACCCTCGGTCGGGAGGACCTGGACCGTGCCCTGGCGGCCGGGGCACGGATCCTGCACCTGACCGGCATCACCGCCGCCCTCAGCCCCGACGCCCGCAAGGCCGTGGAGTACGCGGCCGAGCGCGCCGCCGCCGAAGGCATGGAGGTCTCCCTCGACGTCAATTACCGCAGCAAGCTCTGGACCCGGGAGGAGGCCCGCGCCGCGCTCTCGCCGCTCGCCCGGCACGCCAGCATCGTGATCGCCTCCGACGATGAGCTCGGGCTGGTCGCTGCCCCGGTGGGGGCTGGCCCGGAGGGATCACCGCACCCCGGCGATGCCGATACAGATGCAGATGCCGCCGAAACAGCCATGGCCGCCGAACTGCTGGAGCGCGGCGTCCGCGAAGTCGTGGTCAAGCGCGGCGCCGCCGGCGCCGGTGTCCACACCGCCGACGGGCGATGGGAAGTGCCCGCCGTGCCTGTGACCAGCATCGATACCGTGGGCGCCGGGGATGCCTTCACCGCCGGCTACCTGTCCGCCCTGCTCGACGGCGCCGACGTCGCCGGCCGCCTGCAGCGCGGCGCCCTGGCGGGAGCCTTCGCCGTCAGCACCGCGGGGGACTGGGGCGACCCTGAACGGGCGCGAGCTCGCCGTGGCCGCCTATTTGAAGGAGCACGTCGCGCAGCTGCTGATCGGCAAGGACCCGCACCGGATCGAGGACACCTGGCAGTTCCTGTACCGGTCCTCGTACTGGCGCCGCGGCCCGGTCACGATGGCCGCGATCGCCGCGGTGGACATGGCGCTGTGGGACATCAAGGGCAAGCTCGCCGGGATGCCGGTCTACCAGCTCCTGGGCGGGGCGTCCCGGAACGGGCTGCGCGCCTACGGGCACGCCTCCGGCGCGGACCTGCCGTCCCTGTTCGATTCGGTCCGTGAGCACCTGGAACTGGGCTACAAGTCGATCCGGATCCAGACCGCGGTGCCCGGGATCAAGGCCGTCTACGGCGTCGCGGCCCAGGCCCAGGCCTCGGGGGAGCGCTACGACTACGAACCGGCCGGGCGCGGCGCGTTCCCGCAGGAAGAGGACTGGGACACCCGCGCCTACCTCCGCCACCTGCCCACCGTGTTCGAGGCGGTGCGCAACGAGTTCGGCCCGGAACTCCCGYTGCTGCACGACGGGCAYCACCGGATGACCCCGATCCAGGCCGCGAAGCTGGGCAAGGCCCTCGAACCCTACGACCTGTTCTGGCGGCCCCACCGACATCTCCCCGGTCGGGTTCGCCGCGCAGCTGCACGTGGGCCTGGCGATCCACAACTACGGCATCCAGGAATACATGCAGCACTCGGATGCGACCAACGAGGTCTTCGAACAATCCATGACCTTCGTCGACGGCTACCTCCACCCGGGCGAGGCGCCCGGCATCGGCGTGGAATTCAACGAAGAAGCCGCCGCCGCGTTCCCCTACCAGCAGGCCTACCTGCCCTACAACCGCCTCGTCGACGGCACCGTCCATGACTGGTGAGCTGAAGTCCGCCGGTCCCGCCCACATTGTCGTCATGGGCGTGACCAGTTGCGGCAAAAGCACCGTGGGCGCGGCCATCGCCGACCGCCTGGGGGCGGAATTCCTCGACGGCGACTCGCTGCACCCGCAGTCGAACATCGACAAGATGGCCTCGGGTACCCCGCTGGACGACGACGACCGGGCACCCTGGCTGGCCGAGGTCGGCAGGCGCTTCGCGGCGTCGGACTCCGGGCTGGTCATCGCGTGCAGCGCGCTCAAGCGTTCCTACCGCGACATCATCCGCAGCGGGGACTCCTCCGTGGTGTTCGTGCACCTGCACGGCACCCGGGAACTGCTCGGCAGCCGCATGGCAGCGCGTCCGGGCCATTTCATGCCGCTCTCGCTGCTGGATTCGCAGCTCGAAACCCTGGAAGAACTCCAAACGGATGAAGCGAGTGTTGTAGTGGATATCGCCACGCCAGTGAACCAGATCGTTGACGACACTGTTGCGGCCCTTGACGGGCTGCAGGGCGGAGCCACCCGGTTCCTGGTGGACCTGAAGGCCGCGCCGTTCAACCTCGACGATGCCGCGATTGCGTGGGTGGAGTCCACCATCGGCTCCATGTCGGACGAGGAAAAGATCGGGCAGCTGTTCATCAACCACAACAACGACTACTCCCCGGAATACCTCGACGGTGTCCTGGAGCAGTATCACGTGGGCGGCATGCGGTACCGGCCGGGGCCGTCGGCCGAGGTGCAGGAGCACATCCGGTACGCGCAGTCCAAGACACGGGTGCCGCTGCTGATCGCATCGAACCCGGAAATGGGCGGCGCCGGCAGTTGCGACGACGGGACGTTCGTCTCGACCCACCTGCAGGCGGGCTCGCACCCGGACAAGGGCATCGCCCGCCAGATGGGGCGCGTTGCCGGGGTGGAGACCGCCGCGCTGGGCTGCAACTGGGCCTTCGCGCCGATCGTGGACATCCACTACAACTGGCGCAACACCGTCATCTCCACCCGGGCTTTCGGCAACACCCCGGAGATCGTGGTGGAACGGGCCAAGGAGTACTTCGACGGCATCAGCGAATCGCCCACCGTGTGCGCCATGAAGCACTTCCCCGGTGACGGCCTGGACGAGCGGGACCAGCACGTGGTCACGTCCTACAACACGTTCGGCTACGAGCAGTGGAACGCGACCTACGGGCACGTGTACCGGGAGATGATCGGGCACGGCGTGCAGTCCATCATGGTCGGGCACATCGGTGCGCCGGACCTGTCACGGCATTTCCGCCCGGGCCTCGCGGCGGGGGACATCCTGCCCGCGACCCTGGCGCCGGAACTCCTCCAGGACCTGCTGCGCGGCGAGCTCGGCTTCAACGGGCTGATCCTGACCGATGCGTCCCAGATGATCGGCCTCACCCAGGCCATGAAGCGCAGCGAGCTCGTCCCGGCCACCATTGCGGCCGGGTGTGACATGTTCCTGTTCTTCCGGAACCCGGCCGAGGACTTCGGGTACATGCTGGACGGCTACAAGTCCGGGGTCATCACCGAAGCGCGGCTGCATGACGCGCTGCGCCGGATCCTGGCCCTCAAGGCCTCGCTCGGACTGCACCTGAAGTCCCGAGGGGCGCTGGTTCCGCCAGCCGAGGCGCTGGCCCGAATCGGCAGCGAAGCGCACCTGGCCATCGCCGCCGAAATTGCGGACAAGACCGTCACCCTGGTGAAGGACACTGCGCAGAACCTGCCCATCACACCGCGGACGCACAAGCGGATCCGGCTGTACGGCATTTCCGGCGGCTCGGACTTCACCATGGCGGATCCCCTGGCCTACCTCGATGTGGTGGCCGAGGAACTGGAGCGGGCCGGTTTTGAGGTGCACCTCTTCAAGACGGCGGCGCAGCGCAAGGCGGCAGGGGAGGAAGGCGTGAACTTCATGTCCGTCATCTCCGAGGAAGCCACCGGGGACTACGCGGACAAATATGACGCCGCGTTCGTGTTTGCCAATGTGAAGGGCTTCGCGCAGGAGGCAGCGATCCGGATCAAGTGGTCCACGCCGATGGCCGCCGAGATCCCCTGGTACACCACCGAGGTCCCCACGGTGTTCGTCTCGCTCAACCAGCCCAACCACCTCATTGACGTGCCGATGGTCAAGACCGCCATCCACGCCCACGCGGGCACGCCGGCAGCCATCCGGGCCGCCATCGAGAAGATCCAGGGCAAGTCGGAGTTCCAGGGCACGTTCAACGAGAACGTCTTCTGCGACTCCTTCGACACCCGGCTCTAAGCCACGCTGCGTTCTTGACCTGACGCGGCGCAAAATACCCGGCGCTACGAGGATTCCCGTAGCGCAGGGTATTTTGCGCCGCGAAAGCCCGAAACCGGCGCGAAAAACCCCTCCCGCGGCACCCCTCGCAGGCGTAGCGTGGGGCCATGGAGAAGACCGGATGCGCGGTGGTGGGCGGTGGACCTGCAGGGATGATGCTGGGCTTGCTCCTGGCACGGGCCGGGGTGCGGGTGACGGTGTTGGAGAAGCACGCCGACTTCCTGCGCGACTTCCGCGGCGACACGGTGCACCCGTCCACGATCCGGCTCATTGACGAACTCGGACTCGGCCGGGAGTTCCGCCGGCTGCCGCAGAGCCGCCTGAAGAATGTCGTTTTCCCGGTCCCGGGCGGGGCGCCCGTGACCATGGGCGACTTTGACGCCCTGCCGCCGCCGTACAACTACATTGCCATGATGCCGCAATGGGATTTCCTGAGCTTCCTCGCCGAGGCCGCAGCCCAGGAGCCGGGGTTTACGCTGCTCATGAGCCACACCGCCACGGGCTTGGTCCGCAACGGAGGCCGTGTCCGCGGAGTCCGCTTCCGGACCGCCGACGGCACACAGGACGAGCTCCTGGCGGACCTGGTGGTTGCCACGGACGGCCGCCATTCCGCGCTGCGCACCGCGGCCGGGCTGGCGCCAAAGGAGTTCCCGGTACCCTTCGACACGTGGTGGTTCCGGCTGCCCCGCTATCCCTCCGAAACGGGTGAGGTGGCCGGGCTCGTGCCGGCGTTCGGCCCCGGCGAGGCGCTGCTGGCCCTGTTCCGCAACGACTACTACCAAATGGGCTACCTCGCCGCCAAGGGCGCCGACGCCCGGATCCGCGCGGAAGGCGTCGAGGGCTTCCGACGGCGGGTGGCGGCCCTCCGCCCGGATCTTGCGGACCGGGTTGACGCCATCGAATCCCTTGATGACCTCCACTGGCTCGACGTGCGGCTGAACCGGCTGCACTCGTGGCACATCAACGGGCTGCTGTTCATCGGGGACGCCGCGCACGCGATGTCCCCGGCCGGCGGCGTCGGAATCAACCTCGCCATCCAGGACGCGGCCGCCGCCGCCGAGTACCTTGCCCCCGCACTGCTCCGGGGCCGGGTGACCACGGCAGACCTGGAGAAAGTCGAGCGGCGGCGCCGGCTGCCCACCGTCATTGTGCAGAGCGTCCAACGGCTCATGCAGAGGGCAGTCTTCGGCCCGATCCTGACCGGGAAGCGGTCCAAGGCTCCGGCCGCGGCATTGTTCTTTGCCCGGCACGTTCCGGTGTTCCGCACCATCATTCCCCGCTTCATCGCCTTTGGCCCGCGCCCCGAGCACGCACCGGCCTTCGCGCGGCGGGCCGAACCCCAGCCGCAGCCCTAGCTGTACTGCCCAGGGACGTTGGTTCGGTGAATGTGATGACTCGCTGGAGTCGTTGACCTAAAGGTGAGGACCTCCGGTTGCACAGTGGAGTTGCTTAGACAACCGCTGCAGCGACCAGGAGGTCCTCAATGTCTCACGCTAATGCCGCTTTGACTCCACGCCAACGTTTGCGCGTCGCGCGTCTGGTCGTAGATCACGGCTGGCCGGTGTCCCGGGCTGCCGAGCAGTTCAATTGCGCCTGGCCCACGGCCAAACGGTGGGCGACCCGCTACGCCGCGATGGGTCAGGACGGCATGGCCGACAGGTCCTCGCGCCCGCACCGGGTGGCGAACCGGACGCCGCAGCAGCTGGTGCGCAAGGTCGTGCATCTGCGCTGGAAGCAGCGTCTGGGGCCGGTCGCGATCGGGGCGAAGCTGGCCATGCCGGCCTCGACCGTGCACGCGGTTCTGGTCCGGTGCCGGCTGAACCGGCTGCATCACGTGGACAAGCGCACCGGGGAGGTCATCCGCCGCTACGAGCATGAGACTCCTGGAGCGATGATCCACGTCGATGTGAA